>NZ_CP098747.1:1251666-1564583 GCF_023746535.1 Sneathiella marina | reverse complement strand
TGTGTTCTCCCAAACAGCAAATTGCATCCCCAAGGCCCGTAGCGTACCCGACATTGCGCTGCAGGCAAAGCTGCTTTCTTAATCTGCCTTGACAAAGCGCAATGAAAACCGCCATCACTGAACAAAGCAATTAAAAAGGCAATTCCATAATATGACACGATTATCGGTTCTGGACCTGGCCCCTATCACACAAGGTAGCGACGCCGCCCAATCTTTTCGCAATTCAGTCGAAATCGCCCAGCTAGCTGAAAAGAAAGGGTTTTATCGGTACTGGCTCGCGGAGCATCATAACATTCCGGGTATTGCCAGTGCCGCAACCTCAGTCCTGCTGGCCCATGTCGGCGCGCATACCAATTCAATTCGGTTGGGATCCGGCGGTGTTATGCTGCCAAATCATGCACCATTGGTGATTGCCGAGCAATTCGGGACCCTCGCCTCCCTGTATCCCGATCGTATTGATCTTGGCTTGGGCCGGGCCCCCGGAACTGATGGATTGACAGCCCATGCCCTGCGCCGATCCATGACCAGTGATGTGGATAGCTTTCCAGCAGACATACAGGAGCTTCAACAATATTTCGCGGATCCGGAACCGGGTCAGCGTTTAAAAGCCGTGCCCGGCGCCGGATTACACATACCGCTTTATATTCTTGGCTCCAGCTTGTACGGCGCGCAACTTGCTGCCTATCTAGGCCTGCCCTACGCCTTTGCCTCCCATTTTGCCCCCACTCACCTGCAAGAAGCCCTTCATATTTACCGACGGGATTTTCGCCCCTCAGCGCAGCTTTCAGAACCTTATGTAATTGCTGCAATGAATTTACAAGCTGCCGATACAAAGGAAGAGGCTGATTACATCTCTACGTCTCTGATGCAAGGCGTGATCAAACTCGCAACTGGAAATCCAGTACAGCTTCCACCACCAGTGAAAGGCTTTGGCGATCAGTTAGGTCCTCAGGAGCAAGCCGTTATTTCACGATTTATGACATATACAGCGCTTGGAGATCCGGAGGATATCCGCAGAGACCTGGTCAAATTCAAGAATGAAACAGCCGCAGATGAAATCATTTTGACTGCTCAGATCTTTGATCATGCAGCAAGACTGAGGGCCTTTGAAATTGCTTCAGAAGCGGCTGATTCCCTTTTGTAATAACTCTAATGGAAAGTTTCGCTCTCCTAATTAAAGGTTTACGTGTACGAAACGCCAACAGCAGAATATTTTTAATTGCAGAATTCTTATATAATCCAGCAATTTAACTGACAAAACTAATAACTATTTCCAACTGTAAAATAATTAGGTAAGGTCGTTGCCAGATCTGAGAGGGACTAACAGGAATCAGATCATCCATTAAATATCAGGGAGTGAAATAATGGGATCCAAAAAACTATTGCTGTCAGCTGTATTGGCGTCGGCGATGATGATTGGCAGTGCGCAGGCGAAAACACTTGTTCATTGCTCAGAAGGCTCACCAGAGGGTTTTGATCCAGCGCTTTATACAGCAGGGACGACTTTCGATGCGTCTTCCCGGCAGGTATATAATAAACTTGCAGAATTTGAAATTGGAACAACCTCAATTGGACCCGGACTTGCCGAAAGCTGGTCGGTTTCTGACGATGGGCTGGAATACACATTCAACCTCCGTAAAGGCGTTAAATTTCATACAACGGATTATTTTACACCAAGCCGCGACATGAACGCTGATGACGTTGTCTTCTCTTTCAAGCGGCAGCTGGATAAAGATCATCCATGGAATCAATATACGGCGGGTACCGCCTGGGAGTATTTTGACGGTATGTCCATGCCGGATCTCCTTAAAGATGTTGTTAAAGTCGATGATAATACAGTCAAATTCATCTTGAACAGGCCGGAAGCACCGATGATTGCAAATCTGGGCATGGATTTCGCGTCCATTATGTCCAAGGAATATGCGGATCAATTGGCCGCGTCAGGCAACATGGAAGATCTCAACCAGAAACCAGTTGGAACGGGCCCTTTCAAGTTTGTCAATTATCAAAAGGACGCTGTCATTCGCTATAAAGCTCATGATGACTATTGGGCCGGCCGGGCAAAAATTGACGATTTGATTTTCGCCATTACGCCAGATTCATCCGTTCGTCACCAGCGCCTTCTTGCCGGTGAATGTCATTTCAATCCGTATCCGAACCCGGCAGACCTGCAAGCCATTCGCGATGACAGCAGTTTGAAGCTTCCCGAACAGGAAGGCTTGAATGTCGGGTATCTTGCTTACAATACGCAAGTTGCACCCTTTGATAATCCAGAGGTACGCAAAGCCTTGAATAAATCCATCAACAAGCAGGCAATATTGGATGCGGTTTTCCAAGGAGCTGGCAAGGCTGCGAAGAACCCTATTCCACCGACCATCTGGTCTTATAATGAGGCGATACAGGATGACAGTTATGATCCTGCAGCTGCCAAAAAGATGCTGGATGATGCCGGTGTCAAAGACTTGAAAATGAAAATCTGGGCAATGCCTGTCCAACGCCCCTACAACCCGAATGCCCGTCGGATGGCGGAACTCATTCAAGCTGATTTCAAAGAAGTCGGTGTTGACGTAGAGATTGTTTCCTACGAATGGGGCGAATATCTGAAACGGTCAAAGGAAATTGACCGCGATGGTGCTGTCTTGCTTGGCTGGACCGGAGACAACGGCGATCCTGATAACTTCCTGGCCGTATTGCTCGGTTGTGACGGTGTCGGTGGTTCCAACCGCGCACAATGGTGTAACAAGGAGTTTGAAGACATTATTCAGAAGGCAAAAATCACTTCTGACGTTGACGAACGCACCAAGCTCTATGAACAGGCGCAGGTGGTCTTCAAGGAACAGGCACCTTGGGCAACAATAGCCCATTCCGTTGTTTTTAAAGCAATGCGGAATGAAGTAGACGGCTATAAAATCGATCCTTTCGGCGGCCATGTCTTCTATGGCGTTGATCTTGTCAATTAGGCCTGCCGGTTAATGGCATAATTTCTGTCACCAGCATTTTTTGCTGGTGACAGAGCATTTATCGATTAGCACATGTTTTATTTTATTTTAAGGCGCGTCGGCCTTCTCGTCCCAACATTTTTGGGCGTGACAATAGCCGCGTTCAGTTTTATCCGGCTGCTTCCGGGCGATCCTGTCCTTCTGATGGCTGGGGAACGTGGATTGACACCTGAGCGCCACGCCGAGCTTCTTGAAAAATTTGGGTATAACCGACCTATTTGGGAGCAGTTTCTGGAATATCTCCTGGGGGTCCTGCAGGGGGATCTGGGAAATTCGCTGGTAACCAAGAAACCGGTACTTGAAGAATTCTTCACACTCTTTCCAGCGACTTTCGAGCTCGCACTCTGCGCTATTATCTTTGCAACAATAATCGGTGTTACTGCCGGGGCAATTGCCGCTGTCAAACGCAGCACCTGGTTCGACCATACTGCCATGGGGACAGCGTTGGTCGGATATTCCATGCCGATATTCTGGTGGGGGTTGCTGCTCATTATCCTTTTTTCAGGAATTCTCGGCTGGACTCCGGTGTCCGGGCGGATTTCATTGATTTATTTTTTCCCGCAAGTTACCGGCTTTATGCTGATCGACAGCTTGCTCTCCGGACAAAAGGGTGCCTTTTCCTCCGCGGTCTCGCATCTGATCTTGCCAACTATTGTTCTGGGAACCATTCCACTGGCCGTAATCGCCCGCCAGACAAGATCAGCAATGCTGGAAGTGCTTGGTGAGGATTATGTCCGAACTGCGAAGGCAAAAGGCCTTTCTCCAAAAAGAGTTGTTGGTGTTCATGCGCTGCGGAATGCTTTGATCCCGGTTATCACGACAATCGGTCTTCAGGTCGGTGTCCTACTGGGCGGCGCCATTCTGACGGAAACCATCTTTTCCTGGCCTGGCGTTGGCAAATGGATGGTTGATTCCATTTCGCGTCGGGATTATCCCTCCGTGCAAGGCGGCTTGCTGCTCATCGCCACCATCGTCATGATCGTCAACCTGATTGTTGATTTGATGTATGGCCTTATTAATCCGAAAATCCGGCATACGGGGGGCTGACATGACAGACACGCTTGCACCCATCCCAGAAGATCTCGACAATCGCAAGACAACACGTCTGGCATTGTTGATTGAGTTCTGGAAGTATTTCAAGGAAAACAAGGGCGCTGTTGCCGGCATGTGGTTTTTCCTTTTTATCTGTCTGATCGCCATATTTGCCGATGTTGTTGCACCGCATACGGCAGTAGAACAGTTTCGCGACGCGCTCCTTGTCCCGCCAGTTTGGCAGGAAGGGGGATCGTGGAAATTTATTCTGGGAACTGATCCGGTTGGCCGCGACATGCTTTCCCGGCTTATTTACGGAAGCCGGTATTCATTATTTGTTGGTTGTATCGTGGTCTCACTGGCGTTGAGTGTCGGTATCATTGTTGGCCTGATTTCCGGCTTTGTTGGAGGTATTCTGGATACGCTGATCATGCGGATCATGGACGTTATCCTATCCTTTCCTGCCATCCTGCTCGCCCTTGCTTTGGTCGCCATTCTCGGCCCAAGCCTGGTCAATGCCATGATTGCTATCGCCATTGTTCAACAACCGCATTATGTCCGGCTTACCCGTGCGGCTGTCATGGGGGAACGCTCAAAGGATTATGTAACTGCGGCACGTGTTGCTGGCGTAAAAACACCGCGCCTGATGTTCAACACCATTCTACCCAATTGTCTCGCTCCTCTTATTGTCCAGGGCGCATTGTCCTTTTCGACGGCAATCCTCGATGCGGCAGCCTTGGGATTTTTGGGGATGGGTGCCCAGCCTCCAACGCCGGAATGGGGGACCATGCTTGCTGAGGCCCGTGAGTTTATCTTGCGCGCCTGGTGGGTTGTTACCCTGCCAGGGATCGCCATATTACTCACTGTTCTGGCCATCAATCTGATGGGAGATGGAATACGCGATGCTCTAGACCCCAAACTTCGGAGATCTTGATATGAGCTTGCTGGAAGTTAAAAATCTTAGTGTTGATTTTCGGACTGCGCATGGAAATTTCCGGGCCGTAGATAATGTGTCACTGACGGTGGAGAAAAGTGAGGTTCTGGCCGTTGTCGGCGAATCCGGTTCCGGCAAATCTGTCGCCATGCTGGCCGTTATGGGTCTCCTTCCCTGGACGGCGACCATCACCGCCGATATTATGGCTGTTGATGGCCAAGATATGCTAAATATGCGACCAAAAGAACGGCGGAATATTATCGGCAAAGATATCGCGATGATTTTTCAAGAGCCGATGACCAGCCTCAACCCCTGCTTCACCGTCGGCTTCCAACTTGGTGAGGCTTTGCAAGCGCATCTCAAACTAAGCCGCCGTGAAAAGAAAGAGCGCATTGTCAATTTATTGGAACAAGTTGGTATTCCGGCGCCTGAAAAACGCCTGTCTTCCTTTCCTCACCAGCTTTCCGGCGGTATGAACCAGCGGGTCATGATCGCCATGGCTATAGCCTGTCAGCCCAAACTGTTAATTGCCGATGAGCCGACAACCGCGCTGGATGTCACTATTCAAGCCCAGATTATTGACCTGCTTCTCAAGTTACAGCAGGATACCGGCATGGCTCTGGTATTGATCACGCATGATATGGGAGTGGTAGCGGAAACCGCTCAACGGGTATCAGTTCAGTATGCCGGGCAGCGCATTGAAATGCAGGATGTTAAAGGTCTTTTCTCAGAGCCGCATCATCCTTACACCCAAGCCCTGCTTTCAGCCTTACCGGAACGTGCCGTCGGCAAAAAGCTGGCGTCAATTCCCGGTGTTGTACCGGGGCAATTCGATCGGCCTGCTGGATGCCTTTTTTCCCCCCGATGCGCCTATGCAACATCCCGGTGCCGCTCAGAAAGGCCCGTAGCTGCA
Organism: Sneathiella marina; assembly: GCF_023746535.1. Classification (GTDB taxonomy): domain Bacteria; phylum Pseudomonadota; class Alphaproteobacteria; order Sneathiellales; family Sneathiellaceae; genus Sneathiella; species Sneathiella marina. Next base: position 1,558,705 of record NZ_CP098747.1, on the reverse strand, counting down.
AATGCCGGCTTTGGTTCCGCTCTTTGTCATTATCCTCTTAAAGGGGGCAGCCCTGAAGGCCATCCCGGAAAAGATGAGGCTGTAGCATGAGCAATGATACTGTCCTCACTGCTACTGATCTGGCGCGTCACTATCCGATCTCCGCCGGGGCCTTCAAGTCGAAACTTTCCCTCAAAGCGCTCGCCGGTGCAAGCTTTACACTAGAGCGCGGAAAGACCTTAGCGGTCGTTGGAGAAAGCGGCTGTGGAAAGTCAACATTGGCGCGGCTGGTGACAATGATAGAGCCAGCGACCAGCGGTTCCCTGGTAATTGGTGAGGAAGATATTGCGACCGCTTCTATGAAAGCGCTCGCCCATCTTCGGCCGAAAGTTCAAATAGTGTTTCAGGATCCATACAGCTCCCTCAATCCGCGGCAACGGGTCGGGGCAGCATTGGAGGAGCCGTTGCTTGTAAATACGAAATTGAACGCATCGGAACGCCGTGCCCGGGCACAGGAAATGATGGCCAATGTCGGCTTACGACCTGAGCAATTCGATCGTTACCCTCATATGTTTTCGGGCGGGCAACGCCAACGTATCGCTATTGCACGTGCATTAATGTTGGAGCCGGACATACTTGTACTCGACGAACCTGTTTCCGCCCTCGATCTCTCCATTCAGGCTCAGGTTCTCAATTTACTGACTGAGCTTCAGGAACGAATGAACCTCGCCTATTTATTTATCAGTCACGACTTGTCCGTCGTCCGGCATATTGCGGATGACGTCATGGTTATGTATCTGGGGCGCCCAGTAGAACAGGGCCCTGCCAAAGAAGTATTTGCTAATCCCTCTCATCCCTATACACAAGCTCTTCTCTCGGCAACGCCGGTCGCAGATCCCAATCACGTCTCTGAACGTATTGTCCTGAAAGGCGAACTCCCCTCGCCCATGGACCCACCAAATGGCTGTCCGTTTAACCCGCGTTGCCCTAAAGTCTTTGAAAAATGCCACGGGGACCGACCGGCTTTACAGAATATTTCGGACAATGTCGCGGTAGCCTGTCACCTGTTTGATTAGGCGCGGTATCTTTCTAACTGCATGACGAGATCCGGAAAATCATGCGCGATAATGTCATGGTGCTCGTCTGGATCGGGATCTGGCGGTCCAGCAACTCCCCACTCGTCGGGCCGCCGGACAAATGCAGTTTTGTATCCTACGGCTCGTGCGGCATTTAAATCAATATTATGACAGGCCACCATCATTATCTCGCTTGGGTCGAGAACAAGCCATTTTGCTACCTGTTCATAGGCAGCGGGAAGTATTTTATAACGCCCTATCATCTCACAGGAAAATACAGCATCCCAGGTCAATCCATTGCGCTTTGCCGTGTCTACAATTAAGGATACTGAGAGAATGGTGAAAGACGCGACAATGAAATTGTCACGCATCTCTTGCAGGGACTGAGGAAAATCCGGCCAGCAGTCGAGCTCATGCCAGGTTCGCCAGATTTTATCCCTTTCCTCAGATGAAAATGCCTCAAGGTCATAACTCGAAACAATTTCAGATAGCTTTTCCCGGTGAACGTCGTCAATGTTGAATTCTGCTGGTGAATCTGATCCCGCATTCACCATGGCCCGCAATGATTGAGCCCTATAGTCATTTGCAATTGCAGCCCAATCTCGTTCTAAGTCATGCTTCCGACCAACTGAGGCAAGAGCCGAAGTTATTCCGCTATGCCAATCAAGGATGGTTCCACCAGTGTCAAATGTAAGCGCTTTTATCATTGTTGAGCCAAATCAAATTAATAATTCTGAAGTCGCAAATTTAGCAAGCAGACGACCATTCCCCTAAAACCGATCTAAATAGATATTTTTAGATAATAGCACCGTCAATGTGGCATAATCCCTTTATAAAGTCATTTAGCGATGTTAACCAAATTAGCACACTAGGACTGTATTTTGATAAGTATGGATCTCATTTTAAAAATAGCCCAATGAAGATTGCAATTGTTACACGCTCCGATCCGGAAAAGATGGCGAGTTGGTCAGGGACACCGTTCTTCATTATAAATGAGCTGCGGAAATCCGGGCATGATTTGCATATGGTTCATACAAGAGATTATTATCCGCTACAGATATTTATCAAAGTAATAAAAAATCTTTGCTGGCTTTTTCTTAGATGCAATATCGATTTATCCCTCACACCAACATACAGCAAGTATGTCAGTAAAAATCTGGATAAAAGGCTTGATGCTATAGGGCCTCATGCTGTTATCGGTATTGTTGCATCTTCTGAACTGGCAAGCCTTTCGACAGAGCTACCAATTATCCATATATCTGACGCCACATATATGGTTCTAAGTGACTATTACCCAAAAAGATCATTTGTACCTGCATGGTTAAGAACTAAGGGAAATATTCTTGAAAGCAACGTTCTAGAAAGATCGGAGTTAGCGATTTTTCCCTCTGACTGGGCCCGAGATTCCGCTATTGGCCATTATGGAACTGAGCCAGAAAAGACGAAAATTATAAAGTTTGGCGCGAACGTAAGAGAACTACCAATCCTCACAGAAGATTACTATCGTAAAAAATTCGAAAATGGCTGCAGATTACTTTTTGTCGGCAAAGAATGGCAACGAAAAGGCGGTGACATTGCATTGAGCGCTTTTCAGATTCTCCAATCTTCCGGTATGAAGATCACAATGGATATTGTGGGTTGCGATCCTTTTGCTTCTTCGCCACCTAATGGAATTACCATACATAAAAACATTCAAAAAAATGATCCATCGCAGTTTAGTCTCTTTAATCAGCTATTTGCCGATGCTTCATTTTTTATTTTACCCACTCGTGCGGAAGCCTTCGGACTTGTCTTTGCTGAAGCAGCGGCATTCGCTACACCTGTTTTGGCAACAAACACTGGCGGTATCGGGTCCGTGGTGGAAGACAACAAGACCGGTATTCTACTTCCGCTTAAAGCCGGAGGAGAGGAATTTGCACAAGAGATATCTAAATTATGGGGAGATAAGAAATCACTTATACGAATGGGAACCGCCGCAAGGGAAAAATATGACAATGAGCTAAATTGGGATAGCTGGCAGAAATCGTTTTCTGCTGCACTGGAAGAAGTAATTGAATAAATCATGCCACCAATTGAATGTAAAAGTTTCGATCGTTATTCCCGCGTACAATAATGAAGAAACGCTATGCGCAACATTGGATGCCTTGAGTAATCAAACCCTTCCCGCGTTCGAAATTTTTGTTGTAGATGACGGGAGTGATATCGAAGTCCAAGCCCTTTTACAAACCGCCTATCCCGCAGTTAATGTAATCCGGCACGAACAAAATTCCGGCGTACAAAATGCTCGAAATACCGGCTACAACATGGTTACCGGAACGTATGTATTGTTTCTTGACGCCGACGATATCCTTTTCCCGGAATTTCTTTTTGAAATGGCAACGGTGTTAGAAGCGAATAAAGCTGCGGGGGCTTGTATTGCAAATTTCGAAAAATGTTATGATCTAGGATCAGCTCAGATAGCAGCGGAACACACTCCGATAGAGTCGCAAATTCAGTATTTAACAGTAGATTCAGGATTATCTTATTATCTGGAAAACACTGGCCGCTTTCTACCATCTTTTACTATGTTTAGAAAAACTACTTTAGATGACATTTCTGTGCAGGGGGTTCCTTTTCCGCCCGAGGTTTGGGGCAACGAAGATTTCCATCTATTCATTCGACTGCTTGCCAAGTACCCCATTTACGTCATTTCTAATCCATTGGGGATATACTATCTCAGAAATAATAGTCTTTCACGAGATCAAATTGGCGTTTGGGCATCTCGAGCAGTTGCGATGGAGTCTCTTATAGAATTAGAAAGGTCCTTTCCCTTCTCACCTCGGCATTTAAAGCTGTTTGAGAGGATGAGAAGTTCTGCCCAAAGACGTCATGCATTGCTGCTCAGCAGAAACAAACAAAGGCAGGCCGCCTTGGCAATTCTGAAAACTGAGTTAAGGCGATCTCTCGGGATCAAGACACTCGTTGTATTTTTTATGCTTATATTACGAATTCCGACGAGAAAAAGAAATTTCGAGGGACAGGAATACTAGGAAACGCGGATATGCTGCCTCCATTCCAGAGACAAACAATCAGCTAGGACTTTATCCAACGCCAAGCTTCTTCTTGCTCCTTTACATCGAACATTTTCATTTCAACAGGTATCATAGCCGACATCAATTTCGTTAGTGCCTCCATCCAATCTCGCATCCCGACAACAGCCATCCTGTCAAAATGGCTCCAGTTCCGAATTCCAAAATTGAAATCCTGCCAGAAGGCCGAAATTTCCATGCCGTTGAAACCTGTCATATCAACATATAGTTTAATTTTACCATGTTGCGCAATTAACTCATTCAATAGTGGCAAAAGCGATTTCTCATAGTCTTCACCTGTTAGCTTATCATTGATTTTGAGCCCGATAATATCGGGACTATCACTTGTCAGAACGGAAAAAGAGGATTGTTCGTCACTGGACAACCAATCTTCCGCAACTTCTTTCTGATCTTCTTCAAAGGTTCGTATTTCTGTATCTACAAAGATTTCAGCGATACCTGCCATCCAACCCTGCCAATGATGATCCACAATGAGCGCGATGCGCTCCACTTTCTCGTGATGGGCCTTGACGAATTTAAAATGGGCACGAGCTGCCTCGAGGTCTTTCCAACCTGCAAAGTCGCTGGCATCAAGAAACAGCCGAACTGAACCATTTTCCGCGATAACCGGATCAATAGCCTTTGCGACGCTATCCCAATCTTCGACTTCGATCTTTCCGGAAACTTCAGCCCTCAGGATATTACCCGATTTATCTTTTTCCACAGTTATCATCATACTCTCCTTTCACTAGATTGAACGTAATCACACTTATCCGTCAATTCCAGTTGAAATCTGATAAAACAGGCCAGCCCGTCAATTTGTCGCGGTTTGGCATTGACCTCTAGGCTAGTAATTGTTCCACAGAATTGTCGACTGATAATATAGGTGAAGCTTTCTAGTTAGCCGCCTTAAATAGCCTCCATTCAAGTTTTTAAGTTCATCACGACTTATCAATTGATCACGTAAATCACGCAAGTGATGCAAAACCGCTTCGCAGCTCGTAAAGCCTCTTAGATTCTGGTCCCAATAGAGCGGATACCGAATTAATGTGCCGACAACCAGTTCCTCGATCGACAGCACTCTTTTACGCCATGGGATATCGTGAATGTCATCTGTGAGGCCCCATCCTGCATAAAAAGGCTTGCCGTAAACGGTAACCTGCTTACCCCTTAACAAAGCGTCAAATCCGGTCAGGGAAGTCATGGTATGCACGGCATCACAACTTTCTAAGCAACTTATTATCCCTCGCTTTTCCTCACTATAGTCTGCGAATTGATAAACCTGGGCTCGATCGATGTTGCCAGGCCTTTTACCAAACAAAACGTCAGGATGCGGTTTGTATACGATATAAGCATCTGGGTTGGCGGAACGAACCGCCTTCAACAACCCCAGATTTGTTTTCACGGACTCACAACCCAATTTGATCGACGCATCGTCTTCAACCTGACCCGGTACCAATATTATCTTTTTGCCAGCACTACTCCAATTCGTTGCCTCCAACTTCTCCAGATTGTATTTACACAAGGCGTTATCAATAATAAATTTACGTATCCAAATAGCGCGGGTTATATCTTCTTTATCAAATTCTGCCCTATTGAGTATTTCTTCTAAATGAGACGGCTGTTTTGGATCGAAATACATCCCGACATGATCCAAAACCAGTGAACTTGGAGGAATTAGATCCGACCCCAAGCCAACGGACCTGATAAATCCATCCTCCATATGCCAAATGCTGGCCCCAGTCTTTTTTGACATTTCCAACAGTTCCGCCGGAGTGTCTGCACCCCAACAAATTAGCCTGTCAGAAGATTTTACATCCTTTTTGTGCAAATTTCTTGCGTGCCGTACAAACGAAACTTTTCTTCTCTCAAAGGCAAGAAAGGGTAAGACATTCTGTGCCTTCCAGTTTGGAAACCCAACGCAAATAGTTCTCCTATTTTGAAGACTTGCTGCCATCTCCTTCTGTAAACACAAAAAGCTTATGACATCAAAAATGGAACCCCTTTTGCGTGTAACGGGGTCAAGATAGTGCGTGTAATGAAAATACGCGGCGGCAAAAAGTTCTTGAACAGACCTGTCTCGCGTCCGCCGTGAATTCAATTGCCGATCATCAGTCACTCCCCAGCCCGCATACCAGGGCATACCGAAACAACTCACTGGCTTGCCGACAAGCAGTGCTTCAAATCCCATTTGAGAGGTGACCACATATACTTTATCCATGTGAGACAATAGGCTGATTGGACACATTTCTTCCCGAATAAGAACTGTTTTAGCATCCTCTTCTATGAAGCTCAGATGGCCTTTCTTGTCACCAGAACTGACTTCCGGGTGCGTCTTTACATAGAGAATAGCGTCGGGGTTTTCTGCTCTGGCCGCCTCCAGCATAATCCGAAATGTTTCTTCACAGGCTAGGCCCAGGTCAATACTGGAATCTCCTTTGGTTTGATCGACAACTAGTACGCGTGACACCTCCGTATCCGGGAAGACGGAACTCTTCGGCTCAGGCGCCATGTTATATTTGCTGAGCTTTTGCTCCACGAGCAATTGACGCGCTCTATCAGCATCAACCTCGATACCTTGCAGGAGATTATCATCTGAATTCAGAAGATTTTCCAAATCTGAAGCGCGCGTGGCGTCATAGTAAATACCTGTTTTATCTGCGATCAGCGACAAGGGAGGATATTTTTCACCCGGTCCATAGGAACGCAGAAATCCATCTTCGAGCCGAAGACATTCTATCCCGTGCTGATAAGCCAGGCGCTCAGCTGCCTTGCCACTTCGCTTCATCCCCCAACCGGCAACTGTATCGACATTTTTTGGTAGTGTTTGAGAGCCAGTGAATGCAGTCTCAGACCCCAAAAAACTGTTTACACAAGGAATCATAGAGGCTTTTCTTGAAGTAATTCCAATCATTCAAATGTGTTTTCTTTTATGCTGCACGTAAATAGAATTACGGTTCCAAATTAATTGAGTCTTCGTTACAAATTTTGCGAATTTTGTCGTAGCGCTGATTGAATGACATTCATCCAGTTATGTTCAAAATCACGTTTCCTGAAACTTTCTCTGGCAAACTTGCTGGCGTTACGCGAAAGTCTAGACCGTACTTCTTCATCGGCGAGATTGTTGAGGGCAATGACCATTGCTTCTGGATTTTTTCTATCAATCAAAAACCCATTTTCATTATCTTTGATAAGGTGATTGACCCCTTCACAATCGGAATAACCTATACACGGTATGCCGTAGGTAAAGGCTTCAACAACAACATTGGGTAATCCTTCTTCATAAGATGGAATGACAAGTCCATAGGCTCCGTTATAGATTTTGTCTACATTTTGCTCGATCCCGTAGTCCAGCAACCGTACATCCGGATAAATATTTCTCAATTCCCGCAGCTCTTTTTTAAAATTATTCTTTCCATATTGAATGAATTTCCAACCCTGTTTACCGGCCGCAAAACGTGCAAATGACTGGGCCGCCACCATCCCGTTTTTATTTGAATTCTTCATGCCCCCAACGGAGATAATATTCTTCCGAAGAGTCCTAAACACAATTGGTTCACTTGGTTCAAAGGAATTGTAAAAAGGGTATGTATGGGAGTGATATTGAGGATGAACGGTACTTTCATACGCTGGTGCAGTAAGCCTAATGGCTGAGGCCTTAGAAAACACCGTTTGCCTTATCCAAAATGCATCTTCAAGGGTTTTGCAGCCATCCTGCTGATTGATAAAAATGGAGGCAATCATGCGGTTTGGGTTCGTGCATTCCTGAATTATGAAAGGTGTATTCCATATTTCGGATATTGACAAAATTCTTTTGAAAAATCCTGACATGGCAAATCCAATAATCACGTCAAATTCACATTTGATTTCTCTTATGCCTCGATCACTATTGATATTGACTTCAATAATTTCTATCTCTCTCGACAGGTTTAAAGTTACATGTTTTGCGAGTTTTGGATTGCATATAATTGTAGCTTTATGTCCGTTCTTTATTATTATTTTCGCCACTTCATGAGCTATTTTTTCTGCTCCTCCTGTACCTCGTAAAAATGCTGGTATTAGAAGGCCTATCTTATAAGGATATCCCATCTCCAGTGCCCTAAAATAAACCGAGCAGAAATATTTTTCTAAGCATCATCAATTTTCCTTTTTTTAAATTCACTTGCAAACATCGCATTGATTTCAGGGTTCAGCCTCCTTCGAATCTCTAATTCCAAAAACTCAATTTTTTTATCTTTTTTTGATAACGATAACTTGGGACGAGCTTCTGGATTACTCCGCAACCCATCCCAAATTAAGCGAGGATTATAGAAATTGAATTTGCTAAAAGACTTAAATAACGAGGTCAAATATTTTCTCATACCATCATAAAACGTCTAATATTTGCGCCCCTAATGAAGACCAATGTCGCTAGCCTTAAATGGTGTACTTAATCCACGGCTAACGATAGAAACACTACGTTTTCTATGCGTAACCTTTTTTTCTTTCTTTAAATTGGTATCTATAATTTTATAGTCGTAGTAATCGATTGGCCTATCATTTGATGCTTCAACCATTTTTCTAGCTATTATAAAGATCAAATTATTACAATTAAGTTCCAAGATTTCAAAACCAGCTTTATAGACCATGGATGCCAAGTTTCTTGCAGAAAAGTAATGATAATGGCAAGCTCTAAATAGCTGATATCTATCAGATTTCAAGATATGGTCCGGACAATCTAAGTAAAGCGTCTTCAAGGAAAGAAGACCCCCCATTTTTAATATTTCATTACAAGTTTTTAGATCCTCGTAAGGATTATACGAGTGCTCTAAATAATCAAAATTTATAACAATATCAAAGTTGTTTTTTGGAAGTTCCAGTTGATTTGTAAATCCATGATATGCATTGAAACCCAACTCACGAAGCTCATTAATTGCAGCAAGATTTATATCATTTCCCTCAGCATCCAGTCCCAATTCTTTCGCGGCTTCCATAATTGTACCCGCACCACATCCCATATCAAATAATGACGTTGCCTTATTGTCATGGAATTCAAGAGCTTTTTTCACATGATTTAGGTGAAGAGCCCTCACATTTGGCCGATTTCTTTTGCGCTCTAAAACTGCGCGTGCTTTCTCATCCCCTACTAAATAATTTTTATTAAACTGAGTGGCATTCGGTCGGGGGGATGCAAAAACAAGACCGCAATTTTTACATTCCATCATCGTTAAAGGCTCATCTCCTGTCCAATGAGGTTCAGTTGACCTCATGAAAAGAAAGAAATCACTCTTGCCGCAATAATTACATTGCTTAACATTTTCCCAAATAACTTTTGATGACATCAATTTATCTCCTATTCAGCGGTGATTATGTTTGGATTTTTGCGATGGCAAAAAACCTAGGAAGCCATTTAAATGAAACACAAATGCGTCATTGTTTTTGCTCACTTACAAACCAATCAAATGTATCTTCAATCCCTCTTTGCAGCGCCGTCTTCGATCTCCAATTCAACTTCTGCCGCGCTTTGCTCGTATCAGAATAAATATTCATTATGTCTCCTATTCGTTTCGACTGGTTTAGTATCTTGGGACGGGTGTAACCTTTCTGTTCAACCGTTGACGAAATGACATCGACTAGTTCATTCACCGATGTCTCCCGATTGGTTGCAATTTGAAAGACTTCGCCTCCAACATCCGATGCAACAGCGGCAGCGGTGATTGCCTCGACCAAATCCTCGATGTAAATAAAGTCGCGTGTTTGAGAGCCGTCACCAAAAATTGTCAACGGATCTTGTTGCAACAGTGTTTTCATAAATTTGCTGACAACGCTTTCTTTATGCGCTGCGCCTATGCCGTAGACATTTCCAAATCGCAGCGCCACTGTCTCAATACCAAATGTCTGAAAATAGGCGGAGCAATACGCTTCTCCGCAAAGCTTACTTGCCCCATAAGGTGAGGTCGGATGAGGCACTTTCTCCTCATGAACCGGAGATGTGGTGTCTCCCACTACTGCACTACTGGATGCGAGGATAAAGCGCGGCACGCTATTTAGTCGTGCTGCTTCTAGGTAGTTAAACACACCGATAACATTAGACATACAGTCAGCCCGCGGATCACTTACGGAAGGGCCAACTCCCGTATTTGCGGCTAAATGAACTATTATGTCTGCGCCCTCTGTCACTTTAAGAGCACGATCCTGATCCCGGATATCAATCTCGAAATGCTGAAGTACATTTTTTTGCCAAATGGGCATCTTCATAACATCTGCGTGTACAATAGGAATATTCAGTTTCTCTAAAGGCTTAATGCTTCCCACAGAAAGATTATCTATCACACGAACAGCGTTATCGACGTCCCTTGTCAGTTTCGCTATCAGTGCCGAACCGATGAAGCCGCATCCGCCTGTAATTACCCATTTTTTTGTCATTTGTTATTACCAAAAATAGAATTGAATTCGAGTTTCTATAAACTTAAGAACGTTGAATAGATGTTCTTGGAATTTGAATGAAAGTTTAGGTGCTCCCGCCGCCAGGTTTCCCATTGCTCAAGGCGGTCCATTGCTTTTTCGCCGTCTCTAAGCTTGTTTGATAATCCGTTTTTACGCCATAGGCCGAGCGATAAGGGTTTGCGAATTCGGGCATGTTTTTTACAACTAAATCTATTCTCTATTCGAGCGACGAATTCACAATCTTTGCCCAAACCGGACGTTTGAAATAGGCCTACTTCATCGACCAATTGCTTACGAAACAGCAGTGAGGAAGGATTCCATCGGAGAAAATTTTCGGCATTTCTTGAGAATAATTGCCCCGTTTCCTCGTTAATCCGGAGAAAATATGATGAAGAGCAGGCGATGGTTCGGTTGGTCATCAAAGGTTTTATTTGGGCAGAAATTTTGGCGGGATGAGACCAGTCATCGGCGTCATGCATCGTAATGAAATCGCCCGTAGATTTCGTGATGCCAAAGTTTTTTGCCGCCCAGATTCCAACATTCTCGCCTAGGCGATATGCCCGAATGCGAGCATCCCGTTTTTGAAAATCCAGTGCTACCCCAAATGTGTTATCCGTACTGCCGTCATCAACAACAATAATTTCCTGTGACTGCCAAGACTGCTTCAAGAGTGACTGTAAAGCTGTGGAAAGATAAGCTTCTTCATTATGGGCGGTGAGAACGACCGACACCAGAGGCCCATCCTTCACTGTACCTACTTCTTCGGGATCACAACAAATGGAATGTATAGTAAGTTGATTTTCATCCCAACATCCTTCGGGCACTGTCAGCTCTGCATCTGTAAAAATTTTTTCAAAACGCTCTTGAGCAAGTTCTTGCTGGCCGGATTGCTGGGCAACGAATACAGCCAGCGGAGGCGAGATTTTCAGTATATTTTCCATTATGGGACTAGAAGTCGAGGTTCTTGCCTTACAATAAAGATTGGTATGTATCCATCCAGGCCGATTATCCAAAAATTCAATTACCTGTTCAGGTATCTTCGTCGCTAACTGGCCAAGTAATACCCTCGCGAGAGGGTGCTTATGAAATTTAGAAACCATTTCCAGTGCTTCTTCCGACTTTCCGGTTTGAGCAAGGGCAATCGCCCTGTAAATGGAAGGCGCGTCGGTTTTTTCCAGAACACTTAGATGCATTCCGGCCCGAGACAGAATCTCAATATCCTGACCAGCGGATAATATCAAAGCCGCATTATGCTCGCCTTTTCGAGACAAGCGACGTGCTCTAGATCTGGCCATCATATTTTGGTTACCGATCCCATTTTACACCTCGAAAAATGCAATTCGTTTTAATTCTATCCTTATAGGTCAATATCAATTTCATCATGTTATCCACCACTTCTTCCGTGAGTAGATGTGGTTTCAAACCGAGGTTTTCGAGTGCACTATGGATTGGATTATAGTAATGCTCTTCCATCTCGATACGGGGATTTGGAAGGTTTTGCACTTCGACATCAATGCCAAGCCGCTCGCCTGATTTTTTAACAAGTGACGCAATTTCATTGACACTGAATGTCTCAACAAACTGATTAAAAACCCTCATTTCGCCCGCCTCCGCAGGCTTTTCGATTGAAAGCTTCACACATTGCAACGTGTCTTTAATATTGAGGTAACCTCTGATTTGGCCGCCTTTCCCGTAAACCGTAAGCGGGTATCCAGCAATCGCTTGAACCATAAACCGATTAATCACGGTTCCGAAATATTCGTCATAATTGAAAAAAGAAAGAAGAGCTTCTTCGCCTACATTTTCATATGTCTCCAAACCGTAGACCGGTCCTTGCATCAGATCGGTAACACGCAATCCCCAAGTCCGGACATAGAACCAAAGTAGATCAGTATCCAAGACTTTTGTGGTGTGATATAGGCTGCCTGCAGCTCGGGGGTATAAAAATTTCTGTTTCCGGCCCTTATGCTCAACATGCAGCCAACCTTCTTCAATATCAATATTGGGCGTACCGTATTCTCCCATCGTACCTAATTTCACGATATGACAATCCGGAACGATTTCATGAACAGCCTGTATAATATTAAATGTCACAAATAGATTATTCTTGAGCGTCAAATCAGCTGTGTTTCTATTTTTCATAGAATATGGTGCAGATGGTTGTTCCGCGTAATGAACAACAGCATCAGGTTTAAATTCATTAAATACGTCTTTTGAAAATTCCCAGTCAGTAAGATCGCCAATACGAACTTCAATATTGTTCCCGGATTTTTGCAGCCAAGACTCGGATCTACAATGCAGGTTCGGAACATCAAAAAGCGGGTCGGAATCAGTTTCTCGGCTAAGGTTACGTCTCAAATAATTGTCGACAACCATAACCTCGTGGCCGTGTGCGGACAGATGCATTGCTGTCGGCCAACCCAAATATCCGTCTCCGCCTAGAATTAGAGTCTTCATAATTTTTCCAATAGTACTTGTAAATATTTGATTGTTGCGACTTGTTAGCCGCTCACCGCGAAACCAGTTGTTTCTTTTTCACACGGGACCGTAGGTGCATCGACTAGACGAATGCTATCCAACAACTGGGTGCGGAGGGAAAATGGTAAGACTCCAGGCTGCCGGAGGAAGTCAAACACTTCCTGTTTACTCAACTTCGACGCTGTTTCCGACGTGTAAACGCACCTAGAATCTTTGAAGCCTAATTGAAGATAGTGATCCCGGACTTCTTCAGTGTTATTGCATTGCGCCGGAAGAACACAAAGGTAGTTGTCATTTTCCAGAATACGCTTGCTTTCTTCATCGGTACTTAGTTCTTCCCATCGCTTCTCACCAAGGCGAGCACCAATAATTCTTTTCTCAATTTTGGAAGGATCGTATCCAAATTGAGGAGCTATTTTTTCGATCAAAACATCCGCAATATCTGAAATCATCATTGCGGGCATTTTTGTTATTAAAATTTCACCGCCTTGACTATAAACCATACTTTTCAGTACCAAATCCGCTGCATGAGACATACCCATCATAAATCGTGACATTTTGGTATCTGTTATGGTCACAGGCCCTCCCTTTTGAATCTGATCACAAAAGAGCGGAATTACCGACCCACTGGAGCCAGCAATGTTTCCAAAACGTGTGCTGGAAAACAGAGTGGTCGCATCAGGACCAACAGCCATGAAATTTGCCGCGATAAATAGCTTTTCGCCCATAAGCTTTGATGCGCCCATGACATTGGTCGGGCTCACAGCTTTGTCAGATGATGTAAACAGAACTTTCTTAACGCCGTTCTCTTGAGCGGAACGAATGATTGTTTTTATTCCAATAATGTTTGTATTCACTGCGCTGAAAGGACTAACTTCGCAGGAAGGTACGTGTTTTAAGGCCGCTGCATGGAAAACATAATCGACAGAGCCAAATACTCTGAGCATTTCCCATTCGTCCGTAATGTCAGCGTGAAAAATTCGTAACCTTTCATCTGCACAGTAAAAGCTCCCGAGTTCAAATAACGCAGATTCATTATTATCTATACATCGTACTTCCTTCACACCATGGTCTAGCAACTTACTTATTAGCTCAACACCAACAGAGCCCACTCCACCCGTGACAGCTATTATTTTGTTATCAAAGAAATTTGAAAAAATTGAATTAGTATCAATATGATGCATATCGTCCTCAAATATTTGTTAAAACTAACCGCCAGTCTGGCGCTAGAAAAATCACTTGGATTATAAAAACTACAAAATTCCGATTAGCACTCCAGTTGCAACTGCAATTTGATAGACAATCTGGACGATGTCTTTTGTGAACTGAAATGTCTTGAATTCAATTTTGGGAATCACAAATATCTCGTCCCCGGGAGAGACCAAACTGTCGGGTACCGTTACGAATACTTGACCATTTGTTTTTCTGATGATTATTTTTTCTTCATCAGCACGCTCGGTAAATCCTCCAGCTCTTTTGATGAGGTTCTTCACTGATTGATTTTTTTCGTAAACGATTGCCTGCGGTGCCAGCACTTCACCGCTCACGATAACAACGGAACGTTTTCTTGGAATAACTATCGTGTCGCCGTCTTCCAGTGGCAAATCAACCATTTCATCCGATGAGTCGAGAACGACAACTGTTCCGTCCGGGGTAACGGTTCTGGCTCTTGCTATGTATTTCGAAACTAGTTCAGCCTCCGCTTTCCTGATCGCAGCCTCACCTTCAGTCGCTATGGGAATATCCAGGAGCGACCGCTCCAGTCGATCAAGCGACATCTCTAGAGAAACTTTTTGCTGCTGCGCAACGCTCTGTCGGCGGATGTGGACAGCTGACGTATCGGCTAAACTCGGATCAATTTCAATATAGTTTAACACCTGCTTGAGCGTTGCATTTTGGTCCGTAACAAGAGTGGAAGGACTCTCATACGAACCGGTAATTTCAATCGTTAAGGAATTTATTTGCGCATCCGCCACAAACTCCAACTGATCTTGATCCTCAAACGTTAGATCTTTTACTTGTGCAAGCGGTATGTATTTTGTCAAAGGCTGACCGGCTCTTGTTCCGATCAATTTCGCATATGTACTTTGTGGCAAGGGCCGAGCTAACGGTATCAAAGCATTACCGCTCATCCCTCCTTCAATATTAGTTTCAAACCAGTAGCCGTTGCGCACAGTTCCGGATACGGCGATCGTGGGCAGCTGCGAGCCTACGAAAATGGTATCTCCATCTCGAAATTGCACCCTTGGTAAAATGCCACCGAGAAGAAAATCATACAGATCTATCTTTTCGATTGTCTTACCCTTGCGCAGGATACTTATATTTCTAAAACTCCCCTGAGCTTCATCAATACCGCCAGCCCGACTCAAAAATTCTAATACAGATTCCGTTGAAATACCTGGATAGCGCCCTGGGTGTTGCACAAATCCGGATACGAATACGCCAATTGATTGCCATTGCATCAAAGTTACATATACCGCAACATTGTCTTGAAATACCTTGCTTATTGGCTTTTCGACATACTTTGAAATTTCTCCCGCCCTAACTCCAGACACAGCAATGGGACCAACCTGCGGAATAAAAATATTCCCCTGTTGATCCACGACAGTACGTATGTCAGCAGTTAATGATCCCCAGATACGAACTAATATCTCATCACCAACATTGACGACATAATCAGGATTCGGACCGGCAGAGGCTGTTACAATTGGGCTGTCAAATAGGGCAGCGCCAAACGGACGCAAGTCTTCGCTCCCGCTGACTTTGCCCGCCCGAGGTAAACTCGAGGTCGGTAAATCAGGAGATATTTTCGGTAGAACAGTATCATCAGGAGATATGATGCCTTCCGTTGTTATCGGAGCCAAGGACTGTGCGAATACGTTCGTAATACTGAACGCCAGTGCCGCCAAAATGGCAATGGGCTTAATGCATGACATGGTCACGTACCCCTAGAAAAATCAACCTGCAGACACCAAATATCGCGATACTGCCAATTAGGACAAAAAATATGTTACGGATTTTTCGAGGGTACTCCGCCTCGTCTGCAACATGGGGTGAAACAACCGGAACGACATAGCTTCGCTTTCCTTGAGCTTCAATTCTTGCGCTTTCCAAGGAGCCGATCGCTGAGGTATACGCTAAGTTCGCTAATTCATGGTCCAGTTCTAACGCTTCATACTCTGCTAGTATGTCTGACATAGCGCCTTCATTTCCTGTTAGGCTCATTTTCTCTTCATTGATCTGCTTTTTTAATGCTCTCAATCGTTTGCGAAGCACCTCGACCTGCAAACTATCTGGATTCATAAAAGAAATGGCCTCTGTTAGGCTCGTTGATGTCTCTGCATATTCCTGACTTAAGCCTGCTATGATAGACCCCATGGCTACAGTACTAGCCGTGGGGTCAATTTCATGATGCTTACTTCGAAAGTCTGTCAGTCGCCGCCGCACATCAGATAAATTGTCGGCTGCTTTATCGAACTCAGCCCTTGCAAGATGTAGCGTATCTTTCTCGGCTCGCAGATTAAATCCATTGATTAATTCTTCACTTATTCGCAATAGTGCCGAGCTGATTGCCATCGCATCTTCTGTCCTGAATGCCTTTACTTTAATAGTCGTAATCCCAGAAGAACTATCAAAGGTTGCATCAATCATGTTTTCATAATACTCCACAAGTCTCTCAAATGTGGCATCGGCAGGCAACCGAGCGAAAAAATCTTCTTTGGGGAAAGAAAACATTTTCCTTAAATTCAGCTCTTCATCGAGCTTCATTACGGCATCATGGGACATGATAAACTGCGAGACAGTATTTGCATCTAAGGCAGATTGGCTGATATTACCCATCCCAAAAAAATTACCTAATAAGGAGCTTGCTCCGGCGGTTTGCGACGATCTGATGGAGATTAACGACACAGTTTGATATTGATCCGCCGCTATGGTTGAATAATAAATCGCTGATACTAAAGTTGGCAGTATGATAAATATTCCAGCCCAGAAATATTTGGACCGCCACAGCAATCTCAATTTCGATGATCTCTTTGGAAAATTACTTCTTGAAACAGGCCTATTGACTGTATTGTGAGCAAATACATCAGATTTTGCCTCAGGAATATCAACGATCTTATTCATGGGCGGTTATAAACCTCCAGTGCTCTATCGACATCATTAAAGGCCTCTAATTTTCCTGCATTTAAGAGGAGTGCCGTATCGCAATGATTTCGAATTGTATTAACGTCATGAGAAACAATGAAAAGAGTCGCGCAAGAGCGAAGTTTGTCGAAAGCGTCCTTAAATCGGGCTTTAAACCGCCGATCACCAACCCCCGGAATTTCATCTGCAAGATAGACATCAAATTCTATCGCAAGAGAAAGCCCAAAGTTAAGACGGGCTCGCATGCCAGAGGAAAGTGCCTTCACAGGCATCTTTAAATACGGTCCAAGTTCGGCAAAATCTTCCACCTTCTTGACAACATGTTGCCAGTTCGCCCCATAAATTCTGGAAACAAAACGGATATTATCAAGAGCCGAAAGGCTTCCTTGAAAACCACCGCCGAAAGCAAGTGGCCAAGATATCCGGCATTGCGTTAGAACACGGCCACTCGTTGGCACCTCTGCGCCGGAAATCAAACGAATTAATGTGGATTTTCCACTGCCATTCCGACCAAGGATGCCTAAATTGCGATCTGTTGATAACTCTATATTTATATTATCCAAAACGATATTTTTACCGCGTGTAAGAGGATATGATTTCGTGACATTCTCAAGAATAATCATGACATCAAAGCCCGGCCTCTTAGGGTTCTTTCAAAGAACAACCCTAGAAACGAAAAACCGAGTATCCAGCAGTTTACATAGCCATAAGAGGTAATAGGTGAGAGATATCCACTGAAAAAGGCTGACCTTAGCAACTCAATAATATTAACGATCGGGTTAAGCTCTAGGTAATGTCGAAACTGGAGTGGAACATCGTCCAGCGTGTAAAAAACGCAAGAAGTCCACAGTAAGATGCGCCAGAGCACCGTAGTAAGTTTATCGAATGTTGGCCAAATTACGCACAATCCCCACTGAACCATTCCCCAGGAGAAAGCGAGGCACATTGCAGCTGACAATGCAGTAACAATACCAAAGGCGTCTGAGGGAAACGATGATAGGTCGATTAACCAAGCGCCTCCAATGATGATTATAAAAACAACAATAAAAGTGGCAGTTTCCAATACAGCGCGCGCGATCATGGTATCCAAAGGCGTCACATGTGGATAAATGAGCAAGCCTCTATTGCTCTCGATTGCACTAGAAAGTCGACCCACTGTCGTCCTGATGGAGGTGAAGGTAACAATTCCGGCGGCCAGGAACGGCACCAGATCCATACCCGCATGCTGCGTACGGCCTAATAGGGTAAACCCCAGATATAATACTACCAGCAGGACAAGAGGCTCCAACAACGCCCATAAATAGCCTAACCCGTCGCGCCCGTAACGCGTTTGCAATTCACGCATTGTAAGGGCGCCGACAACTCGAATCTGGACTCCCAATGCTCGTCCGAAAGAATAATTCTCCAGAAAAATTCCCTTATTTTTGGCAATACCGTTCATGGATCTTCCTGCAAAATAAATGCAACTTTTAGTGCATTAAAAATTTCCCGCTGTCCTTCGCGATAACTCAAAGGAGCTAAAAGCTCCCAGCGATCGTTAAGATAGCAAAAGACATATTCAGAAAATTGCTGTTCTTCCATTTCTTTAAACTGGGAGAACTCAAACAATTTGCAGAGATGGTTTCCCGCGGAAATGTACGATTTGGCAAACTTCAAGGTGATGTGTTCGCCCGATTTTACCGGCACTATTTCCGTTTTTCTTTGCTCAGCGTTTTCAACAAACATTGCTATTTTTTCATAACTAAAGCCCTGAAACCGCGCCGCTACCCCCGTGTTTTTTTTCAATTCTCGTGACGCCAGCCCGTCCATTGGCTTCGACACAATGGACTTAGAGGCATCAGAAAATTGCCACTTATTTTCAGCGCAACCACCCAAGATTAATGTAAATATACAAAGTGCTAAAATTCGGTGCATTCAAGCCTCGCTACAAGATTATCGCAAGCCGTCGCTATTCCCCTTGTTGAGTAAAAATCACCCTTGATCAAAGCCTTTTCCTTAATCCAAAGAAGGTATTTTTCTCGCAAGGAACTTTTCGCTGCGAAACTACCCTTCCAAAATAAATCGAAATTCGGTTCTCCATGCGCGCACCAAGCGAGCTTTTCGTTTGCATATATCGCCTTTCCGATAACCATCAGTGGTGTCCCGTGATAGATTGCAGAAAGCCCGGACGTACTGTTTATAGTAATCATCCCCGCAGCGTGTTGGGCTAGAAGACCTAGAGAGCCAGTTTCAATAACATCTACGCGGTCAGAAATACCTAATTTCGCAGCCCTGCGTAAAATCAGCTTTCTACAATTGCTGTGCCCCCTCTCCATCGGATGAATCTTAAATACCAATCGACAATATCCCGGTGCGCTGTTCGCAAAAGAATTTATGGATTGAAGAACTAATTTTTCAACGCTCCAGCCCAGAGCGTTGAATTGTATTTGCCCATCTGCAGCGACTTGAAGCGGAACCAAATAGTATTTTCCGCAAAAATGCTTCACCAAATTTTCTATTTTCGAGAGATTATGGGAACCTGAAGTAATTCGACGATATAAATTACGGAACCAGTAAAACGTTTCGCGATGTAGAGATATGGAGCGGTGAAGAAGCTCTTTACGTTTTCCGAAAGTGAACACTGATTGAACAGTATAATAAGCAGCAGCATAAAATAACATCTTGCGCAGCCCATTGAAATCAATTGGCAACAAAGCCGTATCATTCTTTGGTACAAAATTTTCAGACGGCAGTTTCCCCGCCAAGGGAGAAGTCGCGTTATTTCCATCTAGCTCAGCTGTTATATATCCCGGACGTAGATACCCTTCCTCCAGTGAAATTAGTGGCACTCCTCTTGCTTTCGCCACTTCTTTCGCGACCCGATGGATACGTCGTTCTGCACCGAATAAAATAATAAAATCCAGTTGTTGAGAAATCACGAATTCCAAGAACCAATTTCTCCAATCCTCACTATTACCTCGAAAATTTATTCTTCGCTTTCTTCGAGAGAATAATGCGTCACCAGCATTGAAACTGACGCGCCAAACATCAAAGTTGCTTTGCTCAAGTTTCACTTTTAAATGATTAAAAAAGGGCCCGACTGGCCCTTGTAATAGAGCAATACGTAGTTTAGGTGCGGCCCGACAACCTGGCAAATCATAAGCAGTATTACCTGCTTCTTCAAATTTATAAATACTCATATTTGGTGTGCTCAATATTTCAACTACGCTCTAAATTGGAAGTAACTCGCAAATTCAGCACCAATCTTTATCAATGATACTTGATCAATTATTCTCCCCCCTTCTATTTAGACTGAATAACAGCATGGCATATTGTGGTCAATTCTAATTCCCGTTTACATTGTAACGGACATTGCATTACATTGAGTATGGATATGACTTGGGCGTGGTTCGAATTTGGTAAAATCCGGATGTAGATTTGACATTCACCCGAAAACGACAATAGCCGACGGGGCATCACCATCGCATACTGGGAATTACTTGATTGCGCTGAAGAACTTTGTCGCCTTATCATTCATCGCAACATGAACTTCAACGTCGGTAATATTATACAGGATGCATATCGTATTGACTTGTAGGACGGAAACACTGAGGAACACGACTTGAACAAATCGAGTTTTTTGCCGAGATGAAACTTAAGAGATTAGATTCCTTAATTGCACAACAGTATCCCTGCTCAGAATTACGATAACACCTTAAATGCTACACGCGCGGAGTAAAGCAGGCGTAAATTCAACCATTTAAATGGTGGGCGCTACAGGGTTCGAACCTGTGACCCGCTGATTAAGAGTCAGCTGCTCTACCAACTGAGCTAAGCGCCCCCGGGGACTGCCAACAAGCAGCTTCTGGAGAGTTAAAACGTTACCTGAAAGGTCATGATGGCGCAAGAGGATCAAAGCGAAGACAGGCCGAGCTGCAGCCATAAAAAAGGCGGTCTTAAAGACCGCCTGATTTTCTATATGGACCGAATATCATCCGCGCCGAAGAGCAGTGGCTTTTTTCCGCCGGCTCAAAAGGCCAATGCCTATCAATGCTGCACCAAAGAGAGGTAGTGCTGCTGGAAGCGGTACTGCCGAAATTTTCACTTCGATATCATCAATAACAGCGCAAATATTATCACCACCGACACATTCAAAACCAAACCTTGGTGCGGGACCAGACGGCGAGATAGTTCTTTCAACTAATTCCCATGGATCACTGAAAGCAAGTTCAAATGTTTCAACGTAATCACCGAAGAAAAATTCAACAACATCTGTGCCGGTCCGCTGATTACCAGATATCCAAAAGGATACATCATATGTACCGGCTGCAAACTCATCTTTGGACGTCATCACACCAGCGTCCTTTGTCGAGCCATCCAGATCAACACAGCTATCACCGAGTGCTTCGCGGCAAAGGTTAGCAAAATAGCCCGGACCTACCAGATCGACGGTACCTTCCGTAATATCCCAATTTGTGAAGCCCGCATAATTCGCTTGCGGCGTTCCCTCGCTGTCGAAATTGTCTGATAATTCAGTAATAATGGCTGCTTGGGCGCTTGTGGCCGTAAATGCTAAAATTGCTAAAGTCGCTAAAAAATTTTTCATCGCTAATTTCCTACTCAACTATATATGCCGTTAGAAATATAATTAAAAAACGCATAAAATTTTCGTATCTTTATTAATTACTTATACGATTTAAG
This sequence comes from Sneathiella marina, assembly GCF_023746535.1. GTDB lineage: Bacteria > Pseudomonadota > Alphaproteobacteria > Sneathiellales > Sneathiellaceae > Sneathiella > Sneathiella marina. Next base: position 1,536,852 of record NZ_CP098747.1, on the reverse strand, counting down.
CTGTGGATAAGTCAACAAGTGAATTATTGATACTCTTTTCTCTCATATATGTAGAAATACCATAACCCATTGTAAATAATGTAAATTTCTAGCTATTATCAGATCTTTCCGATGCATCCCACAGAAAATAAAGGGAATTAATCAGGCAATTATCGAAGATAAATTGCATATTATAATTAAGATATATAGTTAATTCCGGCACCCAAATTTACTTTATTGCCAATTATGGTTAATATCTAGATATAGATTCTCAGCCAATTGACAGGCATCAAAATATTTCTACCGCTTGCCGGGAATATCAACATCGCGATGCAGGTAAACGCTCATAGTCAAGCCAAAACCGATAAGCAGCGTGAGCATTGCGGTACCGCCATATGAAATGAGCGGTAATGGGACACCAACGACAGGAACCAGACCCATAACCATCGCGACATTGATGAAGATATAAAGAAAGAAAACGCCTGTCATGCCGATTGCCAGCAACTTACCGAAATGATTTCGAGACCGATAAGCAATGGCATAGCCATAGGCAATGAGAAGAACATATAAAGCGAACAAAAGCAGGCCGCCGATCATGCCAAATTCTTCAGCAAGCATACTAAAAATAAAATCAGTCCGCATTTCCGGCAAATAATTTAGATGACTCTGGGTTCCCTGCAATAAGCCCTTGCCAAAAACACCCCCGGAGCCCAGAGCGATTTTGGATTGAAGAATATGGTAACCTGCTCCTAACGGATCGTTTTCAGGGTTCAGAAAAGTCAGGATACGTTTTTGTTGATATTCATGAAGGAATTGATATCCAAAGAAGATCGTCGGCACCGCGATGCCGATAACGGCCGCAAACATCCATAAACTAACTCCGGCAACAAAAAAGACGATCCCTGCCCCGGCAATCAATAATAAAGCTGTGCCCAGGTCTGGCTGCCGAAGGACAAGAGCTACTGGTGCGGCCACGAGGAGCAGAGGTGGTATGAGCCAGCGAATTTTCCTGACATCCTCCAGTCCAATATTATGAAAGTAGCGCGCTATCGCCATTATCAGCGTTATTTTCATAATTTCAGAAGGCTGCAGCTGAATGGGGCCTATTTCGACCCATCGACGCGCACCCATTCCAACAACGCCCATAACTTCTACGGCGCCAAGCATCAGAAGGGCGACAGCATAAAGGGGATAAGCGAGATTAAGCCAAACCCGGATATCAACCAATGCAACAACGAACATCAAAATCAAACCCATGCCAAAGCGCATCATTTGACGAGAGGCCCAGGGATCCAGATTTCCATTGGCTGCCGAGTAAAGCATCAAGAATCCAACCGATGCGGTTGCACAGATCAGCAATATGAAACCCCAATTCATGTCCCATATTTTTTGCGTCAGGGATATATTTACATTTTTCTCGCCGAGTTCCCTAAGCATCCGTGTCTCCCGGCTTGCGCCGTGCAAGAACATCATGGCTCGGACGTCTCAAAGGGTCCAAACGCAATGTTTCTTGCAGCAAGTCGCGGGCTATCGGTGCTGCAGCCTTTGAGCCACTTCCGCCATGCTCAACGATCACTGCAACCGCGTATCTGGGATCATTGTACGGCGCAAAGCCGACAAACAAAGCGTGATCCCGCTCTTCCCAGGGTTTTTCATGTGCCTTGCGCACACCTTCAATTCGTTCTTTCTTCGATATTCTGCGAACCTGGGCGGTTCCGGTTTTACCGGCCATTTCCCAGCCCTCTGTCTTTATCTTCGCCGCACGCGCAGACCCCCGCTTTCCATTCACCACTTTATTCATGCCCCGAAGCACCGTCCTGAGTGATGAGGGAGTAATTCCGATTGACGGAAGGTCCGAGGCGACGGGGTCTCCCAATAGAGGCGCATCAGTATCTCTGCCACCTACAGACCTAACCAGCCTGGGATTCACAATTTTCCCGCCATTGGCAAGCCGGGCCGTCATGACCGCCAGCTGCAACGGTGTCGTTAAGACGAACCCTTGCCCGATACCAACGTTATAGGTTTCGCCCACCTGCCACTTCACACCTTGAACCGCATATTTCCAGGCTTTTGTCGGGATCAACCCAGCGCGTTCCCCCAGAATGTCGATATCCAATTTCTCGCCAAGTCCAAATCTATGAGCCATTTCCGCGATACGATCGACACCGACTTTGCGTGCGATATCGTAAAAATAAATGTCACAGGATTGAGAGATAGCATCTTCCAGGTTTAGTTTTCCGTGCCCACCGCGCTTCCAGCAATGAAATCGATGCTTACCCAAATTTGTATGACCACGGCAAAATACTTCGTGGCTATCCACAATCACACCTGCTTCCAGGGCTGCAAGTGCGACGATCATCTTAAATGTGGATCCGGGAGGATATTGCCCGCCGATCGCTTTGTTTCCAAGAGGCCGCTTGGAATTTGAAACCAACTCTTTCCACTCTTTACTACTTATTCCGTTAGCAAAGGCGTTTGGATCGAAAGCCGGTACGGATACCATGGACAGGATGTCGCCGCTGTGAATATCCATCACTACAGCAGCGGCGCTTTCGGTCCCCATACGTTTCGCCGTGAATTCCTGCAGCTTTTTATCAATGGTCAAAACTGCCTCTGTCCCGGGTGTACCCTCTTCGCGGTTTAGCTCACGAATTATTCGCCCATAAGCATTTGCCTCTACCCGGCTATAGCCTGCTTTGCCACGAAGCGGTTTATCGTAGAATTTTTCTATACCGCTTTTCCCGATGCGAAATTCCGGCAACTCAAGAAGCGGGTCCGCCTCCAATGTCTGCAAGTCTTTTTCGGACACTGCGCCAACATATCCAACTATATGGGCAAATAAGTCGCCATAAGGATAATTTCGAGTAGCCCCCACATCCATTTGGATCCCCGGCAAGTCCGGGCTATGAACGTTGATCCGTGCAAATTGATCCCATGTCAGGTTATCGACAACCGGAATGGGCACAAAGCTCCGCTTCTTCTTTACTTCTTTGAGGACGCGTTCACGGTCAATTTCGTCATAAGGAACAAATTGCGCCAGGGCTTCAAGCGTATCTTCAACGCTTTTAGTTTGCTCCGGGATTAAGACAACACGATAGTTATGACGGTTACTGGCAATTTCCACACCAAAACGATCGACAATCTGTCCGCGAAGTGGCGCAAGCAACTGGATATTCATCCGGTTTTCGTCGGCCATCGTCGTGTACTGATCGGAATGAAGAACCTGAAGATAATATAGGCGGCCAGCAAGAGCTGACATCAAGGCAGCCTGACCACCGGCCATCATCAGCGCGCGCCGCGTAAATAAACGGCCCTTTTCCTTATGTTGATCCTTCGCCATTTTACGTATGCCTCAACAGGCTATTTTGCAAAAACCCAAATCCCCACGCACAAAGGGGAAACACAAGTAGCGTCAGAAAAAATTGGGTCATGATTGGCGTAAGCGGTATTAAGGTAAGTGAATACAGACAGGTGACCAGCCAGCTAATAACGGCAATACCAAAAGCGACAAGCAAATATCCCCACCATGTGAGCAGAAAAGCCTTTCCAATAAAAACCCGTCGTTGCGATAACGCAATTCCATGAATTACCAATAACATCAATGACGTCAGGCCCAAGGGAGCGCCGGTTAGAAAATCCGAAAAAATACCGATTAGAAAAACAAGGGGCGCCGACATCAGGTAAGGTCGATGAATACTCCAATAGAAAACGGAAATGGAGACGAATGCCGGTGTAACAATTGCAAAACCTGAAATTCCGGTAGGGACGACACTAAGTAATGCCAGCAGAAGAGTTAAAACGAAAGGCGTACTTCCACGCAGTAACCGATTAAGCTGATATGTTAGTGTAGAGGTCACTTTCCACCCAATCTGCTTTCGCCCAGGTCGCCGGGATTATCATCGGGGCTGCTCATACCGGGCAAATCATATCTAAGGACACTAACATATTCCAGCCTGCTCCAATCTGTAAATGTCTGAACGCGTATCTTGCTTTCCGAAACCGAAGATACAATCCCAATTGGCCTGCCGGCGGGCAACATGCCCCCGTCTCCTGATGTCACAATACGATCACCAGCTACAACCACCGCAGTTGTTGGCAAAAACTCCAGCGAGGGAGACGTCGAATTATCTCCGACAAGAATACCTTTATGCCGAGATTTTTCCAAAACCGCGGGTATACGGGAATTCAAATCCGTCAGGAGAAGGACGCGCGCAGACCGCTCTCCAACTTCAGAAATCCGCCCGACCAACCCTAAGGGGCCGACAACGGCCTGGCCAATGCGTACACCATCACGTCGTCCAGCGCTCAACAGCAACGTCCGGACGTACGGTCCTCCGGAATCTCCTACCACCCGGGCTGTAATTGGAAGAACAAGCGGATCTGAAAGTGCATTGAGAAGTTGCCGGTAGTTTTCATTTTCCTGTGAAAGGGAGCGGCCAACTGCCTGCCATTTCAACAAGCGGGCATTTTCCTCCCGCAGGCGTTCATTTTCCTCAACTATATTCGTAAGTTTCTGGAGACGCTCTACGGCCTGATTGAAGGCGTCTACGGGCTGCGAAATCGTTGCAAGAATTGGTGCCGCAACATCTGCGGTGGCCATTCGAAGTTTTTCAATCCCGGCAATATTAGCCTTACCAATGATAAGCAGAGCAATGGATATTGCAACAAGGGCTAAAAAGGCAAACCGCTGAACAATTGTCTTCAGCGGCCATGCCAGATTAAAAACTCTTCCTTGTCGAGGTGCCATTCACCCGCACTCCAATGGTAACCCTGATTTTAGTTAAGCAAATTAAAAGCTGCTTGATTCACCGCTTAAAACATGGCGCAGAGTTTTAAGTTCTTCAAGCGCCCTGCCCGTTCCAATAGCCACACAAGAAAGTGGCTCCTCTGCGATCGAGACCGGCAGCCCGGTAGCGTGACGCAATACATGATCGAAATTTCCAAGCAATCCACCACCGCCTGTCAGAACAATACCTTTATCAACAATATCTGCAGCTAATTCCGGCGCTGTATGCTCCAATGCAACTTTAACAGCTTCAATAATAGCACCCACCGGTTCAGCGAGGGCTTCTGCAACCTGGCGCTCGCTGATCACGAGCTCTTTCGGGACACCGTTCATAAGATCCCGACCCCGAATTTCCATGGTTTCCCCGTTGCCGTCTTCCGGTGGACAGGCAGAGCCAATCATTTTTTTGATCCGTTCAGCTGAACTCTCGCCGACAAGCAAATTATGATTACGGCGGATATAGGCAATAATAGCTTCATCCATCTTGTCGCCGCCAACCCGGACGCTTTTCGAATAAACGATACCACCAAGTGACAACACAGCAACCTCTGTAGTTCCACCACCGATATCGACAACCATCGACCCGGTAGGCTCCGTCACCGGGAGACCCGCGCCGATCGCCGCGGCCATTGGCTCATCGATCAAGATCGCCTGGCGGGCTCCTGCGTTTTCAGCGGCTTCCTTAATTGCTTTTCGTTCTACAGCCGTCGATCCGGAAGGAACACATATAATAATCAAAGGGCGGGCGAAGCTACGGCGTTTATGTACTTTATGAATAAAATGCCGGATCATTTCTTCAGCAATTTCGAAATCGGCAATCACACCATCGCGCAACGGTCTGATAGCTTCAATGTTTCCAGGTGTACGGCCCAACATCATTTTAGCTTCATCGCCAACAGCAAGAACCTGCTTTTTCCCTTTGTTATGAAGAATCGCTACAACTGAAGGTTCGTTAAGAACAATACCGCGACCTTTTACATATACCAGCGTATTTGCTGTACCTAGGTCTATTGCCATATCGGCAGACATCCAACCGAGTAATCTGGAAAACATTAATTCGCCTCATTCACCAATTTCAACTGGACGCAATGACTGCCCCCAAAACCCAATACCTAAATATTACCTGGCACCTTTTTCGTGCTTGGAAAAGTTGAACTAATGCCCCATTTTTCCTAGTGCCGATATTATTTTACTACGCTGTAACGATGCTCTATACAGATGAGCTATTACAACAGCCTAATGTTTATCGCAGAAGATAGTTAATTTTTTCCAACCTTTTTCAATAATCTTACTTACGATTTTTCAAGGCTTTCAGGCAAACGATTTCTCCTCGGGAGGGATCATTTACGCAAATTCCGTTAATCTTAATACTCTCTTTATGAAAGACAAAGATAGCAGATGCTAGCATAACAGAGTGTGACGAGGCTGAACATAACAAAGCCGACATAAATGCCGGCTTTGTCAGAGTAACTATTCGTATTATTAGTTTTTGGCTTTGTCGACCAGACGGCCTTCCGCGATCCACGGCATCATGGCCCGAAGACGGGCACCAACCTCTTCAATTGGATGGGCATCGTTCCGGGCCCGAATTGCCTTAAAGCTGGTCTGGCGAACCTTGTTTTCCAGCATGAAGTCGCGAGTGAATTTTCCTGTCTGGATGTCATCCAGAACACGCTTCATTTCCGCCTTGGTTTCCGGCGTAATAATACGCGGTCCTGTTACATACTCACCATACTCCGCTGTATTGGAGATGGAGTAGTTCATGTTTGCGATGCCACCTTCATAAATCAGGTCCACAATCAGCTTCACTTCATGCAAGCATTCGAAATACGCCATTTCCGGCGCATAGCCGCCCTCAACAAGTGTTTCGAAACCGGCGCGTATCAATTCTACCAAACCGCCACAAAGAACAGCTTGCTCACCGAAAAGGTCGGTTTCACATTCTTCTTTAAAGGTTGTCTCGATAATGCCAGCGCGGCCACCGCCGATTGCCGAAGCATAAGAAAGGGCAATATCCAATGCATTTCCTGAGCTATCCTGATGAACCGCAACAAGACATGGTACTCCACCGCCACGCTGATACTCGGATCGCACAGTGTGGCCAGGGCCTTTTGGCGCGATCATGAACACATCCATATCACTACGGGCTTCAATCAAGTTGAAATGCACATTCAATCCATGAGCAAAAACGAGAGCGGCGCCCTGCTTCATATTTGGTGCAAGATCCAATTCGTAAATATCGGCCTGCAATTCATCTGGTGTCAGCATCATGACAACATCAGCCCATTTCGCTGCGTCCACCGGTGTCATTACTTTAAGGCCAGCTGCTTCAGCTTTCGCAGCGGAGGAAGATCCTTCGCGCAACGCAACAGCGACTTCCTTGACGCCTGAATCGTTCAGGTTGTTTGCATGGGCATGCCCTTGGCTACCGTAGCCAACGATGACAACTTTTTTGCCTTTGATCAGATTTACATCGGCATCGCTGTCGTAATAAACGCGCATCTTCATTTTCCTTCTAATTTGATAGCTTTATCTTAATAATGTTTACTTGTTCCACCTTCTCAGATGGTTTCTGTACCTCTTCGGATAGCGACGACACCCGTCCGACAAACTTCGGCGCTTCCCAGCGGTTCCATCAAGGCGATAAAGGCTTTGACCTTGTCCCGGACCCCGGTCACCTCGAAAATAAACGATGTTTCCGTCGTATCAATCGCCCTTGCCCTGAAAATATCGGCCATTCGCAGCGCTTCAACACGTTTTTCGCCATTACAAATGACTTTGACCAAAGCCATTTCGCGTTCGACGCTTGGTCCCTCAACGGTCAGGTCAGATATTTTATGCACGGGAACCAGCCGGTTCAACTGCGCCTTGATCTGCTCAATCACCATCAATGTACCGGACGTTACTATTGTAATACGCGATAGATTGTCCTGATCATCCACTTTCGCAACCGTCAGGCTTTCAATATTATATCCGCGCCCGGAGAATAATCCGACCACGCGAGCCAATACACCGAACTCATTATCAACAAGAACGGAAATAGTATGACGAAAAATTTCTGTATCGTGACCCATTACATAGCATTCCTTCTGCAAACGCGGGTTTCTTTTAACCCAGCGCTTTGCTTAAATCCATAGCTTTTCGCGTGTAGCGGTTTTAGCCTAAACCAGTGATAATCCGTCGGACGTTACCTTTGGTCCTTCGTTGTCCTGTTCACTGCCGAGCAGCATCTCGTTATGGGACGCGCCGGAGGGAACCATTGGAAAGACATTTTCTTCTTTATCAACGACCATATCAACCAAGACCGGGCCATCGATCGCCATCATTTCCTTGATGCAGTCATCGACTTTTGCCGGGTCCGTACAGCGTAATCCTGTTGAACCAAAAGCTTCTGCCAATTTTACGAAATCAGGGAGACTTTCCATATAGCTTTCCGAATAACGCCCACCATGCAAAAGTTCCTGCCACTGACGCACCATACCCATATACTCATTATTCAGAATGAATATTTTTACCGGCAAGCGATATTGAAGGATCGTCGACATTTCCTGGATGTTCATCATCGTCGAAGCTTCCCCCGCCACATCGACCACCAAGGCGTCGGGATGCCCAATTTGCACCCCCATGGCAGCAGGAAGCCCATACCCCATTGTCCCCAATCCACCAGATGTCATCCAGCGGTTTGGCTCATCAAATTCCAGGTATTGAGCGGCCCACATCTGATGCTGTCCAACTTCGGTGGTAAAGAACCGATCCTTCCCCTTTGTCAGCTCATTGAGACGTGACAACGCATATTGAGGCTTAATCGCTTTACCCTTTTGCTCGAACTTCAGACAATCCACTGATCGCCATCCATCAATCTCAGCCCACCATTTTTTGAGCGCACCTGCATCCGGCTTGCGCACTTCAGACTTCCAGATTTTGATCATATCCTCGAGCACATGGCCAACGTCACCAACGATCGGAATATCAACTGAAATATTCTTGTTGATTGAAGAGGGATCAATATCCACGTGAATCTTCTTTGAATGCGGAGAAAATGCATCCAGCCGGCCCGTAATCCGGTCGTCAAACCGCGCACCAATACAGACCATCACATCACAATCATGCATGGCATGATTTGCTTCATATGTTCCGTGCATACCCAGCATGCCCAGGAACTGCTTGTCTGACGCCGGATATCCACCAAGTCCCATCAATGTATTGGTAATCGGATACCCGGTCATGCGAACAAATTGTGTTAGTAATTTCGCAGCTTTCGGGCCTGAGTTGATAACGCCACCGCCGGAATAGAAAACCGGCTTTTTCGCACCCGCTATTAATTTGACCGCCGCCTTGATTGCCTTCAGGTCACCTTTGACGACTGGTTTATAGCTTTTATGCTTGATCATTCCAGGCGGTTGGTAGGTTCCTTCCGAAAGCTGAACATCCTTGGGTAAATCGACGACGATTGGTCCCGGGCGGCCATTGGTGGCAACATAGAAGGCTTCATGAATTGTCCGCGCCATGTCGTTAGCATCTTTTACCAGATAATTATGCTTGGTAACCGGCCGCGTAATGCCAACCGTATCCGCTTCCTGGAAAGCATCATTTCCGATCATATGTGTCGCGACCTGCCCCGTCAGACAGATAATTGGAATACTATCCATCAAGGCATCGGCAAGACCTGTAACTGCATTCGTTGCACCTGGACCAGAGGTAACGAGGACGACTCCCGGCTTGCCGGTTGAACGCGCATACCCTTCCGCCGCATGAACGGCACCACCTTCCTGGCGCACCAGAATATGACGAATGCTGTTTTGCTTAAAAAGCTCGTCGTAAAGAGGAAGGACAGCGCCACCAGGGTACCCAAAAATCACTTCCACGCCTTGGTCTGCCAAGGCCTTAATTACGATTTCCGCTCCGGTCATTTTCTGGTTAGCCATCGGCTTTTCCTAATCTGTCTGCTTTGCTCTAACTGATAGAGCATGAAAAAAATGCGCCCGAGGAATTCCCGGGCGATTCATAGCTTACCTCATGGTTACACAAGGGCCGCCAATTTGCGGAACCTAGCTCGTCAAATCCCTCAGGTCAACAAAAAACGGCGAATAAATGGAAAGAATTCATCCTTTAAACTTTCCAAATCTTGCGTGGATGACAAATTTGCTTCGCACATCTTATTCCGAACCCACGTCATTTGACGCTTCGCGTAGCGTCTCGTGAGCATTTTCACGCGGTTTACTGCGGCTTCCAGCTCTATTTCTCCATCTAAATACTGTATTAGCTCCGGAACACCCAATGCTTTCATAGCAGGCAGAGTGAAATCCAGTTGACGATCCTTTAGTCTCTTTACCTCCTCAATTGCACCGCCGGACTCTATCATCCAATCCAGACGCCGATCACATCGGTCATATAGCCATTGTCGTTCAGGCGCGAGGGCGAGCCATAATCTTGGCCCTTCCAAAATCAACCCATTGGGTGCTTTTCGATGCCAATCACTGAGAGGAATACCTGTCTCTTCAACAACCTCCAATGCGCGAAGCAGGCGTTGCGTATCACCGACATTAAGCTTGTCGGCCATAACAGGATCTTTTTCACGCAGTAAAGTATGGATAACCGCATTGCCTTCCGACTGCTGCCTCTCACGAAGTCGCATCCGAAGATCCTCGGAAATTTTTGGTATTTCCGCGATGCCTTTTGTCAGAATGTCAAAATATAGACCAGTACCTCCAACAACGATCGGCACTTTACCTGCCTGTCGGATAGACTCAATTTCTGCCAAGGCCATATCTCGCCAACGAGCTGCTGTGCAATAGTCTTCGGGGGCCAAAATACCATAGAGGCGATGGGGTGCGGCGGCCTCTTCTTCCGGGCTGGGTCGGGCTGTTAAAACATGTAGCCCATCATAGACCTGCATGCTGTCTGCGTTAATTATGACACCATCGAACTCTTGTGCGATCGCAACTGCCAATGCGGATTTGCCGCTTGCTGTTGGCCCTGCTAAAAGAAGGCATCCTTCCTGCCGGACGATGGGGGTAGCATTACTATTCATATGGAGACGATCTGTCGTAATGATGGCCAATAATTCAGTATTAACTTTAGTCGCTGATCATACAGCGCCCGTCCCAATGCGCAATCTTGCTGACGAAATGACAGCGACGCTCGGCGCATTTGACTGCGAGCTACTAGACATCAGATGGCTAAAGGATGACGTTGCCTGTGACATAACAATTAAGGCGCGAGACTTTCAAGATATAAAATCCAATCTGGCGACAGATGCTTTGCTTCAGCAGGTTGACTATTGCTTTCAGCCGGCTGACGGGCGCCGCAAACAGTTATTCCTTGCAGATATGGACAGTACGATTATCACCGTAGAATGCATCGACGAGATTGCAGATTTTGTCGGATTAAAAGCCGAAGTTTCCGAGATTACTGAAAAAGCAATGCACGGAGAATTGGATTTTAACGATGCCTTCCGAGCCCGTGTTGCCATGCTTAAAGGGCTTCGAGAGACTGTATTGGAGCAAGTATATACGGAACGGGTCACTTTGATGCCGGGAGCAAAAACCCTTCTCAAGACCCTAACGGCAAATGGTGTATATACAGCGCTTGTCTCCGGTGGGTTCTCTTTCTTTACCAGCCGCGTACGAAAAGCATTGGGCTTTCACATGGATTTAAGTAATGAGCTACAATTTGAAAATGGCGCCCTGTCAGGAATTGCGGCGGAACCCATATTGAATTCGCAAGCCAAACTCGACACTTTACAGCGGCTCATGAAAGAAAAATCGATTGATCAGGCCCTCACGATGGCTGTGGGTGACGGTGCAAATGATATCCCGATGATACAGGCGGCAGGCCTCGGTGTTTCCTATCACGCGAAGCCAAAAGCAGCCGCAGCGGCTGATGCCCAAATCCAGCATGGTGACTTAACCACGCTCCTGTATTTTCAAGGTTATAGCTCGACCGATTTCATTCAGGCATAAGAAAGGGCGCCATATCCAGCGGATAGGCGCCCTAAAACTCTCGGGAAGCAATTTATCCCTTGTCTTTATCCAGGCTCAAAGCCACGAAGCGTGAATTTTGACCTCGTTTGAGCAACATCAAGACAGACTTCTTATCCGTATCGGCAATTGCTTTAAGCTGGGCTTTTACCTGATCTGTCGTTGAAACAGGCTCCAGCTGAACTTCCAAGAGGATATCGCCTGGGCGAATATCTTTCTTCGCAGCTTCAGAATCTTGATCGACTTTTGTAATGACAACACCTTCGGCATCAGCACCCAGGCCAAACTTTTTTCGAAGGGCATCATTGACAGTCGCCAGCTCCATACCGAGCTTTTCAACGGATTTTCCATCGCCAATTTCAGCTGGTGATACAGCAGCCATTTCGGTCTCGGCTTTTTCCAGCTCACCAAGAACAACGGATACTTCTTTTTTCTCACCATTGCGCCATAAGTCGACGGTTACTTTCGATCCGACCTTCGTATCCGCCACCAAACGGGAAAGCTCCCGTGGCTCAGTAACTGCTTCGCCGTTGAATTCCAAGATTACGTCACCGGCTTTAATGCCTGCTTTAAAGGCTGGACCTTCTTCAGGAACACCAGCGACCAATACGCCGTCCGTATTCTCCAGATCGAGACTCTCGGCAAATTCTTCGGTAACCGGTTGAATGACAACGCCTAGCCATCCACGTCGTGTTTTACCAAATTCGATCAATTGCTTGACTACAGGCTCCGCCAGTTGCGAGGGAATTGAAAAACCAATTCCGATACTGCCGCCCGATTGCGAGAAGATTGCAGTATTAATGCCAATAACCTCACCGTCCATATTGAATAAAGGACCACCAGAGTTACCTTTATTGATCGACGCATCCGTCTGGATATAGTCATCATATGGACCAGACCGGATATCACGGTTATCCGCGGAAATAATGCCCGCTGTCACTGTTCCGCCTAATCCGTATGGATTACCGATGGCAAGCACCCAGTCACCAACGCGGGATTTTTCACTATCTCCCCAATTCACGCCAACAAGTTCATGACCATTTGGGTCTATTTTCAAGACAGCGATGTCCGTTTTGGGATCGGTCCCGACCAAGGTTGCGGGAAGCTTTTCACCGTCTGTGAAAACAACCGTGATCTCATCCGCACCATCAATCACATGATTGTTCGTAATGACGTAACCTGCTTTTGCATCTATAACAAAACCGGACCCAAGAGACGTTGCCTTGCGACTTCGTTCCCCATCCTTACCCTTTGGCCCGAAATCCTTGAAGAAATCTTCAAACGGATGCCCTTCAGGTAATTGAGGGCCACCGCCACCGCCACCGGATTTAACAGTTTGGGTCGTCGAGATATTGACCACGGCAGGCGACAATTGCTCCACAAGATCAGCAAAACTTTCCGGAGCGCCACGTGCCTTTGCATTTAACGCAAGACCGACTGTGAAAACGAAGATTGTTACAGCCGAGAGGACGAGGAAACCGTATCTTCTCTCTCGCGAGATCTGATTTTCCGGATTTCGCGCTCTGACTTTTGCCTTATTTGGCAACTCTGAATATCTATTATACAAGACTCTATTTCCTCCGATTAACATCACCTGCCATTGACATTCAGTATATAGCCATACCGCGGGCAGAAGAACAACTGATGACACAACTCGCTTCCAACCGGTTAAATTGGCGAAAGCACTCTGGATTGTTACCTAGAAATCAAATAAGGCGAAAATGTGCAATGTACATATATAAGCAAAAGAATAGTGCCTAACTCTCGAAACTGTGAAAAATAAGCTTCGCAAAGTACCTTACCCGCGCAGAAACCAAACAATGACAACACCTACAATCGCTGCCAAAAGGCCAAATATGCGCAAAATATGACTGGGCGTTTCAAGAACCGAAATCATCATTTTCTTCATGCCATCCGGAAAAAGCGCATAAAGAGCGCCTTCAATAAACAAGATAAGCGCCCCTGCCAGGATAAAATCAGATACCACAGAACCTCCAAAAAAAAGGCCCGCAATAACTTGCGGGCCTTGGCAACATCAAATTTTAATTTGCGTTATCAGAATTCACATTTTCCTGATCAAAGAACCGGAAAAATTCAGAATCCGGTGACAGGACCATGGATGTATCATCATCAGAAATTGATTCCCGATACGCCTGCATGGACCGATAGAAGGAGAAGAAATCAGGATCTTTGCCGAAGGCATCCGCAAAGATACGGTTCTTTTCACCATCGCCAGTACCTCTGAGGATTTCAGAATCACGCTGCGCTTCCGCCAACAAAACTGTCCGTTCCTTATCGGCATTGGCTTTAATTCTTTGCGCAATCTCCGCACCGTTTGCCCGGATCTCCTTTGCTTCCTGTTCACGCTGTGACCGCATACGATCGAAAACTTTTTCACTGTTTTCCTGTGGCAGGTCAGCGCGAACAATCCGCACGTCGACAACTTCAATGCCCGAAGCTTGCGCCTCTGCATTCACCTGTGTCTTGATCTGGTTCATCAAATTTGACCGTTCACCAGAGACTATATTCGTCAGGATCTGGCGACCGAGATTCTGACGCAACTGCGAGTTCAGAATTGTTTCCAAACGCTGGTAGGCAATTTGAATATTTCCGAACGACTGGTAATATTGCAGTGGATTGGCGATCCGGAACCGCGCAAAACTATCCACCATCAAACGCTTCTGGTCCAACGTGACAACTTCTTCACGTTTTGTACTGACCGACAGAACCCGCTTGTCAACATAGACGACGTCTTGAACAAACGGAATTTTGAACTGCAGGCCTGGCTCCTGAATCACATTCTTGGGCTTACCGAATTGCATAACAATGGCTTGCTCAGACTGGTAAACTGTAAACATTGAGCTTGCCGCAACAAAGCCGCCGGCCACCAGTAAGATTGCAATAACTGTTAGGAATGTTCTGTTCATTTGTTGGTCACTCCTTTTTGCAATTCCGTCAGTGGCAAGTAGGGGACAACGCCTGACGCACCAGACTTCCCGCCATCAATTATAATCTTCTTCTTGCCGGTAAAGACTTCCTGAAGGCTTTCAAGATAGATCCGTTGGCGTGTCACATATGGCGCTTTTACATATTCGTTGTAAATGGACACAAAGCGTGCGGCTTCACCCTCTGCTTCAGCGATCACACGCTGTTTATAACCTTCGGCCTGCTGGCGAACACGTTCCGCCTGACCACGGGCGCGGGGAATAATATCGTTGGAATAGGCCAACGCTTCATTTTGCGCTCTTTCCTTGTCGGCTTCCGCTGCCTGCACATCCCGAAATGCTGCGATAACCTGGCTAGGTGGTTCCGCATTTTTCAGTTGTACCTGGGCAACTTCAACACCTGTTCCATATTCATCCAGAACTTCCTGCAACCGCTTACGGACTTCCGTTTCAACCAGCAAACGTCCTTCTGTAATTGCAGCCGTCAGGTCCGTCCTGCCGATGACTTCACGCATGGCACTTTCCGCAACCGCCTTGATGGTCTGCTCAGGATCGTCCACATTAAACAGATATTTTCCGGCATCCTTTATTTTCCAAAGAACCGTAAATCCGACATCCACAATATTTTCATCGCCGGTCAGCATCAGGCTTTCCGCTTCAACCGGGGATGTCCCGCCATTACGCGTCGCGCGAAAACCAACTTCAACCGAGTTGATTTTAGTCACTTGTGGTGTCAATACAGTTTCGATCGGATAAGGATAATGATAGTTCAGGCCGGGTTGCGTCGTGTTGATCCATTTGCCAAAGCGTAAAACCACACCTTGTTCCGTTGTCTCGACTTTATAGAACCCGCTCAGCAGCCATGCCGTGATGGCAACGAGCAGAACAATCAGTAATCCGATTTTTCCGCCGCCGCCTCCGGGAATGACATCTTTAAACCGTTCCTGACCTTTTTTGATAATATCTTCCAGATTGGGGGGTTGCTGACCACTTGGTCCCTGCCCCCAAGGTCCGCGATTTCCACCGCCGCCTTGCCAGCCTCCGTCATTACCACCCTGATTGCTCCAAGGCATGAGATCGTCTCTCCTTTTTACTGCGCTGATTTGCGCGTTTGCTAACTTTACGTAGTCGCGTTATATGACACCCTGCACATTTCTGCAACGTACCTACATAAGTAATTCTAAGCGTTACGCTATCCATTTTGTGTTCAAGTCGGAGTTGTCAAGCATGTCAGTGATAAATGAGCAAGTCATTCTCGGGTGTCTGGAGAAGATTATTGAGCCGAAAACCGGCAAAAACGTTGTAGAACTGGGAATTATCAGTGGTTTGGTTGTCAAAGAGGGCAATATTGGATTCGCTTTGGAAATTAACCCCGCCGATGCAAACGAGATGGAAATCGTCCGCAAGCAGTGTGAAGACGCCGTTTTTGCGCTAGATGGTGTTTCCTCCGTCAGTGCGGTTATGACCGCCGAGCAAGCGCCTGCGGCGCCAGCACAAAAAGCACCACCGCCGCAACAGCAGCAGCCTTCGCAAAAACCTGAGGTCCCCGGTGTTGCCGCAATTGTTGCCGTCGCGTCAGGCAAAGGAGGCGTCGGAAAATCAACCTGTGCCGTAAATATTGCCCTTGGTCTGCAGGCCCAGGGGTTAAACGTCGGAATGCTTGATGCAGACGTTTACGGCCCGTCCCTTCCTCGAATGCTGGGCATCTCGGGAAAGCCCGATTCTAAAGACGGCAAGAAGCTCATTCCCATGGAAAAATGGGGCTTGAAAGTCATGTCCATGGGGTTTCTGGTGGAAGAGGATACACCAATGATCTGGCGCGGCCCGATGATCATGAGCGCTCTTCAGCAAATGGTTTTTGACGTTGCCTGGGGAGAGCTGGACGTTTTGGTCGTCGATATGCCACCTGGAACGGGAGACGCACAATTGACGATGGCGCAAAAAGTTCCCCTTACCGGTGCCGTCATTATCTCTACCCCGCAAGATATCGCCTTACTTGATGCCCGCAAAGGATTGAATATGTTCAAGAAAGTTGATGTTCCCGTCATGGGTATTGTCGAAAATATGAGCTATTTCCTCTGCCCCTCCTGCGGTGAACGCTCTGATATTTTTGGTCATGGCGGTGCCCGCGAAACGGCTGCGGAACTTGGCGTGGATTTCCTCGGTGAGGTTCCTTTGCATATGGACATCCGGAAAACGTCGGATGCCGGAACACCTATTACGGTCACAGAACCTGAAAGCGCCCATGCTCAAATCTACAAGGCACTTGGCGAGCGTGTTCAAGAAAAGATCGAGGAAAATCTCGGCCAGACAGGGCCCAGAATTGTGATCGAGTAGTTAAAAAAGCCCGGTAACGCCGGGCTTTTTCTTATCTTAGGCTTCCGAGACTCTCTGCAGCCCCAGAGCCGCTTGCGCGGCCGCCAGCCGGGCGATTGGAACCCGGTAAGGTGAACAGGATACATAGTCCAGACCGATCCTCTCGCAAAAATCGATACTATTGGGGTCGCCGCCATGTTCGCCGCAAATACCAAGCTTGATATCCTCTCGCGTCTCACGGCCGCGCTTGACCGCAATTTCCACCAGTTCGCCCACGCCTTCGTGATCCAGTGAGACGAAGGGATCAATTTCATAAATCCCCTGCTCCACATAATCTTCCAGGAAGGAACCGCTGTCATCCCGGCTGATCCCATAAGTTGTCTGAGTCAAGTCATTGGTGCCAAAAGAGAAAAACTCAGCCTCTTCCGCAATATCTCCGGCGCGCAAAGCTGCTCTTGGCAGTTCAATCATGGTGCCAATCAGATAGTCAACAGACTTACCACTTTCATCCTTTACCGCCTCGGCCACGGCTTCTATTTTCTGTTTCAGGATTTCAAGCTCTCGCTTGGTTGCCACCAGGGGGATCATAATCTCCGGCACGACAGTTTCACCCAGCTCCTTCGAAATTTCTGCAGCAGCCTCAAGTATGGCGCGTGCCTGCATCTCGTAGATTTCCGGGAAAGAAATCCCTAGCCGGCACCCCCGATGCCCCAGCATGGGATTAAATTCATGTAATTGCAGTGCCCGGTGGCGAAGTTTGCCAGCATCCGCGCCAAGCGCTTCTGCCAAACTATCAATTTCTGCATCTGTTTTTGGCAGGAATTCATGCAACGGCGGATCCAAAAGCCGAATTGTCACAGGAAGACCAGCCATGATCCGGAACAGTTCAACAAAATCTGCGCGCTGTACCGGGAGAAGTTTGGCAAGGGCCTCCTGACGATCCGCCAGATCTTCGGCCAAGATCATCTGGCGGACTGCGATGATTCTATCGGCGTCAAAAAACATATGCTCGGTCCGGCAGAGACCGACACCTTCCGCCCCAAATTTCCGAGCCGTTTTCACATCCAGTGGTGTTTCCGCGTTGGTTCGCACTTTCATACGCCTGATTTCATCGGCCCAGGACATCAATTCCCCAAACTCGCCAGATAATTCCGGCATGATCATTTCAACGGAACCCAGCATGACCTCGCCACAGCCACCATCAATGGTGATTATGTCGCCCTTTTTATAGGTTTCACCCAGCACGCTTAATGTCTGGTTTTTGTAATCGATATTCAGCGCCCCGGCGCCCGATACGCAGGCGCGGCCCATGCCGCGGGCGACAACAGCTGCGTGACTGGTCATACCGCCACGGCTGGTCAGGATACCTTTCGCCGCATGCATACCGTGGATATCCTCGGGGCTCGTCTCCACCCGCACCAAAATAACCGATTTGCCATCGCTTGCGAGTTTTTCGGCTTCATCACTATCGAAGACAATCTCGCCAGAGGCGGCGCCAGGACTTGCCGGTAGACCGCGCGCAATAATGTTGCGCTCCGCAGTCGGGTCCAACGTTGGATGCAGCAATTGATCAAGGGAGGCCGGATCAATTCTTTTAATGGCTTCTTCTTTATCGATAAGCCCCTCATCAACCATATCTATGGCAATTTTTAGAGCGGCTTTCGCTGTCCGCTTGCCCGAGCGGGTTTGCAGCATCCAGAGTTTCCCCTGCTGCACCGTAAACTCGATATCCTGCATATCCCGATAGTGAGCTTCAAGGCGCTTATACACATCCACCAGCTGCCCATAGACTTCGGGGAATATCTCTTCCATGGAAAGCGCATCGGCGCCGGCGTCCAATCGGGACTGTTTTGTCAGATTTTGCGGCGTCCGGATACCGGCAACGACGTCCTCACCTTGCGCGTTGACCAGAAATTCACCGTAAAACATTTTCACGCCCGTTGAGGGATCGCGGGTGAACGCAACTCCGGTTGCGCTATCATCGCCCATATTGCCAAAAACCATGGCCTGAACATTCACTGCTGTTCCCCAGCTCGCCGGGATTTCATGCAAACGGCGATAGGTAATCGCCCGCTGGTTCATCCACGAGCCGAACACCGCGCCGATAGCGCCCCATAACTGATCTTGCACATTCTGCGGGAACGGCCGTCCGAGTTCTTCCTCAACTTTGGATTTGTAGCGCCCGACAAGCACTTCCCAGTCGTCCGCCTGCAAATCGGTATCGAGAAAATACCCGTTTTCCTCCTTCAGAATTTCCAGCAGTTCTTCGAAGTGATAATGATCTACACCGAGAACCACATCAGAATACATCTGGATAAACCGGCGGTAACTGTCATAGGCAAAACGCTTGTCCCCGCTTTGTTTTTCCAGTCCGGCGACAGTTTCATCATTGAGGCCCAAATTCAGGACCGTATCCATCATGCCCGGCATTGACGCCCGGGCACCGGACCGGACGGAGACCAGTAGAGGTTGCTCAGGATTACCAAAACCGCCCCCCACCGATTGCTCGATTTGCGCAATGGCATCACCGACCTGTTGGTCCAGGGTATCGGGATAGGTTTCATTCTGCTCGAGATATGCCGTACAAACATCAGTCGTCAGCGTAAAACCCGAGGGTACCGGCAAGCCGAGGTTGCTCATTTCCGCCAGATTTGCGCCCTTGCCACCTAGGAGGTTCCGCATCTCCGCTGTGCCGTCTGCCTTGCCATCGCCAAAAGAATATACCCACTTTGTCATTTCAAACTCTACTTTCAGGTTTCGAATACGTCATATCTAAATGGTAAAGGTAAATTTTAGCCTTCAATTTTTGACAGATCCGCCAAGTTATCTAAAAGGTTGCGAATGCCGGAAAGCAATCGTAACCGGTTCGATCGAATACCCGGATCCTCGGCATTGACTGTCACTTTCTCGAAGAAATCGTCTACGGGTTTTCGAAGCGTTGCAGCCGCAATTCCAGCCGCTTCAAATTCATCATGATTGATCGACCCGGAAACCAAGCCGCTGACCGTGTCAAGGCGCTCCGCCAAGGTAATTTCCGCCTCTTCTGAAAGCAGGCTGTTGTCGATATCCTGATTAAAGGACTGCCCATCTTTCTTCTCTTCTATCCGCAGGATATTGGCAGCGCGGCGGTACGCCACCAATAAATTCGCGCCATCATCTGAGACAAGAAAGCTCGACAAAGCGTCCACTTGCGCCATCAGCCGGACAAGATCACTAATGCCGCCCCGTGCAAAAACCGCGGCGATATAATCGTGGCGGACATTCTGTTCCTTCAAATGAACTTTCAAGCGATCGGCAAAGAACCCGAGCAGGTCATTTGCATCCAGGCTGTCAGAAACATCTTGCAAGCCATTGGACCGGTTAAAGATTTCCAACAGCGGCAAACGAAGGTTATTCTCGAGCACCAGCCGGATCACGCCTAAGGCCGCCCGGCGCAACGCGTAAGGATCCTTTGAGCCTGTCGGTTTCTCGTCGATGGCAAAGAAACCCACAAGGGTATCAATTTTATCGGCCAGAGCGACAACGACACTTGTCGGGTCAGAAGGACAGTTATCTTTCGGACCCAGGGGCGAGTAATGCTCTTCAATGGCCTTGGCAACCGCCGCATCCTCTCCATCATGTTCCGCATAATATCGTCCCATGAGGCCTTGCAAATCCGCAAACTCACCGACCATTTCCGTCGAAAGATCGGCTTTCGCCAACAAAGCCGCCCGGGCACAGAGAACCGGATCCGCGCCCGGCACAAACGGCGCAATAGCCGCACAGAGGTCCGCAACCCGGGAAACTTTTTGCCGGACAGTCCCAAGCTTCGCGTGAAAGATAATATTCTCCAGCTGGTCAACCCGGCTTTCAAGGGTGTGCTTCCGATCCAGGTCCCAGAAGAACTTGGCATCGGCAAGCCGCGCACTCAGGACACGTTCGTTCCCGGCAACAATTTGCACACCGCCATCCTCAGCCCGCAAATTTGCGACCACAATAAACCGCGGCGCCATTTTACCTGTGTCGTCCTGAACCGAAAAATATTTCTGATGACTGCGCATGGCGGAAATCAGCGCCTCTTGCGGGACGTCCATAAACTGCGCGTCAATTGACCCGATGAGACTTTCCGGCCATTCAACCAATCCCGCCACTTCACTGATAAGGGCCGGATCGTCAATAAGGGTCAAGCCTTCCTCACGCGCCAGCCGGGTTGCATCCTGTTCAATAATGGCGCGCCGTTCCGCCGCGTCCAGAACCACAAATGCAGTCTTCAGTTTTATCCGATAATCAGCAAAATCTTTAATTTCCACGGCTTCCGGAGCCATAAAACGATGGCCAAATGTCTGGTTATTTGCCGTGATATGCTCCCAGGCGAAGGGCACAGCAGCCCCGTCAAACAAACACAGGATATTATGCAGCGGACGGACCCAGCGCGCCTCGTAACTTCCCCATTTCATCGGCTTTGGCCAATGCAGCGCGGAAATGGCGGAGGTGAGAAGATCCGGCAAAACATCGATCGTGTTTCGCCCCTTGGTCTCAATCACGGCATAATAAAAATGTCCCTTTTCGGTCTCGCGTTCTTCCAGCTGGTCGCGGTTCAGATTTGCGGATTTTAAAAACCCGTCCACGGCCTTGTCCGGCGCACCCACACGGGGCCCGCGCCGTTCTTCGGATACATCCGGTTGGGCGGTTGGCAATCCCTCAACAACCACTGTCAACCGGCGCGCGGTTACATATCCCGTGGCACTGTCGAAAGTAAGACCCGCCGCCGACAAGCCGTCGCCCACCAGTTTTGCCAGATCCGCGGCCGCCTTATTCTGCATGCGTGCCGGAATTTCCTCAGAGAACAGCTCCAATAGCAATTCAGCCATTTACACGTCCTCCGTCAGATGTCCACGGCCCCGCAGCCATTGCGCCGCACAGCCTTTGGCAAGCGCCCGCACCCGGCCGATATAGGCGGCCCGCTCCGTCACGCTGATAACCCCCCGCGCATCCAGGAGGTTAAACACATGGCTGGCTTTCATGCATTGATCATACGCTGGCAAGGCGAGACCCGCGTCCAGGATTTCCTGACATTGAACTTCGGCATCTTTAAAATGCTGCAACAGGATGTCGACATTTGAATGCTCGAAATTATAAGCGGAAAATTCCTGCTCATTTTGCAAGAACACATCACCATAGGTCACACCGTCGTTGTTCCAGGCAAGATCATACATGCGATCAACGCCCTGCACATACATGGCAAGACGCTCCAATCCATAGGTAAGCTCTCCGGAAACCGGATTACATTCAAACCCGCCGACTTGCTGGAAAAAGGTAAATTGGCTGACTTCCATGCCATCACACCAGACTTCCCAGCCCAATCCCCAGGCACCCAGGGTCGGGCTTTCCCAATCATCTTCGACGAACCGGATATCATGAGATTTAGGATCGATCCCCAGCGCATAGATACTTTCCAGGTAGAGTTGCTGGATATTGTCCGGGGACGGCTTCAGCAGAACCTGAAACTGATAATAATGCTGACCGCGGTTCGGGTTTTCCCCATAGCGTCCATCGGTTGGACGGCGGGACGGCTGAACATAGGCTGCATTCCAGGGCTCGGGTCCCAGGGATCGTAAGGTTGTTGCAGGATGAAAAGTTCCGGCGCCCACTTCCAAATCATAGGGTTGCAGAATGACGCATCCCTTTTCAGACCAGAAATGTTGTAATGTCAGGATCAGGTCCTGAAAAGAAGTTGACGGCGAAGACGCCACATTATTCGCCATAATACTGACCATAGACTGATTGTTGATATGTGCGCCGCAACATAAGGGTCAGGCTGGCTGCGGTCAACCGGCATCGAAACCGGGGATTATTTTCCGCTTTTGCACCTATGTTCTGACAGGTCCGCAACGAAGGAGCCACAGTCCGGGCATTCCTCCAGATCGAGCATTTTGTCCGACGAGCGGCCTTTGAATTCCGCGTTCTTTTTATTCTTTTGCAGGTTCGGCGCAATGGTAGAGCGATAGAATTTATGGCCGAAATAAACCAGCGCGATGGCCACCACGATAAAAATGATTTTAGTCGGTGAGAACATCTAGTGACCTATCCTTTGTAAACAGGCGCGAATCATAATCCGAACCGAGCCCAGGCCGCCTGATTTTTTATGGCGGCAATAAATGTCTCCACCGCGTCTTCACCAACGGAGGCACCAAGGCCCAATTTTCGCTGCAGGAACCCCTGCCGGCCTTCAAATCGTTTGAACTTGACTTTCTCGCCATATTTCTCGCGCATAAAGGATCGAATATCGGCAATACCATCGACCAGCCCCAGCTCGACCGCTTTCGGACCTGTCCAGACGTCGCCTGAAAACAGCTCTTTGTCTTTGCGTTTTTTCAATCGATCACCGCGCCGGTTTTTGACAAGATCTTTAAAACTTTCATGGATTTCCGTTTGGATTTTTTTAAGCCAGACAACATCTTCTTCTTTTTCGGGGCTGAACGGGTCCAGCTTCATCTTGTTTTCGCCGGCTGAATAGGCCCGCCGTTCAACACCCACCTTTTCCAGCAACGCCGTAAACCCGAAGCCGGCAGAGACGACACCAATCGATCCAACCACTGAATTCTGGTTGACATAAATTTCATCGGCACAAAGCCCGAGCCAATATCCGCCGGACGCCATGACATCTTCGGCAAAGGCATAAACCGGAATCTCTTTTTCATCGGCCAGTTGACGGATGCGATCAAAAATCAAGGAGGATTGCACAGGTGAGCCACCGGGCGAATTTATCGGCAACGCAACAGCACTCAGGTTTTTTGTCGCGAAAGCATTTTCAATTTTCTCCGCCATGCCAGACAGATTAAGGTTTTCCCCGCGCAGCTTGCTCCCGCCCGACGCAATCACGCCATAAAGGGGAAGGACGGCCACAACGGGCGATTTGTCGACAAACCGTTTCAGCGGCGTCTTGGCTATTAATTCAGATATTTTCATGAGCGTTAAAGTAAGGATTTGATCTGTATCTACAAGTATTTTCGACTCGTCGCATGATTAAGAGAGGCCCCGTGACGCAAAATCAACTCAGCCGGATGGGTAGGTAACCCGTCCCCATCGTGAAGGATCAGACCGTTTTTGAGCTCCAGAGGGCCCTTCCCCCCCTTGAGAGCCTGGACAATCACCCGTTTCGCGGAACTCTCCGCATCCGGCCAGAGCGGTATCACGCGCAGACTGCCACATTGCCCGGACAATACCGATAGAATCTCCGCCAGTCGATCCGTCCGGTGAATGACGGTTACCTTACCTTTCGATCTCACCCGGGCCACACAAAATTGCAACCAGGCGGCAAGATCCACGTTGCTTTCAATATGAGCGAGCGTCTTCGTCGTGCTTTGCGCCGATTGAGCCCGGCCCTTTTCATAGAAAGGGGGATTTGTAATGACGTGATCAAAACCTGCTTCGAGAAAGGGCTTGTTGTCCGGCCCCTGTATCTTTCGAAAAACAGTCCGATCCGCCATATCAGCCCGCAATATATGCGTTCGGGCAGACAAGTCGTTCAGCGCTGCATTTTCCCGGCCCAGTTCCGCAAGATCCGGCTGCACCTCAAGCCCCCATAAGGTAGCTTCGGGCAATCGGTGCAGAAGGCACAGTCCCGCCGTGCCGACACCGCAGCCCACATCAAGAACAGAAATCGCGCCGGTCGTCTCCACCGCCGAGGCCAGTAAAACAGCGTCAGATCCTGCGCGAAAGCCGTTATGGGGTTGTTTTATCTTTAATTTATTACCCAAAAAGCCGTCAATTGTTATCTGCAATCCGGTCATTTTTCGCTAATTTCATCCGCCAGGTCCAGGTCTTTCAGAACCCGCTTCGCCTGCGTTATATTCTCTGACAGAACCATCACCCGTTTCTGGATTGCGCCAATACTGCCTTCCAGAATGGAGGTATGCTCATCAAGCACCACAGCCTCGATTTCCTCATCCGCCAATATTGCGAGAATATAGGAAATCAGCACGGGATCATTGCTCCGTATTAACTCTTCCACAGGGCCTGTGCTCCTCCTCATTGATCCGGGCAGACATAAATTGACGCTTGCCGCTGGCTGTTACTTGACCGGGCTTGATCTTAAGCTATGCTCACCCCAAATCAAAGTCCTAAGCATGTCTAGTGGAACGAGGCGAACGTGGCGGTTATTGTCAATATAGAAGAGCGCAAAAATCAGCAAGGCAAAGCATCTTTGCAGCCCTTGATGGATCTGGTGCAGGCGGATCTGGAAGAAACCAACCAGATTATCCTCAACCGCATGCATAGTGAGGTTGAGTTGATCCCGACATTGGCCAAGCACCTGATTGCGGCAGGCGGCAAGAGATTGCGCCCTGTGCTGACACTGGGTGCCGCCAACCTGTGCGGATATGAAGGGGATCGGGCCAAGAAGCTTGCAGCTTGTGTCGAGTTTATACATACGGCAACCCTCCTGCATGATGATGTGGTGGATGAAAGCGATTTGCGCCGTGGGAATGAAACGGCCAATGTTTTGTGGGGCAACCAGGCCAGTGTTCTTGTCGGTGATTTCCTGTTCAGCCGGTCCTTCCAGCTGATGGTTGAAGACGGCTCGCTTGAGGTTCTCGCCATTCTGTCCAATGCATCGGCCGTGATCGCCGAAGGCGAAGTAATGCAGCTGATGAATATCGGGGACACCAACACCACCGAAGACAGTTACCTGCAGGTCATTGCGTCAAAAACCGCGGCGCTGTTTGCAGCGGCCTGCCAGGTTGGCGCCGTCGTCGCCGATCGCCCGAAAGCCGAAGCTGACGCGCTCGCAAGTTACGGGCGTAACCTTGGTATCGCCTTTCAGCTGGTCGATGACGCACTGGATTATTCTGCCGAGCAGCAGTCTTTGGGTAAAGCCATTGGCGATGACTTCCGCGAAGGAAAAGTCACCCTACCCCTGCTTCTCGCTTTCCGGCGTGGCAATGAAGAGGAACGCGCCTTTTGGAAAAAAGTTGTCGAAGGCGGCGACCAGCAGGACGGCGACCTTGAAACGGCGCTTGAGATCATCCAAAAACATACGGCACTGGAAGATACAATAGAGCGGGCCCGGCATTATGGCGCCATGGCCAAGGATGCCCTGGGAATTTTCCCCGACAGCGGCATCAAAACCGCCCTTCAGGATGCGGTGGATTTTTCCATCGAGCGCGCCTATTAAACGACGGTCACACCCCATTTCTCCCTTGCGAAGAGCGCAAGTTTGGGCGTATAAAACGCGTCTATTGGCAGACCTGCCACCGGTCGGGGCGTAGCGCAGCCTGGTAGCGCACATTGTTCGGAACGATGGGGTCGGAGGTTCGAATCCTCTCGCCCCGACCAATTTCCACAGGCCCTTATCGACTAGTTATTCCCGCTGAAGGCGGGGATGTCGTCGGTGAACAGAAATTCAGCATTTATATATTGCAGTATAAGTTCGGTTTTCGCAGGATTTACATCGGACTTCAATAAAGCTTCGAACAGCATTTTCCGGCGCTGCCCAATGTTGCCGATATTATTCACAACCTGATATTTATACAGCATCAACGGGAAGGTGTAATCGTTGGCGAGCGGTGGGCCGAGTGTGTTCCAGGCAAGCCTGTTGACGGCGTTACCGTTAAAGGTCACATCTTTCGGTATTCGCCATTCCG
Source organism: Sneathiella marina (assembly GCF_023746535.1). Lineage (GTDB taxonomy): Bacteria > Pseudomonadota > Alphaproteobacteria > Sneathiellales > Sneathiellaceae > Sneathiella > Sneathiella marina. The sequence continues at coordinate 1,510,223 of NZ_CP098747.1, read as the reverse complement.
TGCCATCGGAATCCAGAAAGCCGTACCCAGCCAATGTGGTCACCGTATATCTCTTGGAGGTCGCCGACGCCAGGGGGTCGCCAATGACCTTTGTCGATGGCAGGGCTGCGATCACATCATAAGGCGTGCCGGTGGCCTCCTGCCAGGTTGCGCTGAAGGTCTTGCTGGATATCGGCGCTCCCCGCGACATCTCGGAAATCTGTTTATAATTCTCCGGCAATGTTCCCTGCTCGATCCCGGAATCTATGACGGTTTGGCGGGTGGACGCCGCTTGCGCCGCGACATAGTCACTTTCAGATTGCTCTGATAACACGGCAAGAAGCTCCGCCCGTGTTGTGGTCTCCGGAATACTCCGTATCAAGGCAATGAGAACACGTCCATGGGCATCAGATTGATTGGAGTCAGACAGATAGTTGGTTGTTTTCTCGTAAACTATCTTAATTTGCTCGAAGCCGAATTTACTGGCTGCCAGTTCTGCTTCAATCGCTTTCAATTGGGCGCTGTTACTACTTGTATTGATGCCATTCCAGATTGTCAGGCCGGAAATCACCAAACCAATTACCGGCGTCGCGATCCCAATAACAATTTTGTTCCAGGTATCAAGGGTCATCTGCCGCTCCTTTTCCGATCATTTCCCTTTATATTACAATATACTAATTATACTATCTGGAGCGCAGCAAATCCAATTTCTATTTTGTCACACGAAACTCCTACCTACATTCCCTTTTTCCCAAGGCAACATTCACGAACTCAGGATATTGTCCGGGGACGGCTTCAGCAGAACCTGAAACTGATAATAATGCTGACCGCGGTTCGGGTTTTCCCCATAGCGTCCATCGGTTGGACGGCGGGACGGCTGAACATAGGCTGCATTCCAGGGCTCGGGTCCCAGGGATCGTAAGGTTGTTGCAGGATGAAAAGTTCCGGCGCCCACTTCCAAATCATAGGGTTGCAGAATGACGCATCCCTTTTCAGACCAGAAATGTTGTAATGTCAGGATCAGGTCCTGAAAAGAAGTTGACGGCGAAGACGCCACATTATTCGCCATAATACTGACCATAGACTGATTGTTGATATGTGCGCCGCAACATAAGGGTCAGGCTGGCTGCGGTCAACCGGCATCGAAACCGGGGATTATTTCCGCTTTTGCACCTATGTTCTGACAGGTCCGCAACGAAGGAGCCACAGTCCGGGCATTCCTCCAGATCGAGCATTTTGTCCGACGAGCGGCCTTTGAATTCCGCGTTCTTTTTATTCTTTTGCAGGTCGGCGCAATGGTAGAGCGATAGAATTTATGGCCGAAATAAACCAGCGCGATGGCCACCACGATAAAATGATTTTAGTCGGTGAGAACATCTAGTGACCTATCCTTTGTAAACAGGCGCGAATCATAATCCGAACCGAGCCCAGGCCGCCTGATTTTTTATGGCGGCAATAATGTCTCCACCGCGTCTTCACCAACGGAGGCACCAAGGCCCAATTTTCGCTGCAGGAACCCCTGCGGCCTTCAAATCGTTTGAACTTGACTTTCTCGCCATATTTCTCGCGCATAAAGGATCGAATATCGGCAATACCATCGACCAGCCCCAGCTCGACCGCTTTCGGACCTGTCCAGACGTCCCGCCTGAAAACAGCTCTTTGTCTTTGCGTTTTTTCAATCGATCACCGCGCCGGTTTTGACAAGATCTTTAAAACTTTCATGGATTTCCGTTTGGATTTTTTAAGCCAGACAACATCTTCTTCTTTTTCGGGGCTGAACGGGTCCAGCTTCATCTTGTTTTCGCCGGCTGAATAGGCCCGCCGTTCACACCCACCTTTTCCAGCAAACGCCGTAAACCCGAAGCCGGCAGAGACGACACCAATCGATCCAACCACTGAATTCTGGTTGACATAAATTTCATCGGCACAAAGCCCGAGCCAATATCCGCCGGACGCCATGACATCTTCGGCAAAGGCATAAACCGGAATCTCTTTTTCATCGGCCAGTTGACGGAAATGCGATCAAAAATCAAGGAGGATTGCACAGGTGAGCCACCGGGCGAATTTATCGGCAACGCAACAGCACTCAGGTTTTTTGTCGCGAAAGCATTTTCAATTTTCTCCGCCATGCCAGACAGATTAAGGTTTTCCCGCGCAGCTTGCTCCCGCCCGACGCAATCACGCCATAAAGGGGAAGGACGGCCACAACGGGCGATTTGTCGACAAACCGTTTCAGCGGCGTCTTGGCTATTAATTCAGATATTTTCATGAGCGTTAAAGTAAGGATTTGATCTGTATCTACAAGTATTTTCGACTCGTCGCATGATTAAGAGAGGCCCGTGACGCAAAATCAACTCAGCCGGATGGGTAGGTAACCCGTCCCCATCGTGAAGGATCAGACCGTTTTTGAGCTCCAGAGGGCCCTTCCCCCCCTTGAGAGCCTGGACAATCACCCGTTTCGCGGAACTCTCCGCATCCGGCCAGAGCGGTATCACGCGCAGACTGCCACATTGCCCGGACAATACCGATAGAATCTCCGCCAGTCGATCCGTCCGGTGAATGACGGTTACCTTACCTTTCGATCTCACCCGGGCCACACAAAATTGCAACCAGGCGGCAAGATCCACGTTGCTTTCAATATGAGCGAGCGTCTTCGTCGTGCTTTGCGCCGATTGAGCCCGGCCCTTTTCATAGAAAGGGGGATTTGTAATGACGTGATCAAAACCTGCTTCGAGAAAGGGCTTGTTGTCCGGCCCCTGTATCTTTCGAAAAACAGTCCGATCCGCCATATCAGCCCGCAATATATGCGTTCGGGCAGACAAGTCGTTCAGCGCTGCATTTTCCCGGCCCAGTTCCGCAAGATCCGGCTGCACCTCAAGCCCCCATAAGGTAGCTTCGGGCAATCGGTGCAGAAGGCACAGTCCCGCCGTGCCGACACCGCAGCCCACATCAAGAACAGAAATCGCGCCGGTCGTCTCCACCGCCGAGGCCAGTAAAACAGCGTCAGATCCTGCGCGAAAGCCGTTATGGGGTTGTTTTATCTTTAATTTATTACCCAAAAAGCCGTCAATTGTTATCTGCAATCCGGTCATTTTTCGCTAATTTCATCCGCCAGGTCCAGGTCTTTCAGAACCCGCTTCGCCTGCGTTATATTCTCTGACAGAACCATCACCCGTTTCTGGATTGCGCCAATACTGCCTTCCAGAATGGAGGTATGCTCATCAAGCACCACAGCCTCGATTTCCTCATCCGCCAATATTGCGAGAATATAGGAAATCAGCACGGGATCATTGCTCCGTATTAACTCTTCCACAGGGCCTGTGCTCCTCCTCATTGATCCGGGCAGACATAAATTGACGCTTGCCGCTGGCTGTTACTTGACCGGGCTTGATCTTAAGCTATGCTCACCCCAAATCAAAGTCCTAAGCATGTCTAGTGGAACGAGGCGAACGTGGCGGTTATTGTCAATATAGAAGAGCGCAAAAATCAGCAAGGCAAAGCATCTTTGCAGCCCTTGATGGATCTGGTGCAGGCGGATCTGGAAGAAACCAACCAGATTATCCTCAACCGCATGCATAGTGAGGTTGAGTTGATCCCGACATTGGCCAAGCACCTGATTGCGGCAGGCGGCAAGAGATTGCGCCCTGTGCTGACACTGGGTGCCGCCAACCTGTGCGGATATGAAGGGGATCGGGCCAAGAAGCTTGCAGCTTGTGTCGAGTTTATACATACGGCAACCCTCCTGCATGATGATGTGGTGGATGAAAGCGATTTGCGCCGTGGGAATGAAACGGCCAATGTTTTGTGGGGCAACCAGGCCAGTGTTCTTGTCGGTGATTTCCTGTTCAGCCGGTCCTTCCAGCTGATGGTTGAAGACGGCTCGCTTGAGGTTCTCGCCATTCTGTCCAATGCATCGGCCCGTGATCGCCGAAGGCGAAGTAATGCAGCTGATGAATATCGGGGACACCAACACCACCGAAGACAGTTACCTGCAGGTCATTGCGTCAAAAACCGCGGCGCTGTTTGCAGCGGCCTGCCAGGTTGGCGCCGTCGTCGCCGATCGCCCGAAAGCCGAAGCTGACGCGCTCGCAAGTTACGGGCGTAACCTTGGTATCGCCTTTCAGCTGGTCGATGACGCACTGGATTATTCTGCCGAGCAGCAGTCTTTGGGTAAAGCCATTGGCGATGACTTCCGCGAAGGAAAAGTCACCCTACCCCTGCTTCTCGCTTTCCGGCGTGGCAATGAAGAGGAACGCGCCTTTTGGAAAAAAGTTGTCGAAGGCGGCGACCAGCAGGACGGCGACCTTGAAACGGCGCTTGAGATCATCCAAAAACATACGGCACTGGAAGATACAATAGAGCGGGCCCGGCATTATGGCGCCATGGCCAAGGATGCCCTGGGAATTTTCCCCGACAGCGGCATCAAAACCGCCCTTCAGGATGCGGTGGATTTTTCCATCGAGCGCGCCTATTAAACGACGGTCACACCCCATTTCTCCCTTGCGAAGAGCGCAAGTTTGGGCGTATAAAACGCGTCTATTGGCAGACCTGCCACCGGTCGGGGCGTAGCGCAGCCTGGTAGCGCACATTGTTCGGAACGATGGGGTCGGAGGTTCGAATCCTCTCGCCCCGACCAATTTCCACAGGCCCTTATCGACTAGTTATTCCCGCTGAAGGCGGGGATGTCGTCGGTGAACAGAAATTCAGCATTTATATATTGCAGTATAAGTTCGGTTTTCGCAGGATTTACATCGGACTTCAATAAAGCTTCGAACAGCATTTTCCGGCGCTGCCCAATGTTGCCGATATTATTCACAACCTGATATTTATACAGCATCAACGGGAAGGTGTAATCGTTGGCGAGCGGTGGGCCGAGTGTGTTCCAGGCAAGCCTGTTGACGGCGTTACCGTTAAAGGTCACATCTTTCGGTATTCGCCATTCCGTGCCATCGGAATCCAGAAAGCCGTACCCAGCCAATGTGGTCACCGTATATCTCTTGGAGGTCGCCGACGCCAGGGGGTCGCCAATGACCTTTGTCGATGGCAGGGCTGCGATCACATCATAAGGCGTGCCGGTGGCCTCCTGCCAGGTTGCGCTGAAGGTCTTGCTGGATATCGGCGCTCCCCGCGACATCTCGGAAATCTGTTTATAATTCTCCGGCAATGTTCCCTGCTCGATCCCGGAATCTATGACGGTTTGGCGGGTGGACGCCGCTTGCGCCGCGACATAGTCACTTTCAGATTGCTCTGATAACACGGCAAGAAGCTCCGCCCGTGTTGTGGTCTCCGGAATACTCCGTATCAAGGCAATGAGAACACGTCCATGGGCATCAGATTGATTGGAGTCAGACAGATAGTTGGTTGTTTTCTCGTAAACTATCTTAATTTGCTCGAAGCCGAATTTACTGGCTGCCAGTTCTGCTTCAATCGCTTTCAATTGGGCGCTGTTACTACTTGTATTGATGCCATTCCAGATTGTCAGGCCGGAAATCACCAAACCAATTACCGGCGTCGCGATCCCAATAACAATTTTGTTCCAGGTATCAAGGGTCATCTGCCGCTCCTTTTCCGATCATTTCCCTTTATATTACAATATACTAATTATACTATCTGGAGCGCAGCAAATCCAATTTCTATTTTGTCACACGAAACTCCTACCTACATTCCCTTTTTCCCAAGGCAACATTCACGAACTCAGGAAATTTCCAACTCAAGCTTTGGCATGGGGTTCACCTGTCGTTTATCAGGCGCCTAGATCTACGCCTATTATTTTACCGTCGATGACGAGGGTCACCCCGTTCCCGGACGACTGTTCCGCCCTTTTGCCCCGGCAAGCTAGCAGTCTGGCAGGTGGATTGACTGAAGATCCTTAAGCCTGGCGGCGGTTTGTCAGCCTGGACAAGGCCGCGTTACAATATACCCGCCTAACTCATGAATTTCCTTTTGACCCAATCCGCCCTATCATACAGGATAAGAGGATGGCGGGCGGAAAACCGGCGCCATGGCGGCTGGAGGCCAACCCCGTGAAGTGGAAAATTGGGTTATCGATAATTGGATTGCTGGTGCTGGCGACGGCCGTATTGACTGTCGGTCCGCGCCTGATCAACTGGAATGATTTCAAGCCGCAGCTTGCGGAACTGGTTTATGAGGAAACCGGCAAGGAACTGACCATTGACGGGGATATCGAGCTTAACCTGGTGCCGAGCCTGACTTTTCGCACCACCGGCATCCGCCTGGTGGAACCCACCTTTCAAACAAAAACACCGCTTGCGGCAATCGCAGAGATCTCCGGTGAGATCAGCCTCTTTTCGCTGCTTTTCGGCGAACTGGATGTTCAGTCTTTCGTTATTTCAAAGCCCGAATTCAACCTTGTCGTGAGCGAGGAAGGCGATACAAACTGGCGCCTGTATGTAAGCCGTCCGGCAAAGGATGACGAAGACGGCGATGCGTCCTCCGGCTTGTTACCCGTTGCCATCGCCACACTCGATAATGTCCGGATCGAACAGGGCCGCGTACAATTTCACGACCGGCGCACGGGGCAGGATATTGTCGCCGAGGACTTAAAAACCGGCGTCAGCCTGCCGAACCGCGCGGCGGCGCTTCTGATTGAGGGCGGCACGACGCTCAACAAAAAAGCCGTCAGCTGGACGTTTGACGTTTCAACATTGGCGGAGTTGGAAGACGGTCGGGAAGCAAAAGTCACCGGCACTGTGAAATCCGGGCTTCTGGCGCTGACCACAGCCCTCAATCTGGATCTGGCCCCGCCCTTCGACCTGACCGGAGAATTAACCGCCAATGCCACGTCCGTCGGTGCCATTGCCAGCTGGCTGGACCGACCCCTTGAAGAGGATCCCGGCGCTGTCCGGATCAAGGCAACGTTCAAAAGCGAGGAAGATCAGAAGACCGCCCTCACCGCTGTGCTGGAGGGCAAGGACCTGAACGCAACCCTGTCCGGTGATCTGGACCTTGGGGCAAAAATACCAACGGCCAATCTCAAGCTGGAAGGGAAAGTCCTGGATTTCTCCCGCTACTTCCCGGCCCCGGCCGACACGAAACTGGCCCCCTCCGCCCCGCGGGAGGACAGCCAGATCAATCTCGCCACGGCGGGGCGGAAATTCAGGCAGCCGCTGGATCTGGGGTTCCTGACCGACATAAACGCAAAATTCAGCCTGCAGCTGGAAAAGATCATCACCCACCGCATCACCATGGGCCCGATCCTGGCAAACGGTGCCATCAAGGAGGGCAGCTTGAGCGCAAAGCTCCAGCAGCTTTCGTTATATGGCGGCACCCTGTCCGGGGACGTCAGCTTGCGGGATAAAAACGGCAATGCCGCTCTCACAGCGGATGCCCAGATGGCAAAAATCCCCTTCGATAAAATTGGCGAGGGTCTGGCTCTGGACAGCCTGCCGATATCGGGAACGGGAACCGGCAGCCTGAGTTTTACCAGCGACGGACCGACGATCCAGCAGCTGGCGCAGAACGCCCGCTTTGATTTAAATCTGACCTTGACGCCGATCGCCGATACATCGAAAGACGCCATGATATCAGCCGCCAAGATCAACCTGACCCGAAAGGAAACACGCGGCCCGGGCCAGCTGGACGGGACGATGACATTTAAGGGACAGCCGGTAACGCTAACCGGAAATGTCACCCCCAAAAGAACGGCGAACGACCTCACAGGCATGGATTTCACGACCCGTCTGCAATCAAAGCTTGCCACATTGAAAATTGAGGGGACCCGCGATTTATCCCCGACACCCAAGACCGAAGCCCATGTGGATTTCAAAGCGGGATCGGCCCGCAAGCTTGCCCTCTGGCTGGATTTACCGGCAGCCAAGGCAATCAAGGAAACTGGCACAGACCCGATCACCGTTACCGGCACCCTGCATCATCAGGATCAGGTAACAACATTTGAAAAGCTGACATTTTCCGGCCCCCTGATCTCGGCAATAGCCACCGGCAAGATTGACGAAGGCGCCGAACCTCCCGCGATTGAACTGGATATTGACGGGAAAGGCATCGATGTGGACCGGCTGCTTGCCCTGCTGCCACAAGCGCCTGAGAAATCCCAGCTGTCCGCCGAGCAGGCGCAGGAAGAGGATGCCTTCGTGGCCTTCCTGTCCGACAAGGCACTGGAGCTTTCCGGTTTGCAAAGCTTTGACATGGATTTGAAACTGCATCTTGATAAAGCCCTGTACGAGGAGGTGGAATTCGGCCCCATTACTACCAACACGCTGTTGAAACAGGGGAAGCTGGCCACCTCGATCAAGGCCTTTCAATATGACGGGTCCGACTTGACGGCCCAGATGACATTTGACACCAAGCCGTCCGTCTATGACTTCACCGCCCGTTTCAATATTGCCCGCTGGAAAGGGGAAACCGTTGCAAGGACCCGCAAGGGCAAGATTACCCTGGAACAGGGGATCACCGGCCAGGGAGACTTCTCGGCGCGCGGACGCAGCCCGCGGGCATTGGTGGCCAGCCTTCGGGGGAAGCTGCACCTGTCCGTTCCCGGCATCAGCTTCAGCGGTGGGAAGATTGCCGGTTTCTCGCAAACCTCTCTCGACCTGATTATCCCTGAAACCCCCAACACCCTGGAGCTCAAGGCAAAAAGCACACTGATCCTGGGCAAGGAGAAAATCGAGCTGCCCCTGGTCACCGACCTGAAAACCGGGCGGCTGATTAGCCTGGTGCAGGATTCCGACATGCCCATCGACTTGACGGTGAGCCTGGGCGAGTCAAATATGTCGCTTGTCGGGAAAATCAGCAACGCGCGGACAACGCCGAAGGCAAATCTTGAAATGAGCTTTCAGGCCCCCAGCCTGACCGCATATCGAATGCTGATCCAGGATCTGCCGGATGTGGCACCGGTCAATGCCAAGGCGACGCTTGTCGCGGATCGGGAAAATATTCATCTCAGCGGTTTGGCGGCACGCGTCGGACCTTCTGATCTGGCGGGGCAGCTTACTGTCAGCCTGGCTGATGACCCTCGGGATATACAGGGAACCCTTACCTCGAACCTGATTGACTTATCCATTTTCCAGCCTGAGCCAAAGGAGGCGAAAACGAAAAGCGCAAGCAGCGGGGAAACTGCGCCGGCGGCAGCGGGTGAGGATAAGTATGTGTTCAAGGACACCCCGTTTCCAACGGAAATTCTGGCGGAATATAATGCCAATATGATCATCGATATCAAGAAGCTGAAAGTCAGCAATGTGATGGAACTGGATAATGTGACAGCCAATATCCTGCTGGAAAACAAGGTTCTTTCGCTCGATCCGTTGCGCATGGAAAAAGGCAAGGGAACGCTGGAGACAAGCCTCATCTACAACACCGCTGTCGAGGTTCCGAAGCTGACTTTAAGCTCGACCATACAGGACCTGGATGTGGTGGTGACCGACGATGTCCGGTTAATTCTCGATAGCCATAGCGATCTCACCGCGTCGGGAAACAGCCCCCGAAAACTGGCGAGCAGCCTTAACGGGCGGACGGACTGGATTTCCCGCAAAGGACAAATCGATAGCGGGTTCCTCGGGTTTTTGAGTTTTGGCGCCGGGAATATCTTCTCGACTTTTTTCGGGGACAAGAAAAACGCCCCCTTCGACTGTATGGTCATTCGCTTCAATATCGAAAACGGCTTGATGACCCCGGCCGTGGCCATGGTCGATACGGACGATCTGGTCATTGCCGCCAGCGGCAACATCAACCTGCGTGATGAAACCTTGGCGCTGACCATCGGCACAAGCGCCCGGACCGTCGGGGTGGCCGACCTGGTTGTCCCCATTCTGGTTACCGGGACATTGAAATCCCCGCAAGCCATTCCCAATCCCGTTGCGGGAACAAAAAATCTCAGCGTCGGTATCCTCAGCCTTCTCAATCCTGTCAATGCCGTTAATACTGTTTTCGGGACGGATATTCTGGGCGGCAACAAACCTCCCTGCGCCCTCGCTTTTGAAAAAGTAGCCGACACCAAGGCACCTGCAGACCTGACATTGACCGCAGAACAATCGAAGAATAAGGGCCTGCTCGGCGCAACAGCAGAAGAAGCCGGAAGCCTCCTGAAATCCGTCGGCTCCGGCCTCAATAAACTGTTCGGCGGGGAAAACGAGTAGTCCGCGACACCTGGTTGGTTTTCAGGGCTCTAGTCCCTCTTCTCTTCCCGTATTTTATTAAGCGTGTCTATTTTCTGGTGGAATTCGTTGCTCTGGTTTTTGTGGGGATAGGCATCCTCAGGCACGGGTACATCCAGAAATTTACAGATGGGATCCCAGCCGCTCCCCGTTTCATAGGTCAATAAACGCTCCGGCGGGAAGGTTGCCTGCACGTCGGCAATATTCCGCTGATAGCTGTCAATCACATGATCCCTGTCGTCAATATTGCCTGCGAATACCTTGTCGCGGATCAGCCGCAAACCCAGCGATTCCAAATCCTTGGTCTTGCGTAAAGTGGTGAAGATGGTTTTTTCCATACTGTCATACCAGCGCCCCGCATCCCGCACGCTCAACAGGATTTTTGCGTCTGGAAAATACGCGCTCAACTCGCGCCAGTAAAAAGCCGCCGGCCAGTCCACTGTCGCCCCGTAGCCTTGAAATATCATATCCCAATCCGGTGTCTCGCCTCTGGCGATAGCGCGCCAGTTGTCGACGCGATCCTGACGCAGCATAACTTCATGCATATGATAACATTTTCCAACCCCGAGCATTTCCAGGGCGGTTTTCAACGAGTCTGTCCCGGTCCGGCCAAAGCCCGCGCCGATAATTGAAAGCGCCATTTATACGTCCTCCCTTTCCCGCCAAAAAAATTGCCCAAATTGGAATTCTCGTTCAAATAGACATTTTTTGTTAATTGATTGCCATTATTGCTTAAAGATGTCCTGGCGTAAATCAGGCACTTAACCGGTGGATTTTCGAATTCATCGTCATTGCGGAGAATAGTAATAAAAAGCGGATGAATTTGCATATTTTGTTTTTCTTATATATTATAATTAACAATTCACTGTTTTCCAGGATAGCGATGACGAGATGAATTTTCGTAAAGTATCCTTTTTTGAATCAAAGCATTGCGAGATCGAAACGCATGCCGTCGGTGAGGAGATGTTCCACCATATAAAGATACTTGCGCCGCTTGGTCGGGCGGAACGTATCCCGATTTATGAAGAGACTCTCAAGCTCAATAATTCCCCCCATTACTTCTGTATCGTCAATAACAGTCAGGGGCATGAAAACACCCTGTCCTATGACGATATGCTGTTTTTCAGCAAGATGTTGACCAAAGGCGGTATCACCCATTTTTACAACGCCGTGGTGACCAATGATCATCGTTATCTGGATACCATCAAACTGACCGGCGCTGTCTCAAAACTGGCAGGCATTATCTCGGAAACCGTGTCGACATCCAATCAGGAACAGGCCGAAGCCTTTATCCGAGGAAAAATCAAGGAAACCGCCGGCAGCACTTAAGGATTGCCAGACGATCCCGGATCACGCGAAATCTGTCGGGCTCCCGATCCCTAGTTGTTGCTTGATCGCGTCGATATCCCCCAGCACCCAGAGGTCCGTAATTTGTGTCCCGTTGGTTTTAAAGAAGGCGGCGCCGGCCCAGGTAATTTTCTTGTGGGTGGGCGGGGTTGCATAAAAAACGCCGTCCTGGGTGCCGACAAATTCCATCCGGGCGACCGCCTGTTCGCCTTCGGTCACAATCTCCTGGATACGGCACATGAAATCCGGCAGCGAGAGGCGCACCGATCGCAGATAGTCAAGAAATCCGTCGGGTCCGCGCCGCTCCGGCCCCAGGGAACCGCGGAACCGAAAATCCGCATGCAGGATGTCATGGGCCACCGCTTCATCCGCCTTGTTCCAGAGCTCATGATAAAAGCGCTCGATCAACCGGGTGGGTGAGAGGGTCAGGGTCATCAATCGTTCCTCCGCTTTCTTTTCGGTCCGCCAGATGGAAAACCTACGCGTTCGGGGCGCCTCCGGGCAAGACGTGTTTTATCAATTTATTCACACCCGCGGGCCTTTCATGCTAGCCTGAGCTTCATGAACTTGGATCTGGTCACGGACTGATAGGGGACAATGATTGAGATGAAGCATCAATTTTTCGGGACTGCACTGCTGGCCCTCACCTTCGTATTGGCGAGCCCGCCCGCAACCGCCACAGAGTTGCGCTATAGCTATTCGGTTGAGTTCGAAAAGCCGGAACGCCACATCAAGAAAGCGATGAAAAAGAAATTTCAACCGCTTCTCACCCCCCTGACCAAGGAAGTGACCCGCCGTCAGGATGCCGGGGATACGGTAACCTGTTCCATCCAGATCGCCCGGGAGGTGCATTGGCTGATCAATTACACCTCCTATGACGCCAAAGTGCTGCAGGGGCTGGAGGATTTGAAGGAAAGCCTCAAGGAAAAGGATCAGTCCTGGGCGCTGGAGCAGACACAAAGCGACGGCTCCTGGGGGGCCTGTTACAAGACCTGGATGTTCCGCCTGCATGCCTCCATCGATCCGTTGAAGGAGCTGGTGCTGATCGGCAAGCGGCCGAAATATCCGCTTAAATTCCTGGAGCCCGTAAACACACCGGAAAAACTTGACGCGCTGTATGACAAGATTATCGTATCCCGTCTGGAAGTGGATGGGGTCAGCCATCGCCGGGATCTCAATTATGTCACCTCGTCCCTGGGCCAGCTTTTATGGATACCTGACTATGCGGGTATCCTGGAAGGCACCGATTATCCGCGCGAGGAAATGGCGGACGCCCTGATCCGCATTGTTGACGAGCGCTGGCAAAATCCCAAAACCGGATATTGGGGCGCCTGGTATGATACGGACGGCGATATCAATAAAAGCGACGATTTGAGCATCACTTTTCATATCGTCGCCTATCGCAATGGCGATGTGCCGCATCTGGACAAGATTGTCGAAACGACCTTGAACCTGCGTGAACAGCCCTACCCCTATGGCTGGCAGGATCGCGGCACCAAGAATAATCACCACAGCTATGACGTGGTCAAATTGCTGCGCTATGGCTGGCCCTATCTCGACGCGTTTGAGCGGGCGGCGGTCTCGGCCGAGATTTCCATTATGCTGGCCCGCTCTTTACGCCTTTCCATGGATGGTCAGGGACGATTTTACGAGGATGCCTATGACAATGTCGGAGATGCCTATTATTTCGGTGTCTCGTTCCTGGATGAGGCGGGGTTTTTCCGGCGCTCCAAACTGTTCTGGGCAAAGCGCCTGACTTTCGCCGATTCAGAAAATGTGCGGCAAAAAATCATTGCCAACCTGAAAAAGCTCGACAGCCGGGACCCGATGATTGCCGCCGCGCTCCGTAAAGCTGAGGCAACGGATTAAACTCAGTCCCCGGCCTTCGCCGCCAGTTGCTTTTCCATTTCGGCAAGCTTGAGTTCGAGCTGCCCGACCCGTTGGGTAAGCGCCGCAATATCGATCGCCGTCCGCTCCGTATCCACCGAAAGCGAGATGATGGTGTTGTTGAACGCGACCAGCAATGCCTCGGCCCGGCCAAATACAAAATCCTCCACATCCGTTGTGTTTTTTTCCGCGGCAAAGGCAAAACCTGCAGCCACGGTCAGCATCGCACCCACCAGCAGGATCTTCATGCCGCGCCGGCCCTTCACTCCCGATTTCCCTTTATGTCCCGACATCCCGCTCTCCCTGATTTATAATTGACTTTTTGGCTCACCGGAATTTCAATCATGGCAGTTTTAACAGCGATGTCATCCGCAATTTTTAGTGCCATGCCATAACTGCTCCTGAAACCTGAAAGCAAAGGATGTCACATGAAACAGGTCGACCGAATTCTGCTGCTGGCCCTTGTCGCCGGACTCTGGACATTAATATTGTCGCCGCTGTCCCCGCACGCCGAAACCAAAACCAACTGCAGCTTTGTTTTCGATAGCGCGTCAGGTCAGGTGAACCGCGGCAAAGTCATTCCCCATGTCAATTACGGCGAGGATAACCGTGATCCCAAAACGATGGCACCGCAAGGCTGGATGTTTTCCCTTAAAAAAGCGACAGGCTCCGTCACCTGCCCGTAAGGCAGGGGCTTGCAGCTGTATAATCGACCGGTCAAAATCGCCTCCCGATTTTTTCACCGGCAAATATACAAACGGCAACATTTGCGGGCAGAAAATCCCGCGAACCCTGTCCGGAAATAAGAAAATAATAATCAGTAAACCAAAGGCGAGGTCGCTTTTTGGGAAATGTGTCTCACTGCCCGACTATCGCGCCTCTACTCTCATGTCAGGGGCCCTGTGTACCCGAGTACCGCTCGTTGTAAGGAAGAACCCCTGAATGACTCTAGATCGCAACAATACCCTTAATTGGTTTAAATGTCAAGAAAATAATCATTTTCAGGATGTATGACAGCTCTCAATTAGAAGAAAGACCGCGATTTTTGGTGAAATTAACAAAATACTAGCATTTCAGCGCTATGTGTGACGTTCAACCCGTCCACAGGACGGACAAGCCAGGCAACCGCGACCCTAAGGGATGACCAGCACATGACGGATAAAAAGGCCCCGCACCCCAAGCCGCAGATATCGCCCGTGATCAGGCTGCTGATCGATGTCGGGCCGCTGCTTTTGTTTTTTGTGGTTGACCAGATGGCCGATATTTTTGTCGCGACGGCCGCCTTGCTGATGGCCTGTATCGCCTCGTTTGCGGCCTCCTGGACAATGATGCGGAAAATTCCCGTCCTGCCCTCGGTCTCGCTGCTGTTCGTGCTGATTTTCGGCAGCCTCACCCTGCTTCTGGGGGATGAGGAATTTATCAAGATCGAGGTTTCCATCACCAACGCCCTTTGCGGCGCCTTCCTGCTGACGGGCCTATTGTTCGGGCAGTCCTTCCTGAAAACCGCTTTTGGCGAGGTACTGGAGGTGGATGATGAGGGCTGGCGCAAACTCACCCTGCGGCTGGGGCTGTTCCTGATCGCCATCGGGATCCTCAATGAAGCGGTGCGCCATATCACCTCAAACGACCTTTGGGTGGCCTTCCGGGTCTATGGCATCCTCGGCCTTAACTGCCTGTTTTTCTTCTCCCAGATCCCGCTGATCAAACGCCATATGACGGAAGAAGAGGACGCCCCGGCGGAGTAAGCACGGGCTACAGGGCGTAATGCCAATAGCTGCCGACAAAGGAAAGAATAATCACGATGGCCGCGACGGTTCCCAGTATGCGGGAGCGCAATCGCTTGTTCTGCCGATGGCGGAGAAAGTCCTGATTAGCCCGACGATGCGCATCCATCAGATGCATGCGGTCAATTCCCTCATCATAATTTCCAGCCGGCATGATCCTCTCCTCCGGGGACATCTTAACGTCCAATAGTCGATTAACATCAAAGATATATGGCAACAGCTTCATGTCAAAATTATGACATTGTCACAACCTGATATATTGATTTCCCCAAGACCTATTCAATATATGCGGCAATGACAGGCCCCTTTCTATCTGCGCCACCTTTTGCTATTCTGTACGGGAACCGGGAGTAATTGAGGGGAGTTAAAGCGTATGTCAAAAAGTCTACGGGAGCGGGCGGAAGATACAGCGAAGGAAGTTCGGGAGATCCTTGGCGTGTCTGAGGATGATCATCCAACGGAGGTTGCCGATGCCATCGAGCATGCCATTATCCGCGCCCTGATCGAGGAGAGGGATCGCTGCGCCGACATGATCCATGACCATATGGAGGAGGATGCGCAGAAGGCCAAATATGTGTCTGATAAAGTGCGGGCGGTCAAATCTGTTCTCATAACCAATCTCAGTAGTATGCGCTGACCGCCGAGACGCATCATGAAACAGTATCTCGGCCTGACGGCGGTTGTTGTCAAAGACTATGACGCCGCCATAGATTTCTATGTGAATATTCTGGGCTTCGAGCTGCTGCAGGATATTGAGGTGCCGGAGCAGCAAAAACGCTGGGTGGTTGTCGGCCCCAAAGGCGCAACGGACTCCCGCCTGCTGCTGGCCCGCGCTGTCGGTGACGAGCAATCGTCGCGCATCGGTAACCAGACCGGCGGCCGTGTCTTCCTGTTCCTCTATACGGATGATTTCTGGCGCGACTATAACGCCTATCTGGCCAAAGGCGTCCGCTTTATCCGCGAGCCCAAAACCGAACCCTACGGCACCGTCGCCGTGTTCGAGGATATCTGCGGCAACCAATGGGACCTGGTGGAACCTGCGTAAATTCCGAGATACCGGTTGCCAGCCCCGCCCTGCCCGTTAAAATTGGTTTTGAACCGCGGAATTAAAACCCGGGGATAAGGACGGAGAAATGGCAGAAATTGGGAAGGCAAGAAAGTGCTTGAAAGGCCAAGAAGCCATCAACCTCTGGCTTGCGGGGAAGGATATGTGGAATTCGCAGACAGCCAATCCATTTGGAATGGATGTGGATTTTTCCGATGTTTCCTTTGACGATCATGTTCCCAATTTTCACGACGGATCTGCGAGATTTTCCTTTGATGGCTATCAATTTCCGAACGGCAACGTCATTTTCGACCGCGCGAATTTTGGCAACGGTGGTGTTTCGTTTAAAAATGCGGTGTTTGGTGAAGGCGAAGTGTCCTTTTCAAACACAATATTTGGCAAGGGATATGTTTCCTTTAGGAAGACAAAATTTGGCGACGGAGACGTTTCCTTCGATAATACAAAGTTCAGCGACGGTCGGATTTCCTTCCAAGATGCATCGTTTGGCAATGGCAACGTCAATTTCGAGGATGCGGTATTTAAGGCACAAGTATCATTTAATAACACTGAGTTTGGTGATGGATACATTTCTTTTGATGGCGCCAAGTTTCAAAGTAGCCATGTTTCATTCGATAATGCTCATTTCAGACTTGGATTAACAGATTTTAACAACACTGAATTTTCTGGAGTTAAAGTTTCCTTCAATAAAACGGTTTTTGGAAAAGGCAATGTTACCTTCATGAACGCTCTATTCCATGAAGCAACTATCCAGTTTATCAGTACTAATTTTGGCGACGGAAATACCAATTTTGATCGATGCCATTTTGGTAAAGGAAGCGTCTATTTTTTAGCAGCGACATTTGGCAAAGGTAACGTTTCTTTTGACCGATCCATTTTTGGTGGTGACTTGATCTCGTTTGATAGTGCTACGTTAGGCAAAGGCAAATTTTCTCTCGAAGAAGTCCAGTCAGATGCTGTTGTTAATTTCTCGAAGCTTGCCAACACGGATAAAACTAACCAATTCTCTCTGCGCCACGGAACCTTTAACCAAAGCCTGATGATGCCCGAAGGCAAACTGGGATGCGTGCCGGATTTGCGAAATTGCAAGCTGGACAAGCAGGTGACCCTGCATGAACTGGAAATCACCCTCAATCGTGAAAGGCGGCCATGGCCTGTTTTTGGCGTGCTGGCTGCCAGCGACCCAGAAGATGCCTCGCGCCTCCGCCGGTTAAAGGAAATCGCAGAAAGCAACCGGGATCACGCGCAGTCCCTCTCCTTTCATGCCGATGAGATGCGGGCGAAAAGATGGGTGGAAATCGGCTTTTTTGCCTCCATTCTGGATGCCGCCTTTTCCGCGCTCAGTGATTACGGACAGAGTATCTGGCGGCCTACATTCTGGCTTTTCGTGATGAATTTGGTTCTGGTTGGATTCTATACAGCAAGTTCAGGGGGCAAATGGCTGGAGGCGATTGAATATACCCTCGCCAATAGCCTGCCCTTTTTGATCAGCAGCCGGAAAATCGGCACGGACAGCCTGACGGCACTCTATGGCGGGAGCATTCCGGACTATCTCAATTTCCTGACCATGGGTCAGGGCGTGCTCACGGTGATCTTTCTGTTTCTCATCGGTCTCGGCCTTCGCAACCGCTTCCGCATCTAGTCAAATGGCCCGTCCCGGCTTATTGATTTCCTTCCCCTGGTCTTCGCATACCGGTATCATCAGCCCGAACATGTCCCAAAACTGACCCTGAAAAGAGAGGGAGTAGACAGTCGTGACCAAAGCCAAATGGTATTTTGATTTCATCTCGCCCTTTGCCTATTTGCAATTGGCCCGGTTTCCCAAATTGCCGCCTGACCTGGACATAACACCGGTTCCCGTGCTTTTCAGCGCCCTGCTAAAGCATTGGGGCCAGTTGGGACCGGCCGAAATTCCGCCCAAGCGACGCTTTGTCTATCGGTTTTTTCAATGGAATGCCGATCAGTTGGGACTTCCCTTCGCCATGCCGCCGCGACATCCCTACAACCCGTTGCCGCCCCTCAGATTATGCCTTGCCGCCGGCGGGCAGCTCTCTCATGTGAGGGCGGTGTTCGATGTGATTTATGGCAAAGGGGTACAACCGGATGCACCTGAGGGCATTGAGGCGATCGCGGCGGCGCTCGGCATTTCTGACCCTGAGGCCGCAATGGCAGAGGGAGTGGTTAAAGACACCCTTCGGGCCAACAGCGAAGCGGCAATTGCCGATGGCGTCTTCGGCGTTCCCTCCTTTGTCGTGGGCGGAGAGGTTTTCTGGGGCGGCGATGCAACACAGATGATGCTGAACTATCTGGACAATCCGGCGCTGTTTGAGACGGCCGAGATGAAACGGATTTCCGACATGCCCATGGGGTTGGTCCGTGCGAAGTGATACCGCGTCATGATCGGATCGCATCCGCTAAATATGTTCTGTATCATATATTCTTGCGGTGATAGCGTCGGGCCCTTAACAACTTCTGGAGAGAGATATGCGCAGCCTTGCCCTTCTGACATTCATAACCCTGGACGGCGTGATGCAGGCGCCGGCACAAGCTGAGGAGGATCGCTCTGGCGGGTTTGAGCTGGGCGGCTGGGCCATGCCCTACTGGCCCGACGTCATGGCACAGGTGCAGGAGGAAGCCATGTCCGCGCCCTATGATCTATTGCTGGGGCGCAACACCTATGAAAGTTTCGCCGCCCATAACCAGGGCACCGATGACACCCCGGTCGCCGTGATGCTTAACAAGGCGACCAAATATGTCGCCACGACAACGCAAGAGGATTTGAGCTGGCAGAACTCCCATATCCTGCAAGGTGATGTGGCCTCGGCGGTGGCGGATCTCAAGCGACAGGACGGCCCCTTGCTGCAGGTGCATGGCAGCTGGCAATTGATCCAGACCCTGTTGGCGCAGGATCTGGTGGATGAGTTCCGGCTCTGGACCTTTCCGGTTCTCGCTGGACCCGGCAAGCGGCTGTTCGGCCCTAAAATGCCGCCCGGGGATATTGAGCTGGTGAAAAGCGGGGCGACCTCCAGCGGCGTTGTCATGACCCTCTACCGGCGCGCAAGAAGGTGACATCTTTGCTGCAACGGTCTGAATTTTCTGCTACACTCGGTTTGCGCCGAGCTCGCGCCGCCCCCCTTCACCGGGAAAGCACCTCACTGCAGAGTTGACCATCAACACAACCTGACCTTTTATGCGGGTGTCGAACAGAAGAAGGGAATGTTTTGCGAACCCGTGATTGGAGGTTCACATGAAACTATCAGCTCCCCTGCACGTCCTGAAACAGCGCGCCAAGGAAGCCAAACGCACCCGGTCCATCCCCCTCAGCGCCGCGTTGAATGACGTCGCCAAAGCGGAGGGATTTGCCTCCTGGAGCTTGCTGCAGGCCAGGATGAAAACCCGCGATGCCAAACCCAACGGCGCAGAAGATATTCTGAACAGCCTGAAGCCCGGGGATCTCGCCCTGATCGGCGCCCGGCCGGGCCTTGGGAAAACCAGGCTGGCATTGGAAATAGTGCTAAGGGGGCGATCAGCGGACCGCCCCTGTTTCTTTTTCTCGCTGGAATATACGAAAAGCGAGGGCGAGCGGAAACTTGCCGAGCTGGACCCCGCCTATATATCCGGTGAGGCCGGTTTGTATCTGGATGTCTCCGATCAAATTTCCGCCGCCCATATCATTGAGCAAACCGCGACGCTGCTCCGGCCCGGCTCGATTATTGCCATCGATTATCTGCAGCTGCTGGACCAGCAACGGCAAAAGCCGCCCCTGCAGGCGCAAGTGATGGCGTTGAAAGCCTTTGCACAAGACAGCAAATGCATCATCCTCTTCATCTCGCAGATTGACCGGGCCTATGATGCAGAGGCGGATCTGCCGCCGGGGCCTGAGGATATCCGGCTGCCGAACCCGCTGGACTTGACGCTGTTCAACCGGAAAATCTTTATGCAGGGGGGCGAAATCGCCGCATAGCCTGCGCGCCTACGCTTTGGCTTCGATCACATGGCCGCGTATTTTACTGCGGACCTCTCCGGGGCCAAAGCGGGCGGCAATGGCCTCGGCGGCGGCATCCGTCACCCGCGCCAGCGACGTCGCATCACGGGCCTCGATCTCGTTTTTCAGCGGCGTCCCCTGACAATAGGCGATGGCCGGATGACGCGGCGAGGTGCCGACGCTCTCCTCCTCTACGGTGGTAATGGTAATGCGGGAGAACCCGGCCTCTTCCAGCTCGCGCCTGATCTGGTCCACATCATGATACCCATGCGGGGTGCGGGCGAGAAACCGGGGCGGGTCCTCGGGGAACAGGGTCGCGGCGGCCTTGGTTACCTCATCGGCGAATTCATTGGCCCCGATATGATCCCAGACATTGAACAGAAATGTGCCCTGTGGCTTGAGGACCCGCAATGCCTCACGATACCCGGCAATGCGGTCGGGGAAGAACATCACGCCGAACTGGCATATCACCGCATCAAATACATCCGCGTCCAGCGGCAGGGCCAGTGCATCGGCGCGCCGCCAGCTGATGCGGTCGTCACCGCCCTGTTTGGCCGCCGCATGGTCGAGCATGGGCTGGTTGAGGTCCGTCGCCAGATACACGGCATTGGCCGCCAGATGCGGCGCCATCGCACGGGTGACAACGCCGCTGCCCGCGGCGGTTTCCAGAACGAAGCGCGGCGTGAGGGCGCCGGCCCGGCGCGCCAGGTCGGCAGCATATTTCTCGAAAATAAGCGGCACCAGGTAGGTATCGTAAAATTCGGGAATGGATCCCGTAAAAACCTTGTCACCGTCCCCCATCAAGCCTCTCCCCCCAGAGCAATTAACGTGAATAAATAATACTTTATACCATTTTGAGCTGATGGCAAAGGTCCCGCCCTGATCGCTCTTTTTGCGTCTACCAATCCATAAAGTCGACATTCCTGTTGCCGCCGCAGATTGATCCGCTACAATCAATGTAAACCTCTGCTAGGAAAGAAGAAAAATAATGGCTGTGAAAGTCCCCTATAAAAAAGACCTCGAATTTGATTATGGTGTTTGTGATGAGCTGAGCCCGTTGATCCGGCGGGTGATTGCCAATAACCCCAGCGCCTTCACCTTTCATGGTTCGGGCACTTATATTATCGGCCGGGGCAATGTGGCGGTGATCGATCCGGGACCCCTGGTGCCCGAACATATCGCCGCCATCATGAAAGCGGTTGAAGGGGAAACCATCTCCCATATCCTCATTACCCATACCCACCGGGATCATTCACCGGGCGCGGAGCCCCTAAAACAGCTCACCGGCGCCAAGACCTATGGTTTTGGCCCTCACGGCAGCGGCAAGCCGGATATGGAACCGGAAGAAGGCGGCGACATGGACTTCGTGCCCGATGTCAAAATCAACGACGGCGACATTATCGAGGGCGAGGGCTGGACCATGGAGGCGATCCATACACCGGGCCATCTGTCCAACCATATCTGTTTCGGCCTGCAAGAGGAAAAAACCCTGTTTACCGGCGATCATGTTATGGGCTGGTCAACCACGATCGTCTCCCCTCCCGATGGGGACATGAGCAGCTATATGACCAGCCTCGAGAAACTGCTGCCGCTGGATTACCATACTTACTGGCCCACCCATGGCCCGGCAATCACCGAGACCAAGCCCTTTGTCGAGGCGCTGATTGCCCATCGCCACGACCGCATGGACCAGATCCGCGCCTGTCTGGCCGGCGGCCCGCTCAGCATCCCTGACATGGTCACGCAAATGTATACGGATGTGCCGGAATTCCTGCATCCGGCGGCGGCCCGATCCGTCTATGCCCATATCCTGCATATGCGCGACGGCGGAGAACTGACGTCGGACGGTGCCGGGGACGAGCGGGATTTATTCTCACTGGCCGGCTAGCAGGCATATTATTGAAGAGAAACGCAATGAGGGGAGCGATCATGTTGAGAACGGCATTTATGATTTTAGCGGGACTGCTGGTTCTCAGCGCCTGCTCCGTTGTCCATTCCCCGCCCGGCACGGAAACAACGGTGATCCTGCTGCGCCATGCCGACCGGACAGCACCCTTTGACGAACTCAATGAAAAAGGCGTTGCACGAGCCAATGCCCTGCCCGCCGCCGTGGCCGATCTGGATATCGATGTGATCTACAGCCCGGATCGCAAGCGTAATCTGGATACGGTCAAGCCGCTGATCGAGGAACGGGGCATCGAACTGCGGGTGGTGGATATTTTGGGCGCCGGCCCAAGACTGATCGAGGAAAACCCCGGCAAGACCGTCCTCTGGGTTGGCAATACGGATAACCTGCAAACCATCTATGGCCAGATGGGCGGTAAAAAAGAGCCACCGGTGATTTATGGTGAGATCTTTATCATGACCGTTGGCGATTCCGGCCCGCCGAAAATCGAGAAACGCAATTTCGGCGGCAAGGGAACTCCTTAAGCGGCGAGAAACCTAATCCCGGAAATTGATATATTGCAACGGCAGCTCGAATTTCAGGCCTTTGCAAAACGCGATGACATCTTGCAGGTCGTCGCGTTTCTTGCCGGTGACCCGCAATTCCTCGCCTTGAATTGCCACTTGAGCTTTAATCTTTGAGCCCTTGATTTGCTTGACTAATTTCTTCGCCAGTTCCTTATCAATGCCTTGCCGGACAATAATGGTCTGGCGGACACTTTGCCCGGCGGATTTTTCCGGGGTTTGATAATCCAGAACACCCGCATCCACTTTCCGCCGTGTTAAATGCGTCTGCAGCAGCTCATGCATCTGTTTCAGCTTCAGGTCATCATCGGCATGGACGGTGATCGCCGGATCGGCAAGCTCGATCTTGCAGTTACTGCCCTTGAAATCATAGCGGGTTTCGATTTCCCGGCGAATATTGTTCAGGGCATTGTCAACTTCTGCCATATCGGTTTTGGAGACGATATCAAATGACGGCATGGGGCTTCTCCTTGTCTTACGCTGATTGTTCTTTGGTCTTCAGAAACTTGATGTTCGGCCAGTCTTTTTCCGCCCGTTCCAGATGCCAGGAATTACGGGCCAGAAAGACCGGCGCCTCATCATGATCTTCTGCCAGCGATGCCTGATTGGCATCGGTGAATTTCTTGAGCTCCCGCGGATCATCATGCTCGACCCAGCGCGCCGTGAAAAGCTCGGTCTGTTCAAAATTTACCGGGATGTCATATTCCGTCCGGATCCGGTCGGCCAACACTTCAAACTGCAGGCCGCCAAC
This sequence comes from Sneathiella marina, assembly GCF_023746535.1. GTDB lineage: Bacteria > Pseudomonadota > Alphaproteobacteria > Sneathiellales > Sneathiellaceae > Sneathiella > Sneathiella marina. The sequence continues at coordinate 1,486,831 of NZ_CP098747.1, read as the reverse complement.
CACTCCGACCACCCAGTCAGAGCCCATGCGGGTCTTGAAGGTGCGTGCAGCCCCCTCTTCGGCCAGCTGCACCAGGGCCCGGCCCAGATGCTTGGCGCGCATGGGATCAACGGGGCGAACCTTTTGCAGCAATTCCGGCGCAAAGCTGGGAATCCCCGTAAAGCGAATAGCCTCCCCTTCCGTCAGGGCATCGCCAATCCGCAGATTGCCATGGTTTGGAATTCCGATGATATCGCCCGGCCAGGCCTCTTCCGCCAGTTCCCGGTCCTGCGCCAGGAACAGCACGGGATTATGGATATTCATGGTTTTCTCGCTGCGGATATGCTTGAGCTTGGCGCCGCGCTTGAAATGGCCGGACACCAGACGCATAAAGGCGATCCGGTCGCGATGCTTGGGGTCCATATTGGCCTGTATCTTGAAAATGAAACCGCTCACCTTGGGTTCCAGCGGAGAGATATTGCGATCGGCGGACGGCGCGAACCGGGGACTGGGGGCCGTCTCCGTGAGGCCGTTCAATAAGGTTTCAACACCGAAATTATTAATGGCGCTGCCAAAATAAACCGGCGTCATGGTTCCTTCGAGAAAAGCATCCACCTCAAATTCGGGACATAACCCGCGCACCATATCGATATCTTCACGCAGTTTTTCCACGGCATCCGCCGGCAGCAATTCATCCAGTTGCGGATCCTCAAGACCGTTGCAGGTGATGCCTTCGTCCATATGATTGTTCTTGCCCTTGGACACCAGAACCAGCCGGTCATTGAACAAATCGTAACAACCTAGAAAATTCCGGCCCATGCCTATGGGCCAGCTGGCAGGAACAACGTCCAGCGCCAGGGTTTGTTCTATATCATCCAGCAGATCAAACGGATCCTGCGCCTCACGATCGAATTTATTGATAAATGTCGTGATGGGCATGTCGCGCAAACGGCAAACCTCAAACAGTTTGCGTGTCTGGCTTTCAATCCCCTTGGCCCCGTCCAGCACCATCACCGCACTGTCGACTGCGGTCAGCGTCCGGTAGGTATCCTCACTGAAATCTTCATGGCCCGGTGTATCCAGCAGGTTGAACGTCTTTTCCCGATAATCAAAGGTCATCACGGAGGAGGCCACGGAAATGCCGCGTTCGCGTTCGACTTTCATCCAGTCGGAACGGGCCCGTCGTTGCTCACCACGGGTTTTCACGGCACCCGCCAACTGGATGGCACCGCCGAACAGCAACAGTTTTTCCGTCAGCGTGGTCTTCCCCGCATCCGGATGCGCAATAATTGCGAAAGTGCGCCGATTGGCCACACGGTCTTCCAACATACCCATGATGTGTCCTGATCTTCCCCGGTACTTATTGCGGCGGAAGATAAATATTCAGAAAATTCAACTGCACCTTAAGAGCGGTACAATACTCGTGCAGTAAATACGGCCTTTGACCGCAAAAATCAATCCTTTGCCGCTTCTTCGGCCGCTGGTTTTTCTATGAGCCCCAGCCATCGCGCGACCAGCGAGATCGACCAGCCCTGTAAAAACAGGGACGCGATGACAACCACGAAAACAATATTGAAAAAACTCTCATCCACCGGGCCGGAACTGATCACCGGTATAATTGCCAGAAATATGGGCACCGCCCCGCGCAATCCGACCCAGCCCAAAAAGGTCTGATCTTTAAAATTCATCCGAAACGGTGTCAGACAGATATATGTGGCAATGGGCCGGGCCAGAAACATCAGGATGGCTGCAACGACCAGACCCATGGGAATGGTGTCCAGCAGGCTGCTGGGTGTCACCAGCAACCCCAGCATCAGGAACAAGACGATCTGGCTGATCCAGGACAAGCCATCATGAAACTGGCCGACGCGCTCGGTCTGGTTTTTCATTCTGTAGCGAAGAATGACACCGCATATGTAAACGGCCAGAAAGCCGCTGCCGTCAAAAATACTTGTCAGGTTGAAAATCAGCAGAGCCGTTGCCATTGCAAAAGGTGCGTAAAGGCTGACGGGCATGTTGATCCGATTAATCAAAATTGCCGCCCCGTATCCGCCAACCACACCGCCGACGATACCCAGCCCCAGTTGCGAGGCCAGCTCAGGCAGGAATGAAACCAATGTCGATAAAGATAGCGGCAACTGCGCATCGACGATGGCGACCATCATTATGGTCAGGAAAATAGCCACGGGATCGTTAATCCCGGCCTCGACCATCAGGGTTTCACCAAGGCCGTTTCTTAACTTGATATTCCGTTGCCGCAAAATCAGGAATGTGGCGGCCGCATCCGTTGACCCGACAACAGCGCCCAGCAGCAGGCTTTTATCAAGATCGATATCAAAGATAAAATGGATCAATATTCCGACAATTCCGGATGTCAGGATCACCCCGACTATGGCCAGTATAAAAGCGGGCGCCGCCGCTTTTTTCAGCGTCGTGCTATCCGTATCCAGGCCACCGGAGAACAGGATCAGGGCAAGCGCAATGGCCCCGATTTCATAGGCCAGCGGAAAATCATTGAACCGGATGCCGCCAATACCATCGACGCCGACCAGCATGCCAATACAGAGGAAAAGCAACAGAAACGGGGCGCCCATGCGGGCGGCAATCGGCGTTAGCAGACATCCCGCCAGAAACAGGGAGGACATCAGAATAATTAAAAAGCTCGGAGAATCGATATACATATGCGCCTAACTAAATCACCGTGGCGCAACAGTATAGTGAAATGACGGCAGCGTAAATCCACTCCGCCATTTCACTGGATATTTTAGGCTAGATTACTAGTCTTCCTTGATGGTCAGGACCAGTTTCCCGAAATTTTCACCACTGAACAACTTCAAAAGCGTGGCCGGGAAGTTCTCGATGCCGGTTTCAACATGGTTCCTGAACTTGAGCTTGCCTTCCCCATGCCATGTGGCCAGGGCCTTGACGCCTTCGCCATATTGCTTGATGTAATCAAAAACGACGAAGCCTTCCATGCGGGCATGCTGTACCAGCAGGTTCAGGTAGTTCTGCGGGCCGCGCAGGGGCGTTGTGTTGTTATACTGGGAAATGGCGCCGCAAATGACCACACGGGCATGTCGATTGAGCCGGGCCAGAGCGATATCCAGGATTTCACCGCCCACATTATCGAAATAGACATCGACGCCCTTACCGCCCAGGGCGGCATTCAAGTCATCGATAAAGCTGTCGGATTTATAGTCAACGCAGGCATCGAAACCCAGCTCATCCACAACATATTTACATTTGTCCGCGCCGCCGGCGATGCCGATGGCTTTTCCGCCCTTGATCTTGGTGATCTGGCCGACAATGGAACCAACAGCACCCGCAGCACCGGAAACCAGAACTGTTTCGCCGTCCTGCATGGCGCCAACCTCAAGCAATCCGAAATAGGCCGTTAGGCCCGGCATACCAATACCACCCAGATAATTCTCCAGCGGTGACAGATTTGGATCGACTTTTGTTAAATCAGTTCCGTTGGAAAGGCCATATTGCTGAATGCCCAGCATGCCACTGACATAATCCCCAACCGCGAACCCTGGATTATTGGAGGCGACAACTTCGCCAACCGTCCCCGCACGCATCACCTCGCCAATGCCCACAGGGGCAATATAGGATTTTCCATCATTCATCCAGCCCCGCATGGCCGGATCAAGAGAGGCATAATGCACCTTGACCAGGACCTCGCCCTCACCCGGTGTCGGAATTTCGGTGCTGGTAAATTCCCAGTCGCTATCCTTGGGAAGCCCGACTGGGCGTGCTGCGAGACGATATTGCTTGTTTAGTGTCGACATTTTTTATCCTTGATTATGTGTGTTCCCGTCAGACATACGGTGTTTAACGGGAAATACAAGACCGATCATTCCAGATTATGGATTTTATTTTTCAGCTGCATCCGTCCAACAAAAAAAGCCGGACTAATGCCCGGCTTTTCTCATCCAAAATGGGGCCGCTTTAGGCTGACTTCAACACATAATCCTTGAAGTCTTCCCGAAGCTTGGTTTTCAGCAGCTTGCCTGTCGCTGTATGGGGTAATTCATCGACAAAGACAACATCATCTGGCAATTGCCATTTGGCCAACGTGCTTTCCAGATGGGCGATTACATCCTCGGCTGTAACCCCGTGCCCTTGCTCTTTAACAGCAATGACCAGCGGTCGTTCATCCCATTTCGGATGCGGGATAGCGATCACGGCAGCCTCTACAATTCCCGGGCAGCCAATGGCTTCATTTTCCACATCAATGGACGAGATCCATTCGCCGCCGGACTTGATCACATCCTTGGACCGATCGGTAATCTGCATGTAGCCATCCGCATCCAGCGTTCCCACATCACCGGTGCTGAACCAGCCATCCTCATCGAGTGTGTCGCCGCCCTCTCCTTTGAAATAGCCACTTGTGATCCAGGGCCCACGAACCTTTAAATCACCGAAGGCAACGCCGTCGCGCGGCAGTTCGTTATTGTCATCATCGGTGATTTTCAACTCGACACCATAGACAATACGTCCCTGCTTGGTCCGGATATCAATCCTTTCAGATTCTGGCAGGTCCGCATGTTTCTTGAGCAAATTACCCGTGGTACCGATGGGGCTGGTTTCCGTCATGCCCCAGGCATGAACAACATTGACACCATAATCCTCAACAAATGTGGAGATCATGGTTCTTGCCGCGGCGGAGCCACCAATGACAGTGCGCTTCATGCTGGAGAATTTCAGGTTATTTTCCTTCACATGGGCCAGCAGCATCATCCAGATGGTTGGCACACCGGCAGAAACAGTTACCTCTTCCGCTTCCATAAGCTCGTAAATGGACGCGCCATCCATCGCCGCACCCGGCATGACCATTTTCGCCCCGCTCATGGCCGCCGCATAAACAAGCCCCCAGGCATTGGCATGGAACATGGGAACAACTGCCAGAATTGAATCCTGATTGCTGATACCAAGCCCGTCCTGCGCGCAGACGCCGAAACTGTGAAGCACGGTCGACCGGTTGGTGTATAAAACACCTTTCGGATTGCCCGTGGTACCCGACGTATAGCAAAGCGAGGACGCGGTCTTCTCATCAAAATCCGGCCAGGAATAGCTATCGTCTGATCCATCGATAAGCGTTTCATAGCAGAGCAGGTTATCGAGCTTGCTCTCAGGCATATGGGCTTCATCCGTCATCACGATAAAGCCTTTCACATTGCCCAGATGCTCCGCCAGTGCCTCAATCAACGGAATGAATGTCAAATCGACAAAGATATATTTGTCTTCCGCGTGATTGACGATATAGGCAATCTGTTCGGGGAACAGGCGCGGATTGATCGTATGGCAAACGGATCCCATGCCGGAAACACCATAGTAAATCTCGATATGGCGGTATCCGTTCCAGGCGATTGTGCCGATACGATCCCCCATTTCAACACCAAGCCGCCCCAATGCCTGCGCCAGTTTCTTGGCACGGGCATTTACCTGCCGGTAATTGGTACGATGGATCGGTCCTTCGACGGAGCGGGAAACAATTTCCACATCCCCGTGGTTCAAACCTGAATATTCGATAAGCGAGGAGATCAGCAGTGGCCGATCCTGAATTAGACCCAGCATTTTATAGTCCCTGTTCTTACTTGTTTATTTATTGATCGCGCAGCATAAAACCCACCCGCTTGCCCGTAAAGTCTCTTTGAGATTCGCGCCCGTTCTTACAATCGCGCTTAGCTTTGCGTAGGGGAACCGGACCGTCAAACAGGCAAATTATCGGATATTTTGTCAAACCCGGAATTTTTGCGTAGATTTGAGACAATAACGTGCGAATCACAGGAGACCAGCGATCGTCATCGACCCCACCATTTTATTGCCGGTTGCGGCCTTTGCCGTGTTGCTGGTCGTGCTGTTTATCCGCGCGGTTTCCGGGCACAAGCAGGCCTCTGTTTCGGAAAAATCCGTCCGCGATTTTTTAAAGTCGCACGAACCGCACTTGCACATCTCCAAAATTCAGATAGGCGAAAATGCCCTGGCAGCGATCGTGTTTTGGAAGGACACTGAAGAGGTGGGATTAGTCCGGTCTTTTGGCGATAAACTTGTGCTACAGGTTTTTGGCCAAGCCGACATCATCCGGAAATCAGGCAATGATGGCTATGAACTTGTTAAGTTTCCCCGGCAAGGCCTTGCCCATTCTGCAACGACTATTCGGCTATCCGCACCCTCTCGTTTTCAATCCAGCGATCCGTCATCTGAAGGAGCAAGGGGATGAACTTGCCCGATCCTGTTACTTTTGCCATTCCCGCTTTTATTCTGTTGATCCTGGCCGAGGCGTTGACCGGGCGGTTCGCGCCAAAAAAATCAAACTATGAAATGCGCGACAGCGCTGCCTCCTTGATCATGGGGCTCGGGAATTTTGCCATTGGTCTGGTTAATCTGGGGTTTGTCTCGGCAATTTCCCTGTGGGTCTATGAATATCGGCTTTTTGATATCGGTTATCACTGGTGGGCCTTTGTCCTGGTGTTTTTTGCGGAAGATTTTTGTTACTACTGGTTTCATCGCCTTAGCCATGAGCACAGGTTCTGGTGGGCGGCACATATTAATCACCATTCTTCGCAATATTACAATTTATCAACCGCGCTTCGGCAGACCTGGACAGGCAGTTTTGCCGGCACCTGGATTCCGTGGCTGTTGCTGTCGCTGATCGGGTTCCCATTGGCCCTTATTGTTTTTCAAAAAGGTATCAGCCTCGTATACCAGTTCTGGATCCATACCGAAGCAATCCATAAAATGTGGAGACCGGTTGAAGCCGTCATGAACACGCCCTCTCATCACCGGGTACATCATGCGATAAACCCGCAATATCTGGACGCCAATTATGCCGGCGTCTTCATTATCTGGGATCGGCTTTTCGGCAGCTTCGTGCCCGAGGATGAGAACGAGCCCTGCCGCTATGGCATTGTCAAGCAGATCGCCAGCTTCAATCCGTTGGTTATCGCTTTTCACGAATGGGCGGGAATCGTTTCTGACATCCGGCAGGCCAAAAGCCTGAAAGCCGCCTTCCTGCATTGTTTCGGCCCCCCAGGCTGGAGCGAAGATGGCTCGCGCCTGACATCCCGGATGATCAAACAGCGCGAGGCGGAACGGCTGGAAAAGCTGGCTGATTAATCAACGACGGAATTGGCCCAGGCAATAAAATCGGTCATGACATCCTCCCGGTTGGTTTCATTTAAGGCTTCATGCCGGGCACCGTCATAGAATTTATGGCTGACGTTCTTAAACCCGTGTTTTTCATAGGCCACCAATAACCGTTTGACCCCCTTGGTATTCTCTCCGACCGGGTCATGGGTTCCGCTGAATAGGTAAATTGGCAAATCTTTTGGTATCTTTGACAGGGCCGTATCACCAGCGATCTTTGTCAATGCATCCAGCATCCCGATCCAGGTCGCAACGGAACATTCAAATCCGCAAAGCGGATCCGCCGCATATTTATCAACTTCCGCTTCGTCTCTGGACAACCAGTCAAATTCTGTCCTGTTTGGCTTGAACGACTTGTTAAATGCCTTGAAGGTCATCCCGGCCATAACCGGGCTATGTCCGTCCCCGCCCACCCGCAGTTTCTCCAACCGGGTGACGGCCTGTCCGATTTTACCCAGTGCACCGGGCGGACCATTGGTCGCCGACAGGGCTGCCGCGACAATGCTGTCACCATATTCAGCCATATATTGCTGCGTCAAAAATGACCCCATGGAATGCCCGAGCAACAGAATGGGCAGACCCGGATGCCGGGAGGATATTTCCTGATTAAGAAGGTAAAGATCGGTGACCGCCTTGTTCCAACCCTCTTCATCCGCCATATGACCGGGTACCTGCCCTGTTGGTATTGTCTGACCATGACCCCGGTGATCATTGGCATAAACGGCAAATCCCTCGGCGTTCAGACGGCGGGCAAATCGGTCATATCGGGCGCTATGTTCAGCCATGCCGTGAGCGATCTGGATGACCGCTTTGGGCGCCGCTGCAGGAAGCCAGTAATTGGTATGGATGTTAAGGCCGTCGGCACCGGTAAACACAAAATTTTTGATAACTGAAATCTCCTTCTATTATCTGTATTTAGCCATGAAGCTCACCAGCATACAACCAAGATTTGAAAACGGCCTTTGACAGAAGGTAATTGTTGGCTCTACAAATACGGCTGCAATTAAACCAACCACTAGTCGAGGAAAACGCGATGTCCAGCCCGAGCTTCTTTGAAGGAAACTCGCTCGCCGCGCGCGATGCGAAAAGCCTGATCCATTCCTATACCAATCTTTCCCAGCACGAGAAGGAGGGTCCGCTGATCATCGAAAAGGGCAAGGGCATCCATGTGTTTGATGATAGTGGCAAGGAATATATTGAAGGCCTGGCGGGCCTTTGGTGCACCTCTTTCGGCTTCGGCGAGCAGGAGCTGATCAATGCGGCCATTGAACAGATGCAAAAACTCCCCTATTACCATTCCTTCGCCAGCAAATCGACAGAACCCGGTATCCGCCTGGCGGAGAAACTTCTCGATATCGCACCAGTCGAATTTTCCAAAGCGTTTTTCGTAAACTCCGGATCTGAAGCCAATGATACGGTGGTCAAGCTTGTCTGGTATTACAACAACGCCCTTGGCCGTCCGAAGAAAAAGAAAATCATCGCCCGTATGAAAGGATATCATGGGGTGACCGTTGCAGCCGCAAGCATGACCGGCCTGCCGCCCCTGCATAATGATTTTGACCTCCCGATCCAGGGCATCCTTCATACCAGTTGCCCGCATTATTACCGCTTCGGGAAAGACGGCGAAAGTGAAGAAGAGTTTGCAAGTCGTATGGCCGACGAACTGGAGCAGTTAATCCTGTCAGAGGGACCGGATACCGTGGCTGCGTTTATTGCCGAACCGATTATGGGCGCCGGGGGTGTGATTGTTCCGCCTGCCACCTATTTTGAAAAAATACAGGCTGTTCTTAAAAAATATGACGTTCTGATGATTGCGGATGAAGTTATCTGCGGATTTGGCCGTACAGGCCAGATGTGGGGATCACAAACCTTCCATATCAAGCCTGATATCCTCTCCTGCGCCAAGGCGCTTTCCAGCGCGTATCTTCCAATTGCCGCTGTCATGGTCTCTGAAGATATCTTCCGGGGCATGGTTTCACAAAGTGAGAAGCATGGGGCCTTTGCCCATGGCTACACTTATTCCGGACATCCGGTGCCGGCGGCAGTTGCCATGCGGACGATGGAGTTGATGGAAGAGCGGAATATTCTGGAGCATGTCCGCAATGTCTCACCTCGCTTCCTTAACCGGTTTGCCGCACTTGCCGATCACCCTCTGGTCGGTGAAGTCCGCTCTTGCGGGCTTATCGGCGCCGTCGAACTGGTTGCCGATAAAAAAACCAAGCGGTCTTTTGATCCGAAACACAAAGCTGGCCATTTGGCCTATCTTGCCATGCAGGACGAGGGCGTGATCAGCCGTGCCGTCGCCGGCGACAACATGGCTCTCTGTCCGCCGTTGATTATAACGGAAAGCGAAATTGACGAGATGTTCGATCGCTTCGAGCGTGGCCTCGACAAGGCTGCGGCCATGGCGGATAAAGAAAACTGGCGCGAAGGCTAACGCGGCCGGGGAAAAACCTGAATTGTGCGGAGGGAGCTTTATCAAAAAGCCTCTCCCGCAATCCCCTACCCCCTACATCAAGATTTGCCAAAGCAAATAAAGACAGGCAACCCAGCCAACCGTGTAGGCGACAGTTCTCAAAAACGGAATTCCCATTGTGTAGATGATTGCATGGGCAACACGTGCGAAAAAGAATGCGGCTGCCGCTGTCGACGTAGAGGCATCTGCCTTTCCGCTAATTGACAGAATAAGTACCAACACGGCAAACGGAGCCAGTGATTCCACCAAATTCATATGAACCCGATGGCTGCGTTGCGCCCATTCCGGAAGATTGGCGGGTTTGGGAACGTCAGTGGTTCCGGATTTGAAGCCAACCACGCCGGCACCGGCTGCGGTGTAGGGAATCCACAATATAAGGCCCAATGCTGCACTCATCGCCAACCAGAATAATTCTCCTGTCATAAGTCCCCTCCTTATTTATGGAAAAAAACGAATTTATGGTCCAACCCGTTTTACGAAATCGAACTATATCTCATATTTATAATATGACAAATGAGTTGCTGAGGCGTATCTGACAGTACTTATTAAACGTGCTGACCGCCATTGATATGAACTTCTGCACCGGTCACGTAAGAAGACGGCGCATCGCAAAGGAAATAGATCGTAGAGGCAACCTCTTCGGGTCGGCCCAACCGGCGGAGCGGAATATCCTTGATCATTTCTTCTGTTCCGGGTGACAGGATCGACGTATCGATTTCCCCCGGTGCGATCGCATTGACACGCACCCCGTGCGGTCCGAAATCAAAGGCCATTTCCCGTGTCATGGCGGCAAGCGCCGCTTTTGATGTCCCGTAGGCAGCTCCGGCAAACGGATGGACCCGCCCCCCGGCAATGGAGGTCACATTAACAATGGCCCCTTTTGCGGCGACAAGTTCGTCAAACAGTCCCTGTGCCAGCAGAAGCGGAGCGAAGACATTAACATTATACACATGCTGCCAATCCGCATGACTGGAATTCAAGGTGCTAAACCGTTCGCCCTCCGGTCCCTTAGGGGATATGCCCGCATTATTGACCAGGGCATGCAACGGCGATCCATTCAGTTTCTCCCGAATATCATCGAGCGCCTTCGGGAGCCCGTCAATATCTGCCAGATCGATCTGCAAATGATCTTTTTCGCCGCCTTCCCAAGGGCAATATTCGGAAAAAGCCTGGCGGGAAACCGTCAGGACGCGCCAGCCTGCGGCGCTGAAACGCTTCACAGTCGCATGGCCGATGCCCCGACTGGCGCCGGTTAGCAACAGAACTTTTTGTGTCTCAGACATAAAACCCGTTCCTTATTTAAAGTGCGCGCCTGCCGTAATTGGCCTCTTTGACGTTATAAACAGCATTTTGTGACAAATCCAAGTCCGTTTCAAGCATCTGCAACAAACAAGCTATCTCTTCGCATCCACATGTGCGCTCTCAAGCTCGCTCAAACGCGACGATAAATAACCCGACGGGCGGCTGAACCGGGCCAGCAACAGATAAAATATCGGAACAACAAACAACGATAAAATTGTAGAGAACATAACGCCGCCGATAATGACGATGCCAATGGCTTCACGGCTTTCAGCTCCCGCACCGGTTGCCATGGCGAGTGGAACGGCACCGAGAGCGGTCGAAATTGTCGTCATCAGGATCGGGCGTAGACGAATAACCGCGGCATTTTGGATTGACGTTAAAATATCCGCGCCTTCATCCCGTAGCTGATTTGCAAATTCCACAATAAGAATGGCATTTTTCGCCGTTAAGCCGATCAGCATTATGATCCCGATCTGGCTATAGATATTCAGCGATAATCCGGTGAATAAAATCGCACCGAGCGCGCCTGTAATTGCCAGAGGTACCGTGGTCATGATGATCAAGGGATGGATAAAACTCTCGAACTGGGCGGCGAGCGCCAGGAAAACCACCAACAACGCCGTCACAAATGTAAAGGTCAGAGCGGTATTTGAATCTTTGTATGATCGACTTAACCCGCCATAGGATACACGCGCTTCACCGCCTGTTTCTTCCGATGCCAACTCCTCAAGATACTCAAGCGCCTGACCCAAGGTATAATCGGGGCCGAGTGAGGCCGTTACCCGAACTGCTCTTAACCGATCTGATCGCTTTAACTCGCCCGGTCCTGCTTTTTCTTCCAGGGTCACAAGATTTGAAAGCGGTATCAGCCTGCCGGAACTATCTGATCGGACATATATATTATCGAGGTCATCCCTGCTTCTGCGATCTTCCTCACGCGCCTGGACAATCACTTCATATTGTTTGCCGCCCTGATCATAAGTTGTCACGTTGCGTGCACCCATGAGTGTTTCCAGTGTTCTGCCAATATTTTCAAGGGAAACGCCTAGATTGGCTGCTCGATTTCGATCGATGTCCAAATGGATCTGCGGTTGGGTTTCCTGATAGTCTTTATCTAGATTGAGCAGATTAGGGTTATCCGAGGCGCGCTCTATAATCCGGTCAGCCCACTCATTTATGACATCATAGGAAGGGCCTCCTAAAATAATCTGTACGGGTGCGCGAAACCCCCTCTGTCCAAGGCTTGCCGGATTAATAGCGAATGCCCGCACTCCCGGTACAGCCAGCAAGGCGGGGAAAAAGCTTTTCACGATTTCCTGCTGCGATCGGTCGCGTTCCTCCCAGGGAACGAGCCGGGTCAGCATAAAGGCTGTATTGACAGGCCCGGGTTGGCTAAAGGTACCAATAAAAGCAAAAACGCGCTCTGCCTCGCCACTTTCCACCAGCGGATTGAATATTTCTTCTATCTTTAGAACATTTCGCTTGGTGTATTCCATGCTAGCCCCTTCCGGAGCAGAAACAGGCATGTAAAAAACACCGCGATCTTCTGTCGGTGCAAATTCCTTGGGTATCAATTCATAAAAATTATATGCGAGAGCGGACAAGGCCACGGCAATGCCTGCAATAATAAACGGAATTTTGAGAACGCGCGCCAACAACCAGCCATACCCGACTGACATCCCTACAAATAGCTTCTCCGTGGATTTGTAGAACCACCCTTCCTTCTTGGTTTCCACCAATAATTTGGAACAGAGCATGGGCGTCAGCGTCAGGGCGACAAAACTGGAAAACATGACAGCCGCCGCGACGGCGACACCAAACTCCCTAAACAGGCGTCCTGTGGTCCCATCCAGAAACGATATGGGGATAAACACGGCAATCAGGACAATGGTTGTTGCGATAACGGCAAAGGCGACCTGCTTTGATCCGCGGCTCGCCGCTAAAAGTGCCGGCTCTCCTTCTTCCATACGCCGATGGATATTCTCCAGAACCACGATGGCATCGTCAACAACCAACCCAATCGCCAGCACAAGCGCCAGAAGCGTCAACACATTTACCGAATAATCCAGCAAGGCCAAAATCGACAAAGTCGCGATTATGGATACGGGAATAGCAACGGCCGGTATGAATGTCGCGCGCACCGATCGCAAAAAGAAGAAAATAACAAAGATCACCAGCGCCATGGCGATGCCAAGGGCAATAAAGACTTCCTTGATGGACTGGCTGATAAAGACTGATTGATCGTAAGAGACCTGAATATCCACACCAGCAGGCAGAGTTTGCTCGAGACGGTTGACGATCACCTTGACGCCATTTGCCACTTCCAGAACGTTGGAGCCAGACTGCCGGATCACACCAAGACCGACAGCGGCATCCCCGTTGACGCGAAGGGCCGTGCGTTCACTCTCCGCGTCAATTGCAACCTCCGCCACATCACCGAGCCGGACTATGCCATTGTCGTCATTCTTCAGGATAATCTGGCGGAATTCTTCCGGTGTTTTCAAGTCCGACTGTGTGCGGATTGAAAATTCACGCATGCTGGACTCAATCCGGCCGGAGGGTATTTGCACATTCTGCTCACGGATTGCGTTTTCCACATCCTGGACAGTCAGCTCACGTGAGGTCAGGGCAGGCGAATTCAACCAAATGCGCATTGCAAAACGCCGCGCGCCACCAATTCGGACTGACGCAACACCGTCGACTGTCGACAGTGGGTCGACAAGGGTTCGTTCCGCAAAATCCGTCAGTTCCAATTGGTCCATGGTCGTGCTCGTCAAGGACAACCACATGATCGGTCGCGCATCACTCTCCGTTTTCGAGATCAGGGGCGAGTCGGCTTCTTCGGGCAGGGAATTGACCACCCGTGAAATACGGGAACGAACATCATTCGTTGCTTCTTCAATGTCCCGGTTCAGGTTAAACTCGACATTCACCGATGAAAATTCTTCTCGGCTGGTCGAGTCAATTCGACTAACCCCGCTGATTCCAGCAACCGCATCCTCGATAATCTGCGTTATCTGGCTCTCCACAATCTCTGCGGAGGCACCTCGATAACCGGTACTGATTGATACATTTGGCCGATCAACATCCGGATATTCCCGAACGCTTAAAGACTCATAGGAAAAGAGCCCGAAAAGGATCAACACCAGCGAAAAAACGATCGCCAAAACGGGCCGCTTGATGGCAATATCAGGTAATCTCATTGCGTTGATACCGCTTCCGATTTCAATACCGCCAGGGTTGGGGATACCGGCGAACCGTCTTTTATTTTCTGCAATCCCTCTACAATGACGCGATCATCCTCATCCAATCCTTTAATAATTTCTACGTACCCCCTGGTTCTACGGCCAATTTCTATGGGTGTACGCACAGCTTTATCCTCAACAACAGCATATACATGATGGCCATTTATGGTCGTGACAACTGCTTCTTCAGATACCATCAGGGCATCCGTATCGATACTGACCTGCAAGCGTATGGATAAAAACATGCCGGGTTTGAGTAATCCTTCTTCATTGGGGACAAATCCGCGCACTCTAACCGCACGTGTCACTTCATCAACTCGGGTAGCGATAATACCGACAACACCCTGAAAAACCTTATCCGGATACGCGACACTAATGGCCTGAAATTCCTGTTCCGGCCGAATTTCCGCAAGAATTCGCTCGGGCAGATCGAAATCTATTTTAATCAGCTCCGTATCATCCAGCGTTGTAATGACATCCCCCGGTTTAACAAGAGACCCAACACTTACCTCTCTGAATCCAAGAACACCCGGGAAAGGCGCTTTGATGACATAGTCGCTGATCCGCGCTTTATCCGCTGCGATCTTGGCTTCCGACGCCAGCAGCTCAGAAAGCAATAAATCAACTTGTGCCTTCGGCACATTTTTAGTCTCATAAAGTTTCAATGCCCGGTCATAGAGCTTTTGACGGTTATCCCTCTCCGCCTCCGATTCGGTAAGATTGGCTCGAAATTCAGCATCATCCATCTGTACTAAAACTGCACCGCGCGAAATCTCCTGCCCTTCGGAAAAGTTCAATGATTTGATGATACCTGACACTTTGGTCGTAATATCGACAGATTCATTGGCTTTCGCAGTCCCGACAGCGGTGAGGATACGAGGCAGTTCTTTCAGAAAAACCTCTGATACAATGACACCTTGCGGAGGCCGATTGTGCGGTTTTGACGCTGCTGCAACCTGCTCCCCGCCTATAAAGGGGAGATCCGATTTAAAATGCCAGCCGGCATATCCAAGGGCGACAACGACCAGTATGATGACAAATTGTTGTGTTTTTTTCATCTTGATCCAAGTTTAACTCTAAACTGCTGTTATGCAGAAATGTGTTCCTATTGCTTGAAAAGCAACCAAAAAATCTGCAAATATTGTAACGCAGGCCATTTACATTTTCTATAAGAGACAGCATGACAACATATCTTTTTACCCATCGCGACTGTCTTTTTCACGATACTGGAGAGGGACATCCCGAAAGAGCGGATCGATTAAGATCCGTACTTCACCGACTGGATCTTGAAGAATTTCCTGATCTGGATCGCCTGGAAGCTCCCCTTGCGAGTCGAGAGATGCTGGCACTTGCCCATACCGATGACTATCTGGACCATATCGATAAAATGGCACCAGAGGCCGGAATTATTGCTCTTGATCCTGATACGAAGATGTCTCCGGGCTCGAAAGATGCGGCGCTGAGAGCCGCTGGTGCTGTCTGCGCCGCCGTCGATATGGTTATGTCGCAAGAAAGTGCCAATGCATTCTGTGCCACCCGCCCGCCAGGACATCATGCCGAAGCAGACAAAGCCATGGGATTTTGCATATTTAACAGTATCGCGATCGGCGCGAAATATGCCCGTGACAAATATGCGCTGAAACGGATCGCCGTCTTGGATTTTGATGTGCATCACGGAAACGGTACCCAGTCAATATTTGAGGCTGATCCAGACTTGTTCTATGGGTCAACCCATCAAGCCCCCTATTATCCCGGAACTGGAAGTGCGTCGGAAACCGGGGTTGGCAATATCTTCAACGTCCCGCTTGCCGCCGGCGATGGATGGTTAAAGTTTAAAGCTGCTATGCAAGATATTATTCTTCCGGCACTTGAGAAATTCGACCCTGATCTCTTGTTGATATCAGCAGGATTTGATGCCCATGAGAAAGATCCGCTGGCGGACATCAATTTGACGGCCGAAGATTACGAATGGATATCCTTGGAATTGGTCCGTATAGCCGATAATTGCTGCGCCGGGCGGATCGTTTCGACATTGGAAGGAGGCTATGATCTTGACGGGCTTTCAGAAGGTGTAAATGCCCATGTGAAAGCGTTGCTCCGCCGGTAAGAGCAGGGTATAAGATGACAAAGGAGACACCATGGCCGAAAATCAAGAAGTACCGGAAGAAATTGCCGCGCTTAGTTTCGAAGAAGCTCTGCAGGAGTTGGAAAAAATCGTAGAAAAACTGGATTCGGGGCAAGTCGACCTTGACCAGTCGATAGATATCTATTCGCGCGGTTCCGCGCTGAAGCAGCATTGTGAAGGAAAACTCCGCAATGCGCAGGAACGCGTGGACAAGATCGTCAATAAGAATGGCTCGCTGTCCACCCAACCGGCAAACGTCGAATAAGCGGATCGCCCTTTTTTTCTGGCCGAGGTCATGTCCGGCTGCATCTGATATTTGAGTAATTGTATGGAAGATGATTTTCACAAAGCGCTTCGTCAGACCGCTGAACTGATGGAAACGGAACTTGCACATTTTTTGCCGACCAATGAGGGGCTTGAAAAGCAACTTTATAAAGCGATGCGCTATGGTGTTCTTTCAGGTGGTAAACGGCTTCGTGCCTTTTTGGTCATTCAAAGTGCTGATCTGTTTTCAGTTCCGCGCATTCATTCAACCCGGGTTGCCGCAGCGTTGGAACTCGTTCATAGTTATTCACTCATCCATGATGATTTGCCATGTATGGACGACGATGACCTGCGACGCGGAATTCCGACCGTCCACAAACACTATGATGAAGCCACGGCAGTATTGGCAGGCGACGCGCTGCAGTCTCTCGCGTTTGATATCCTGAGTCATGCAGACACACATCCTTCGCCAGAGGTTCGCATCGCACTGGTTGCCAAACTGGCGCATGCCATCGGTGTAAAAGGCATGGTCGGCGGGCAGACCATGGATATGTATGCCGATGCCGTTGATATCGACATTATCACCATCACAAGACTACAGCAGCTTAAAACCGGCGCGTTGATTTCTTTTGCCTGTATTGCAGGTGCCATACTTGGCCACGCCCCCCCGGCGAAAACGCAAGCCCTTAAAGCCTACGCCCATGATCTTGGCTTGGCTTTTCAAATTGCGGACGATATTTTAGATATTGAAGGTACGACGGAACAGCTTGGCAAGGCCGCAGGAAAAGATGAAGCCGCTGGAAAAGCCACATTTGTATCCCTTATGGGACTTGAAGAAGCCAAAATTCATGCGTCTATGTTAGCGGAGCAAGCTGTAAAGCATCTTGACATCTTCGGCCCAAAGGCGGATTTACTGCGTCAGGCCGCTGCGTTCACTATTGAGCGTAAAAAATAAGAATGGTTTAGTAACGTGACAAAAAGACTTCAAACGCCCCTGCTGGATCAGGTAAACGAGCCAAGAGATACGCGGGCATTTTCTATGGGACAGCTGATTCAGCTGGCGGACGAACTCCGGCAGGAAACAATTGATGCTGTCTCGGTTACAGGTGGGCATTTAGGCGCAGGCCTTGGAGTTGTTGAACTTACCGTCGCAATCCACCATGTGTTCAACACCCCCGATGACAGACTGATTTGGGATGTGGGGCATCAGTGCTACCCCCATAAAATTCTCACTGGACGGCGAGACCGTATCCGCACATTGCGCCAACCGGAAGGACTTTCTGGCTTCACCAAGAGAGCCGAGAGCGATTACGACCCCTTTGGTGCCGCTCATTCATCGACCTCAATTTCTGCCGGGTTGGGAATGGCTGTCGGGCGGGATCTGCAAGGACGTGACAATAACGTCATATCGGTCATAGGCGACGGCGCCATGAGCGCGGGCATGGCGTATGAAGCCATGAACAACGCCGGCGCCATGGACGCCCGGCAAATCGTTATCCTCAATGACAATGATATGTCCATAGCCCCGCCTGTCGGCGCCATGAGCGCGTATCTATCCAGGCTGTTATCGGGAAAGCCCTATCGCGGTATTCGCGAGATCGCCAAACAGTTCGCCGCCATGTTACCGGATCCTTTGGAGCGGACTGCAAGACGAGCCGAAGAGTTTGCCCGTGGCATGATAACCGGGGGAACCTTGTTTGAAGAGCTGGGTTTTTATTATGTCGGCCCCATAGACGGCCATAATCTGGAACATCTTATACCGGTTTTGGTAAATGCGCGGGATTCCAAGAATGGGCCCATACTTATCCATTGCGTAACCCAAAAAGGGAAAGGCTATGCACCGGCTGAAGCTGCCGCCGACAAGTATCATGGCGTCTCTAAATTTGACGTTGTTACGGGTGCACAGGCGAAAGCAACCCCCAATGCCCCCTCTTATACCAAGGTGTTTGCGCAAAGCCTGATTGAGGAAGCCGAGAAAGACGATAAAATTGTTGCTGTAACTGCTGCGATGCCGGACGGAACCGGTTTGGACCAGTTTCAAAAGCGTTTCGCGGATCGATGCTTTGACGTTGGTATTGCGGAACAGCATGCTGTGACATTCGCAGCGGGGATGGCGACCGAAGGCATGAAACCTTTTGTTGCGATTTATTCTACTTTTTTACAAAGAGCCTATGATCAGGTTGTGCATGATGTGGCTATCCAGAACCTTCCGGTACGCTTTGCGCTTGATCGCGCGGGTTTGGTCGGCGCCGATGGCGCGACCCATGCCGGATCCTTTGATATCACATATCTTGCGACGTTGCCCAATATGATGGTAATGGCACCAGCTGACGAAGCGGAACTCAAACATATGGTGGCAACCGCCGCGGCCTATGACGACGGCCCTTGCGCCTTTCGCTATCCACGTGGCGAGGGCGTTGGAGTTGATTTACCGGAAGCAGGCGACATTCTTGAAATTGGAAAAGGACGCATCCTGAAACAAGGGGATCGCGTCGCCATATTATCCCTGGGCACCCATTTAAAGGACGCACTTCTGGCGGCGGAAGAGCTGGAGGCTAAGGGTATTTCAACGACAGTTGCCGATGCCCGTTTCTGCAAGCCGCTGGACGAGGATCTCGTGCGCGATCTGGCCTCTACACATAATGTCTTACTGACGGTTGAAGATGGCGCCATCGGGGGCTTCGGCAGCCATGTACTACAGTTTCTTGCTCTTAACGGTTTGATGGATTCAGATTTGAAGGTTCGTCCCCTCTGTATGGCCGATAGCTTTATCGACCAGAATAAAATTGAAAACATGTATGAGGAAGCCGGATTAACTGCCAAACATATGGTGACGGCGGTTCTAGAGGCCTTAAAATCCAACGACCAGTCACGTACAAATCTTTCTGCGGTTTAAATGCCGGATTTCAGCGCGCCTACGCAACGCCTGGATCTGGAACTGGTCCGCCGTAAAATGGTGAAAAGCCGGGCACGGGCCCAAGATCACATTAAAAACGGACATGTTTTCGTTGACGATGTTCCAACAACAAAAATGACCAGAAAAGTTAGTCAAGATATCCCCATTACAATTAACGCACCGGAAATGGATTGGGTAGGACGCGGAGCCCTTAAACTTCTCGCCGCTTTGGAATATTTCGAGATTAATCCCGCAGGATCAATTGCCGCCGATATTGGGGCGTCTACCGGTGGGTTTTGCCAGGTCCTTTTGCAGCATGACGCGCAGAAGATTTATGCTGTTGATGTCGGACATGGCCAGCTCGACCCACTTATTGCAAATGATAAACGCGTAATCAATCTCGAAAAAACGAATGCTCGCATCCTTTCCTCGGCTTTGATCGCCGACCCCCTTGATCTCGTGGTCTCGGATGTCAGTTTCATATCATTGAAGTTGGCACTTCCGCCAGCGCTCAAATTGTGTCGGAACGGGGCACATTTACTCGCGCTCGTCAAACCACAATTTGAAGTCGGCAAGGGTAATGTCGGCAAAGGTGGTATTGTCCGGGATCCTGAATTGGTTCGGTCTGTTCCCCTGGAAATGACAAACTGGATCAATTCACTCGCTGGCTGGCAGGCTCTGGGAACCGTTGAAAGCCCTATCGAAGGGAGTGATGGTAATACGGAATTTTTGCTAGGAGCAAAATATGCCCCGTGACCTCATAATTGACCATATTGGCGCAAGCGGCGATGGCATCGCGTTGGAGGAGGGACGGACTTATTATGTCCCCTTTGCCGCGCCGGGCGACCACCTTTCTGCCCTTCAAGGAGAAGCCCGTGGTCAGGGATATATGGCCGAGATACATGAAATTAATAAAGCTGGACCTTTTCGAGTTACGCCTCGGTGCAAGCATTTCGGCACCTGCGGCGGCTGCTCCTTGCAGCATCTCGACGATGGTTTTGTCGCTGACTGGAAACGTCAGCGAATTGTTGATTGTTTGTCCATGTCTGGTATTTCCAATGCGAATATACTCCCGACAATCAGCAGCCCTGCGCATAGCAGACGGCGTGTGGAGTTCGTCGCGTCAAAGCGTAAAAAAGGAGTTATGATCGGCTATCATGTTCGGCGCAGTCACCAGGTATTTGACGTCGGCGACTGCCCTCTTATTCACCGATCACTTTTTGCGCTGATCAAACCTCTAAGATCCACCCTACCGGGTCTAATGCCGCGCAACAGCAGTGCCCGCCTCATGGCGACCGTGACGGATAATGGGCCAGATATTCTCGTAACTGCAGAAAACGAGCTGTCGTTGGAAACGCGGCAAGTACTTGCCGAATTTGCCACGCAAAACAACCTTTCCCGAATTGCCTGGAGGCAGAACCCAAAGGACGTACCGGAAGTTATTTCCGCCATAAAGCCTGCAAAGGTTCAATTAGGTGATATTCCCGTCACGCTCTCCCCCGGTGGATTTTTACAGGCAACAACCTCTGGCGAAGAAGCCTTGGTCGAAATTGCAACGAAGGCTCTGCAAAATTGTGACAATGTTGTTGATCTGTTCGCCGGTTGCGGCAGTTTTACTTTTCCCTTGTCACGATCTTCAAAGGTACATGCTGTTGAAGGAGATCAAGAGCTGGTGTCCGCCCTGCAAAGCTCAGCGAACAAAAACATCCTCCCCATAAGCACGGAAACCCGTGACCTATTCCGTCGTCCTCTTTTTACGACGGAGCTAAAGACATATGATGGATTACTGTTTGACCCACCGCGAGCTGGCGCAAAAGCACAAGTCGAAGAGATCGCAGAAAGTTCGATTGGAACGGTTGTGGCAGTTTCCTGCAATCCGGTGACATTCGCCAGGGATATAAGTCATTTGGTTTCAGAAGGTTATCAGCTAGAGTTCATTCAACCAGTTGACCAGTTTCTTTGGTCCGCGCATGTGGAAATGGGCGCCGTCCTGCGCAGATGAGACAGAAGCTATGTCGGCAAGGAGAACGGCCGTGCCGGTTCATCCTGCACGTTTCCGAAAATTGATCCGCTGGCATAGTCAACATCCATTTTGAAGGCTGTACGCGCCAACTCATCGCTATCAATGGATCGCCAAATACATTTTCGGCCGCTCGACTTGGCGTGCTTGAACAATAATTCAATTTGTGCGGCTTCCGAAATGGTATGCCCCGATACGGAGAGCGCATGAATGGGAAGGCCTTTTATCGCCTCAAACTCTGACCATTCGGGATTAACTTCAAAGGTAAAACCTAACACCATCGAGCGAACAGAGGTCAATATTTGCCGATACCGACTATTGGGTGTCCCAGTGACTGTTCCCTGAATGTTCAGCAATAAATGGCGACAGGTATATTCGGGCAGTGAAGACAAAATTCGGGCATATTTTCCACGCCAGAACGTATCCGCCAATGTTTCTGAATGAACAGAGAGAAGAATTGTCGGTTTATTTCCAACGCCTCCCAGATGCTCGAGGGTTTTCCCGGTTTCACGGAGCACCAGGAAATCCAGTTCTGCACGCAAGGTTGCAGTTCCCGTAAAGACCGGATCATCCGACATTACAGCAACGCTTTGTCCATCAACTTCATGAAAAACAACAGCTTCATTCATGGCGACAAAATTTTTCCGCCGATTAATTAAAGGCCGAAAACATACCCTTATCTTTGTTTTTCTCTGCCGAAATTCTTTTGCCTGTTTGTCTTGTGTTTTATCGATGGCCTCTCGAAAGCATTGAATTAGATCGTCCAGATCCTGTATTCGGTCAAGTCCATCGAAATCTTCAATTTCAAGCATGGCGGCTTCTACCGAGATGAGATCGCCTCCCGGCAGTTCTCCAAACAGTTTATTGACAAGCTCAGAGGCGATGATCGTCGATTTCTCCAACGCTTCTTCTCGGCTAATGCCTGCAAACAGCAAGGCGAACCGGCCCTCGTCAAGGGGCACAAAGATATCACTTTTACCAAGTTTATGGCTCAAAAAAGCTTCAGTGATCTTAAGAACACTTTTCGCTATGCTGCCCCATTGTTCTGCATATTGGGCTTTCACATCATCAAGGCCAATGATTTGAATACTACCCGTAATCAGGTTACTGAGAGCTTCGCGGTAAGTTTTGCCAAATGGCCTGAGGAAATATGCCGCTTCCCCAATCTCGTGATGCTGCAGAAGCCCTCCGGCAGAAGACGCGGGCTTGTACTCGATATCTCTGCCTTGATCAAAATAATCAGGGCTTATGGCGGATGGCGACTGCGGAGTTTTTGGCATTAGCCCTAAAATCCAGATAAAAATTAATCATAAAATGGCCCACAAGAGCACTTATGCGCCGAATATAACTAAATAGAATGTAAATTTGGTTAATGGAAAGCAGGATCTTACCGGACTCCTTGTCGACAAAAACACCTCATTTCCTGCATATTTCTCGACACGTAAACCTCAGATTAACCGTTTATTGCAAAACTATACTTATTACGCCTGCGAATTTTGGGAATTGATGGTATGTCCAAAAACTTCAACGCATTGACAGAGAATTCCAATAGGAAACCCAAAAAGCTCTCCGATAAAATTCGCGTACGTCCCTTCAAAAGCCGCCTTCTGGCAGAGCTGATTTCGGAATTTGAAAGTCGAAACGCCACAGGTGGCTGGTGCGGATACGCCATGCTGGATGCGATCCCGGAAGCCTTACATTGCTGCATCGAGACAAAAGCCCGGAACCACCATAATCCACTCTGTACAGTTATGTTTCTAAAAGGGTCGAATGCTCAGAATTATCTGCTCCGGTCGGAAGACCATGGATATGTTTTATTGGGTCAGGATTTGCGTATTTTGCATTCGGGCGCATCTTTGAGTGACGCATTGGATATGGTACAAATTCGTTGCTATCGAAATTAGGGGTCTCGAGCTCTATTGCGCGAACCGCTCCTGGCGGTTAAGTTCCACACAACTTTGCATGAATTTAGCTTCTGGAACCCGCTGTGGCTGATATTTCTTTACGACTTGACACATCTGGCCTTAATTGCCCTTTACCTGTCCTGAAGGCCAAGAAGGCCATAAAATCGATGGCTCCGGGAGAGCGAATTGTTGTTCTTGCGACAGATCCAGCCTCCAGCATCGACTTTCAACATTATTGCCATGTAAGTGGCAATATTCTTGAAAACTTCAGTGAAGAGAGCGGTGTCTTCGAATATGTGATCCGCAAAGCTTTAAAAGATTAGGTCTCATTGTCCATGTTCATCGAATAAGGACCCTTCCGCATCGGCTTTATGACCTTTTTTAAAGTCCGGCGGCGGCTCAAACGCTTCGGGTTCATCGGCCCCCTCGCCTTTGTAAACAGAGATTGACGGAAAGGCAAAGCCTGTACCCGCTCCCTCAACAATGCCTTTTATTGCATAGGCAAAGTCCTGCTTTATATCGAGCCAGTCACCCCAGTTGGTGGTTTTGGTAAAGCAATAAATCATAATATCGATACTGCTGGCATTAAAGCTGTCAGTGACGACAAACATGGTCGCTTCGTGAGGCTGGGCGAAATCTGCGTTTTCAATCAAATAATCCCTGATCTTTTCCGTTATGACCTGCATTTGCGCCACTGTCGTCGAATACTCAACGCCTATTTTCCAATAAATCCGCCGATGCGTCATTTCGGAAAAATTGGTAACTGCACGGTCGGCAAATGTTGCATTCGGGACAATAGTTGGAGCCCGATCAAACCGCCGTATCATGGTCGAGCGAAATCCGATTTTCTCCACTGTTCCCTCAACAACACCATCGACTTTTACCCAATCGCCAGCCTTGAAGCGTTTTTCAGCCAATATCAAAAACCCGCTAATCAGATTCTTGAAGAGATCCTGGGCCCCCAAAGCAACGGCTACGCCAACGATACCCAAACCTGCTATGATCGGCCCGACTTCAATTCCCCATAGTTCAAGAACAGTCGCGGCGCCAATGCCAGCCACAATACCCTTCATGATCTTCACGAGGAAGCTGACCATTTCGGTGGAAAAAATTTCCTCAAGGCGCCCCAAAAGGAAAGTCAGCGGGGTAATGGCGCAATATAAGGCCCAGAAAATATTAAATACCACAAGGGACCGAACAATTTTGCTGGAGGCAATTGCCAGGGTTTCACCATCCTGAATATTTGCCACTTCAAACGCAAAGTAAACGCCAACGACAACAGGAATAAACCGGATCGGCCCTTTCATGGCCAGGATCACTTTATCGTCCAGCTTATTCTCTGTTTTCTCAGCCATTCTGGCCAGGCGGTTGACAACAAATCTTGTAAAGATACCGCGAACCAACAGCGCAAACACAAGGATCATCAAGATGGTTGCAATGGTGCTAAAATCAACGCCCATGTAACCGCTTTGCCAAACGTCTTTAACAATATCCCAAAAATTTTGAATACTCTGCATTTCTGCCTTATCCTAAATAAGCTCTGTTTCCATAACTCTCGCCCCTCAATACCCTTAGATGCGCCGGGAATCAAACTCTGACATTGACAATTTATTCCGGCGCCGGGCGATTATCCAATGAGCGACAAAACCGCATCAACCTCTTCCGATGTTGTGTTCCAGGAAGCAACGAGACGAATTACGGAATCTTCCTTTGGTCCCTCTGGATAAAACAGAACATTGGATTTTTCCAGTTTGGCCATCGCCTCTCCAGAAATTTTCGTAAAAACCATATTTGCTTCAACGGGATACAATAAGCTGGCGGTGTCACTTGATGCGAGTCCGGCGGCCAGTCGGCTCGCCATTTCATTCGCGTGATGTGCAAATTTAAGCCATAAACCATCGGCAAAATAAGCATCCAGCTGCGCGGAGAAGTAACGCATTTTGGAAAATAAATGAGCGCCGCGCTTGCGCCGGAATTCAAACTCCTGCGCTTTTTCCTGATTAAAGAACACGACAGCTTCGACAGCCATGGCTCCGTTCTTTGTTGCCCCTAGCGAGAGAATGTCAACGCCTGCTTTCACGGTGACATCAGCCGGTGCGCAATCAAGGCTAACCACTGCGTTCGCAAACCGCGCACCATCCATATGAACCCCAAGCCCGTGGGCCTTCGCCGTTGCGCTCAGGGCTGCAACTTCCGCTTCCGTATAAACGGTGCCGCATTCCGTCGTTTGCGTCAGGCTCAGAACTGCCGGCTGGATATGATGGACGTTGCCAGCGCCTGACTGGGAAAGAACCTTGTCCAGATGCGCTGCATCCAGCTTTCCGTTTTCGCCGTCTTGCAGCGCTATTTTGGCGCCGCCAGTATAGAATTCCGGCGCTCCGCATTCGTCCGTTTCAATATGTCCAAGACGATGCGCAAAAATAGATCCATAGGGTGGAACCATTACACTAAGACCCAGAGCATTTGCCGCGGTTCCCGTCGCCACGGGAAAAGCGCGCAAATCGCACTCAAATACGTCTTTTAACTGCTCCTCGAACCCCCGGGTTACGGAATCATTTCCGTAACCTAGTGCCGGACCCTGGTTTACAGCCAACAATGCCGCCATTATTTCTGGCGCAACCGGAGCAGAATTATCACTTGCAAAATTAATGAGATGATTAGTATCCATTTTTATTAAACTAGTCTCCGTAAGCAGTAGATGTGGTTTGTAACGTTAGCTGATCGAAATTACGATCATCGGCGGCAATGAACGCACGAAACTCCTTGAGCTTACCCGATGATGTACTGGCAATCAGCCAGAATAAATTTGGCTCTTTAATATTTTTGATATCGTTTTCAGAAAGAAATGCTTTGCCTTCAGGGTGAGAATGAAACACGCCAATTATTTCATCATCTTCCAGTAAGATATTCATTTCCACCTTGATCCGCAACTCAGGGTCAATTTCGAAATACCGGGATTTATCCGCTGCGACATTTTTCGCCGGCTCAACGCGCTTTACGATCCAGTGTTGATTTTGCAGATATTGACCGACTATCAACGCACAGGCTTCGTCCGGCCAACATGCTTCTGTATGCCGCGTTAAACAATCAAGGTCGGATGGGCTAATATCAACCCTCACTGAATACCGTCTTTTTCAAGGTTTAACGCCCCCACTACATCCCCCGTAGCGACATCGACAACTAAAATAAGACGGGCAGCCCCTTCCGTGCCAAGCATAACAAATAACCGGCTTTCCGACGCGGTGAGGCTAATAACGTCCATATCATCCGGAACGGGAATCCGTTTATCTCCGAAAGCAGCATAGGTTTGTCCGACAGCCGGCTGCTCCGTACTTCCCATCACCATTTCTGTGGTATCTGTTGCCGTCATGCGCTTATATATGGTAACCGCTATCACGACGACGAAAAGAATAATGAGAAACCCGAGTACCCCGACGACCCATTTCAAAAGAGTCAGATTGGGGCCGGGTTCTTGTTCCATTTGGTCTGACATTTGGTCGCCTCATATTTTAACGAATTAGTCTGGTTCACTGATATGCCATCACCTGAGGGTACACATCAAGTCGAAGTTTCAGAAGAAGCCGTCGGAAAGCGGCTGGATCGCTTCCTGACAGATGCGTTGGGTACCCTTTCGCGTAACAGAATCCGACCTCTCATTAAATCAGGCCTGGTCCTTCGCGAGGGGGAAGCCGTTACCGATACGGCGCGGCGCGTGCGCGCGGGCGAGATCTATCACCTTACCGTTCCACCGGCAATCGAACCGGACCCGGAACCTGAAGATATTCCACTGGATATCGTGTTTGAAGATGACCATCTAATCGTGGTCAATAAATCTGCGCCCATGGTTGTCCATCCAGCGGCCGGGAATTGGACAGGCACCTTGGTCAATGCCCTTTTGCATCACTGTGGCGATAGCTTGTCGGGTATTGGAGGTGTCAAGCGGCCCGGAATTGTTCACCGCATAGACAAGGAAACAAGCGGCTTGATGGTTATCGCCAAAACTGACATTGCCCATCAGGGTTTGGCAGCTTTATTCGAATCCCATGATATTGAGCGCATGTATAAAGCAATCGCCTGGGGGCGGGTTTATCCTGCGAGCGGACATGTCGACAAGAATATTGGCCGGGATCCCCACAACCGCAAACGCATGACGACGCTGGAAAGCGGCGGGAAAACAGCCTATACTCATTATGAACTGGAAGAAAATTACAACGATATCGCGTGCCTTATTCAATGTCGCCTGAAAACCGGCCGAACCCATCAAATCAGGGTTCACATGGCGCATATCGGTTATCCTCTGATAGGGGACCCTGTATATACACGGCCCAAGCTAAGTCGGACCAAATCACTACCGGAATCCAGACAAAATACCACTAGAAAGTTCCCACGCCAGGCTTTGCATGCCCAAACACTTGGTTTTGTGCATCCTGTCACAGACAAACCCTTGAAATTTGAGGCAGAATTACCAAGTGATATGAAGAGATTGATCACAGCCTTAAAAGGCTGATGAAAATAAAAAGCAATCTCGGAATAGACAGGAAGAGTAATTTTTTGGGCAGATTTTTTATGCGTCTAAGACGGTGGAAAATTAAGCGCCAATTTTAAAGAGAGGGTCCTAGTCATGAGTTCTACATCTTTACCAGTCTTAACTCCAGAAGGCGGATTATCCCGCTATTTACAAGAAATTCGCAAATTCCCCATGTTGGAAGCCAGCGAAGAATATATGCTGGCAAAAGCTTGGAAGGATCATGAAGATACCGACGCTGCTCATCAAATGGTGACCAGCCATCTTCGTCTCGTCGCAAAAATTGCCATGGGCTACCGGGGGTACGGACTGCCGGTCGCTGAGTTGATCTCAGAGGGTAATGTCGGCATGATGCAGGCTGTAAAGCGGTTTGAGCCGGAAAAAGGCTTCAGGCTGTCAACTTATGCCATGTGGTGGATCCGGGCTGCTATTCAGGAATATATTCTGCGCACCTGGTCTTTGGTTAAAATGGGAACGACGGCTGCCCAGAAAAAGCTTTTCTTTAACCTCCGGAAAATCAAGGGGCAGATCGAAGCCATTGACGAAGGTGATATGACTGCTGAGCAGGTGAAAACAATTTCTACGAAGCTCAGCGTTTCTGAAGAAGAAGTTGTCAATATGAACCGCCGTCTTACGGCACCTGATCATAGCTTAAACGCTCCTATGCGTGCTGAAAGCGAAGGCGAATGGATGGATTGGCTTGAGGATGAAAGCCCCAACCAGGAAACAACCTTTGCTGATAATGAGGAATTGCAAAGCCGACGGGTCATGCTCGGACAGGCAATGGAATGCCTGAATGAGCGGGAACAGCATATTCTAACGGAGCGGCGCCTTAAAGACGAGCCGCAGACATTGGAAGATCTGAGCCAGCATTACAATATCAGTCGCGAGCGTGTACGCCAGATTGAAGTAAGAGCTTTTGAAAAGCTGCAACGTGCCATGAAAGCAAAAGTAATGGAAGAGCGGCTGAACTAATCCGCTTTCATAACTGTGAGCTAACTAATAAAAAAAGACGCTGATGACATATCAGCGTCTTTTTTATTGAAGGAATTTTACAGGCTATCGCGTAAATCCGCCTATCGGTGCCATTTCTATTGGGCCCATGGGGCCCAGCGCGGCCAAGACGTCAGAAGAAGGAGACCCGTAGAGCGTGAATTTTTTTGGTGTAAAAATCTTCATAAATCTACCGGCAAATTTACTGCCGAAATTTCCCATATGGACCAACGTGGCCGCCGAATCCGCATATCTTTCCAGAATATGGCAGGTTTTTCCATCTGGCGTAAGCGACCATTGATAGTCCAATGCGCCCGGTTCATCCTGTAATGTCGCTGAGACCATTTCCGCCATCAGGGATTTCATATTGTCCATCTGGCCATCATTAACATCAAGTTCGAGTATCCAGTATACGTGATCAGTCATTGTTTCTTTCTTTCGCAGCAAATTTTGATGCAGCAAGTATGAAACACGACCTGTAAAATAGCTAGTTTTATCAACGCGTGACGCGTTCTTACGATTACTGGTTTTCCGCTGGTGCGTTACCTGCAACCTGATTTCCCCATTCGTCAACCAGCTTGCGTCGTTGTTTTAACAGTTTTCGAATGGATGATTTGGCTTGCACATCATAAATCGCATACACACATACCGGCACACTCCATGTCAGGAACATCGCAATCCCTGCCCCGCCAAACATGGCCAGCCACATATACACGTCCGCCAGCAAAAGGAATGCCTGATGAAAGTTACCGCCCCGTTGCCATAAAATTCCCAGGACCGGGATTACGCCTGCGAGGTTTAGCGCGATCATTGCCGGAAGGCTTCCACTTCCACGCTTTGTATTTAGGAGCGCTGCGACGATACTCGGGATCATGCCTGACAAAAGTACCATCATCGTGGGGGGGAAGAAGACAGCGCCGAGCGCAACAAAAATCGAAATCCAGAATACCGGTTTGCGATGTGTGCCTGATTGCGTTTTATCTTGTGGTTTTTTCTTCGCCATGCCCTATCCCATAAAATGAAGGGCGGATAAGCCCATACTGGTAAGAAGGGCCGTGATAGAGAGGACGGATGCAATCCAATTGCCATATTGCGTCGCCGCTGCTTTTCGCTCTTCTATCGCAGACTCCAGTCGCACCGCCAACTGCTCAGCACCGGCAAAATTCGACCTTGCTTGGTGGAATTCTTTTTCATCTTTTCTGGTATGCCGCTGAATATCTGTCGCAAGTAATATTGTACCAATGTTCCCGCTTTTTCGGCCAACCTCAAACCGTTTCATGACAAATTCCCGGCGAAGCTCGGACTTAAGATTTGCGATCAGCGGTTTTAATTGTGAATCTGCCCATATGCAAAATCCAGGCAGGGGTCCCGGATGATAAACATTTTGAAGCCTTCCAAACATATTGAGCAGGCCTGCAGAATGCTCAATACTTCCGGGCTTACCAAGGGCAATCTGCCGAAAGGATTTTCCTTGTCCAGAAGCTTTTGCTGCAATAAATGCCGCGCAATGCCGATCAAAGGGATTAACCTGGTTTCCCGGTGTGGTGAGTTTCTTCTCTACAACTTTCATAAATTGCGACATGGTCGTAACATGGCTGCCCAGCAAGCTGGGGCTCAAACAGGCCGCTGTTGGATTAAGTTCGTAAAAGCATCTCTCCAACCCAAAGCCGAAGCGGTCTTTGCTTTTCATATACTCCATGCAATCAGCCATTTTAGAGAGCAATAGCGCGCCCGTTCGGCGCGGCCCCTGTTCCCCGATACCTTCGGCCAATAGCTCCACCAGAACGCCGCTTTCGAGCAATTCACCGATTGACGCTTTCATCGTCGCATCGTCACTTTGAAAGGCAAAGGCCAGAAGGCTTGGTAAGCCGTCCTTTGAAAATGCGAGATCCCGGTACCTGATGGCGCACGTTGGGGACAGCAAAGTTGCTATTTGAGCAGTTGCGGTCAACTCTGTTTTTGATTGCCCCCTGGAATTGTTGCGAGAGCTGAACTGAATTTCCGCTAATCTTTCGGCAGTATCATTATCACGCAGAGAATTTTTAACCCAATTCTCCAACTTGCCGCTTTTAAGGAGTTCGCAAGCTTCTTTCGGCACTCCTGCCAATGCGTTCGCAAGAAGTTTTGGCGAGTCATACTCATGCCCGGCAACGAATATAGCTCCCGGCACTTGCCGATCCCCTGCGCCAACCTTTGCCCGGTCATGCATAATTTCGCGCCACTTGCTAAACTGCTCCATGTCCCAGCGTCGAGCTGGATCATCATGCAGTAATCCTTTCAGCAACAATTGCATCCGCGAAGACAAGCTTAAATCTGACGTTAATAGAGCGTAGCTCCCCATTTCAAGTTTCGATACGAATATCTGTTCAAGGGAGACATTGTCCTGAGGTAATCGGCCTGATAGCAAATGGACAATCAAGACACCCATGGCATAGATATCGCTGGAAATATTTCCGGCCCCTCGCCCAAAAGCATGTGCATTTGCACTTTCAATTGGTTCGTAAACTGCTATTTGGTCAGATCCCGCAGGCGTTGTGATACTTTCACCGAGAACAACATTACTTTGCGCAATATCCTCGTAGAAAAGGTTATCTGCTCTTATTCCCCGATGTGGAATATTCAGTTTCTCAAGCGCCTTCAGAGCTTCAATCAATTGAGGAACGATCTTGTTCAAGATAACCCGCTCATCCATCGGGCCGTCGGATCGATTAAAAACCAATCCACCGACCGGCATCTTAAATACAAATACATACCGAATATCCATATCTCCGAAGCGAACCGGCCCATGGGCCAGAAACTCAGTTATACCCGGAATATGGCTTACCTTCATCGCCTCGGCGTAATCCAGTCGATAGGGAACGAACGGATTAGAAATCATCGCAAATAACTCGACGGTCGGATTTTTTACATCGATCGCTTTGTATGCTTGATTTTGCCCTTTATCCAAAAAATCAAGGCGCGCGGACAAGTCGATCTGGTAACGCCCATCCAATTGCGGGCCTACCTCAATCGGAGCGTTGCCCTGCGGTTCCGTAATTTCTTCGGCTAGCGACATGTTAAAATAATTATGTTCAAAGTTTTAATTCGAACAACAGAATGGCAAATTTACCTTAAAATGGCGTTAATTTAACCGCTCACTATTCTTCTGGCGATACATCCCTTTCTTTAACAAGAACAACCAGAAAAGAAGCAACAATCAAACCAGCAACGGCAACGAATGACGGCACCAGGAAGCTTCCGTAAATTTCATATGCGAACCCCGCAAATGTTGGTCCGATCATCTGGCCCAGTCCAAAAGCTATGGTCATGATCGCCATGATTTTCCGCACATGGTTCGGCATCAGCTCCCTTGCACTGACAAGGCCCAACGCCGTCAATCCCATAAAAGTTGCTCCCAGCAATGCCGATGCCACCAAAAATGCCAGTTGCCCCTGTCCAAGGACACTTATAGCAACGCCAAGAGCTAAAAAAAGACAAGCAATCCCGTAGCTTCGCCCATTTCCAATTTTCGACCCAAGCCACGTCCACCAGGCAACAGATGGAATTGCGGCGATGCCGACAACGAGCCAGACAATCGACTGCATCCATTGTAATTCGGGGATTTGCCGGACGAGTACCGAAATAAAGGTGGCTGTAATAATATACCCAAACCCGAGCAAAAAATAAGCGATGACTAGGGCTTTAAGCGATTTACTGAATACCGGTTTTCCAACAGGCTCCACGAGTGGCCTTTGCCGACCCAGCGGCGGAACAAGATACATTACCGGGAGAATCAAAACCAGGGAGATGCCGCCACTCCAGATCCACATACCCTGCCATCCAATCCCGGCTTTCGCCAAGACGGAAATCAAAATTGCGGAAACCGCAATACCGGTTCCAACACCAGCAAAATGGACCGCTGAAAGATCTGAGCGCCCTCCTGCCGCCAGCCGCGTCAAAACAAGTGCCGAGCCGAAAATCATGACAAAAGCGGTTGCACATCCGCCAACTACACGTAGAAAAATCAACAGATTAAAGGATGTTGTCCATCCCATCGCCATTGTTGTAACGGCACAAACAAACAGGGAAACAAGTAACCAGCCGCGCACACTTCCTGGCAGATTCTCCTTTGCGGCCAACACAGCGCCGAGCAAATACCCTAAAAAATTAGCTGAGGCAATAAGACCGGCTTGCGTTTTTGTAATCCCTAACCCGGACTCCATGTAAGGCAGAATTGGCGTGTAAACGAACCGGGCGAGAGCGAGACCGACAGCCAATGCAATCAGACCGCCTACCGCAACTAGAATGAGATCCTTTGATGGCATTATCATTGTTGAATACTAGCATGGCACTACAATTCAGCCAGACGAAATTTACGACATTGCCTGATTTAATCGTCAAATGGGTCGCGAACGAGAATTGTATCTTCCCGTTCCGGACTGGTCGACACAAGGGAAATCGGCGCCTCGATCAGCTCTTCAATATGACGGATATATTTTACGGCTTCCGCCGGCAAGTCAGCCCAACTACGCGCCCCATATGTACTGGCACTCCAGCCATCAAGTGTTTCGTAAATTGGCACCACAGCGGCTTGATCGGCCATGTTAGACGGAAAATAATCTAGTTTCTGCCCCCTAAGATCATACCCGACGCATACTTTCAATTCTTCCATGCCGTCAAGAACGTCAAGTTTGGTCAAGGCGATGCCACTGATCCCACCCGTTTTGACCGCCTGGCGTACCATAGTTGCGTCAAACCACCCACATCGGCGTTTGCGTCCGGTTACAACACCAAACTCACGCCCGCGTTCACCCAGACCAACACCAACCTCGTCCATGAGTTCCGTTGGAAAGGGTCCCTCACCCACACGTGTCGTATAGGCCTTGGTTATTCCCAGAACATACCCGACTGATCCCGGCCCGACACCACTTCCAACCGCAGCTTGACCGGCCAAGGTGTTGGAAGATGTAACATACGGGTAAGTCCCGTGATCGTTATCCAGCATGCTGCCCTGCGCCCCTTCAAACAAAACGCGTTTACGCAGTTTTTTGGCTTCATCTAACCGACGCCAGACAATATCGGAATATTCCAGCACTTGCGGCGCAATCTCCATAAGTTGTGCAAGCAATTCCTTGCCATCCACTAACGGGGCACCCAGTCCTTTGCGCAAGGCATTATGGTGGCTCAGAAGAACATCGATTTTACGCGCCAGTAAATCTTCGTCTGTCAGATCACAAACACGAATAGCCCGCCGCGCGGTTTTATCCTCATATGCGGGACCAATACCGCGACGGGTTGTTCCAATTTTCACGGCAGACGAGGCATCCTCCCGCAGGGCATCCAATTCACCATGCAGGGGCAGTATCAAAGTCGCATTCTCTGCTATCTTTAAGGTATGACGGTCAATAACAACACCTTGTGCACGGACCGTCTCGATTTCCTTGGCCAGCGCCCAGGGATCGACAACAACGCCATTTCCAATAACGGAAATCTTGCCGCCCCGTACAATGCCCGAGGGGAGTAAGCTAAGCTTATACACCTTACCATCGACAACCAGCGTATGGCCGGCGTTGTGCCCGCCTTGAAAGCGAACAACCACATCCGCTCGCTCTGATAGCCAGTCAACGATCTTGCCTTTACCCTCGTCGCCCCACTGAGAGCCCACTACTGCTACGTTCGCCATTATCTTCTGTCCTCAAAAGGTCGACTATTAGGAAATTTTCTGAATGCCATCGGCATGATATACATGACTACAATGTAGGCGCTGCGCCTCATCATTAACGTTCGATTCCGGCGAGAGGCCGACAATCGTTTTCCAGCCTTCTTTGCGTAGCCCCTGACACTGATCTAATTTTGTTCCGAACGGGACATAAAGTCGATCACTTGTTACATGCCGCGGCACAGCGCGCATCAGACTGTCCAAAAACAAGGTAAAACCAGACGCCGGTTCCCCATCCATCAATAAATAGCGACCACCACGGCCCAACTCTCCACGGACATTTCGGGCAAAAACTGTAAAACTCAACCCCGTCTGGTACTCAAACCCACGATACTCACCCGGATCAATGGTCAATTCCAAACCCGGCGCAGCATCCGCAAGATGTATGACCAGCTGTCTTAATTCTTCAATCTGCTGCCCGGCTTGATGCGGAAGGTCAATTTCCGCAAGTGCATCCAGTGCTTGCGATGCCGGCCCCGCTGCTTTTAGTAACGCTGTCAGAATGGATGAAAGCTCGGGATCGTATTTTGTCAGTTCCGCCGCGTCCTTATGATCCAAAGCCTCTCTTGCACTTTTGGCAGTATCTGGATCAATACCTAATTCCTTACAAATAGTTGGAACAAGATTTGGAAGTGTTAGATCAAGTGTGAACTCTTCAATCTCAAGGGCGATCAGCGCCTCTCTTACCAAGAGGATCAATTCCGCATCCGCCGTCGTTTCGGTACTCCCGATCAACTCCACGCCGGCCTGGGCGAATTGCCGCTCTGGGCGAAGCTGGCTTCCGTGAACCCGAAGAACCTGCCCCGTATATGACAACCGCAGAGGTCGCGGGTCCTGCTTCATCCGCGTCGTCGCAATCCGCGCAACCTGCAAGGTGATATCGGTCCGAATTCCCATCATCCGATGTGACACCGGATCCATCACGCGGAACATCTTGGACGCCAGCGCGGCACCTGACCCTTCCAGCAGATGTTCTTCAAACTCGATCAAGGGAGGCGTTACTTGCAGATAGCCGTTAGCCCCAAAAACCCGCATGAGGGTTTCGCTGATTGCCGATTCCTGTCTAGCGGCGGGAGGCAGCATATCGGCCAGTCCGGCCGGTAGCAGACCTTTTTCAGAATAATCATTCATTACGTGGGCCTATAAAGCATATTTCGTTGCCTGCGCCAACCGGAACAACAAAAAAGCGACACTTTTTAAGTGCCGCTTTTCTGATTTGAGCAAAAGCTTATATTTTTCGGTCAAAAGGTTAAAAATTTAACGCCTTAACCTGTGTCACTTGTGGTAATTTACAAACCATATCCATGGTATTTTTTGACAATTCCGAATCTATCTCGATCAAGGCGATTGCTTCACCTTTCTTTTGATCGCGACCTAAGTGGAACGTCGCAATATTCACTTCGGCATCGCCAAGGATAGATCCCATAGCACCAATGAAGCCAGGCTTGTCCTGATTGGTAATATACAGCATATGGGGGCCAAGCTCAGCTTCCATATTTATCCCCTTGATGCTGACAACGCGTGGACGATCATCGCCAAACAATGTTCCGGCAATATCGCGCGTCTGGTTCTCCGTTGTAATACAAAGGCGGACAAGAGTCTGATAGTCGTCCTCACGATCGTTGATGCTTTCGGTCACATCAATACCTCGCTCTTTCGCAACAAGGGGCGCGTTGACCATATTCACGCTTTCAAGCAGCGGACCTAGGAGCCCTTGGAGAATAATCGATGTAAGGGGCTTGATATTCAAGCTGGCCGCCTGCCCTTCATAATCAATACGCACGCTTTTGATGCCCGTCTCTGTCACCTGTCCGGCAAAGCTGCCCAGCTGCGTCGCCAGTTCCATATATGGTTTCAGTTTTGGGGCTTCTTCTGCTGAAACAGATGGCATGTTCAACGCATTGGTGACCGACCCCAGCAATAGGTAATCAGACATTTGCTCCGCCACCTGAATGGCAACATTGACCTGTGCTTCATCCGTTGACGCCCCCAGATGCGGTGTTGTCACTACATTATCCATGCCAAAAAGAAGGTTCTCTGTTGCAGGTTCCTTTACGTAAACATCAACAGCAGCACCGGCCACATGACCGCTTTCAAGCGCCGCCTTCAGGTCTTCTTCAACAACGAGCCCGCCGCGTGCGCAATTGATAATCCGAACACCCTCTTTCATCTTTGCGATATTCTGCGCGTTAATGATATTCCGTGTGCTCTCCGTGATCGGTGTGTGCAGGGAAATGTAATCGGCCCGGGCGAAAAGATCATCCAGTTCAAGTTTTTCGACGCCCAGTTCCACCGCACGTTCAGGCGACAGGAACGGGTCATAGGCAACAACCTTCATTTTCAAGCCAATGGCCCGGTCGGCAACAATCGACCCTATATTGCCACACCCGACAACACCCAGTACTTTTCCATATAGCTCAACACCCATAAATTTGGATTTTTCCCATTTTCCATCCTGTGTTGACTGGTTAGCCGCGGGAATGTGCCGTGACAGGGAAAACATCATGGCAATCGCATGCTCTGCGGTGGTAATGGCATTGCCGTAGGGCGTGTTCATGACACAGATACCGGCCGCCGTCGCCGCGGGAATATCCACATTATCGACACCAATTCCCGCACGGCCGATGACCTTCAAGTTGGTAGCCGCGGCGATAATATCGGCAGTTGCCTTTGTCGCGGATCGAACAGCAAGTCCGTCATACTCACCAATGCAGGCTTTTAGTTCTTCCGGAGACATCCCCGGTTTTTCGTCAACTTCCACACCACGATCCCGGAAAATTTCGGCAGCGCGCGGGCTCATCTTGTCAGAGATTAATACTTTGACCATTTTTCTATTCCTCAAGGTTGGGAATTAAACTTAATAGGTTGATTTTAAGGTTGCGTAGGCCCAATCGAGCCACGGCATAAGTGCTTTCAGATCAGATGCTTCCACTGTCGAGCCTGCCCAAATACGAAGCCCTGCCGGCGCATCCCGGTGCGATCCGATATCAAGGGCAATGCCCTCGTCGGCCAGTATCGCCACCAGCTTTTTCGCCGCCTTGGGCTGTTCATCCTCGGGAAGATTCAAAAACCAATCCGAGGTAATTTTCAGGCAAATCGATGTCGTACTGCGACAGGCAGGATCCAGCGCGACATAATCCGCCCAATCCGATGTTGCGATCCACTCATCAACAACACCGGCGTTGGCATTTGCCCGCGCAATCATTCCTTTTCCACCGCCGATACTCGCTGACCACTTCAAGGCGGCCAACACATCTTCTACTGCCAGCATTGAAGGCGTATTAATTGTTTCTCCCACAAAAATTCCATCGATGAGTTTGCCACCCTTCGTCATGCGGAAAATTTTTGGTAGCGGCCAAGCTGGAGTATAGCTTTCCAGGCGCTCCACGGCACGTGGGCTTAAAACAAGCATGCCGTGAGCAGCTTCCCCGCCCAGGACTTTCTGCCATGACCAAGTGACGACATCCAGTTTTCCCCAGGGAAGTTCCATGGCAAATACAGCCGAGGTCGCATCGCAAATTGCCAGACCTTCACGGTCATTATCAATCCAGTCGCCATTCGGAGCGCACACACCGGATGTCGTTCCGTTCCAGGTGAAGACAACATCTTTCTTCCAGTCAACGACCGACAGATCAGGAATGTCACCATAGTCTGCTGTCGTCACCTCAGCATTTTGAAGCTTGAGCTGCTTGACAACATCGGTTGCCCAGCCGGCACCAAAACTTTCCCAGGCGAGCATATTGACGGGACGCGCGCCAAGTAAGGACCACAGGGCCATTTCGACAGCGCCTGTGTCGGAACCCGGCACAATTCCGATTTTGTAATCATCCGGAATTTCCAGAATTTCACGATGCTGATCAATAACAGCTTTTAGTCTTGCTTTACCTTCGGCGGATCTATGAGATCGACCAAGGCTGGCATTTTCGAGGTTTTTGAGAGACCATCCGGGGTGCTTTGCGCAAGGGCCGGATGAAAACAAGGGAGAGTTTGTGCGTATCTCCGGACGCAGTTCTTCTGTCATAATAAACTAAACCTTCCAGTCTAGAGCATCCCGGTGGGGGGATGTGGCCCGCCGTTCATAGACAAAATTTCGGCTCCCCTGTCAACGGAAAATTTTGCACTGCAATATACTAAAGATTTCTGCGGCGAATTCGGATCACCTGATTTGAATTGTTCCAATTCCGACAATTACTAGAGATGATCGGACAGAATCGATCAAATATTTCGAACCCGGATTCCGGATAGTTCGAAATCGGGGCTTGTCTAGATTAGCCTTATTTACACATCAGGAGACCGCACCCCATGCCCAAATTAAACTTCACCCCATTGCCAAAAGACCAAGTTCGTCTTCTTCAAAATGGACATCCAGATGCAGATGGCAACACCCCCGAACGCCATATTTCAGACGGGGATGGGAATGCTTGCCGTTTTTGTCTCGCGGAAATTGCCGAGGGTGACGAATATTTGATAGTAGCCCATCGTCCTTTCACAACGCGCCAACCCTACTCAGAGCAGGGACCCATTTTTCTTCACGCAGAGGAATGCGCGGCGTATGAAGATTTGCAAACCTTGCCAGAAATGTATCGGCAACGGGCAGGGTTGCTATTACGTGGATATGATGAAAATGAGCGAATTGTGTATGGTACAGGGCAAACAGTGCGGCCCGATCAAATCGAGGTTGCCGCACAAAAAATACTCGCCACTAAAGAGGTAAGGTTCGTCCATGCGCGCTCTGCGACAAATAACTGTTATCAATTTCGAATTGAACCCATGCATGAGGAGTAGTTTGGGGCAGTTAATATTGTCACTAGGACAATAAAGAACTGGTAAAACGATGAATTCGAGGCAAAAATACGACTCTGTTTTTGCCTCGAGGTTTTCCCCCCATGATTCCCTGTCAGCGCCATCTTTTTGATATACCAGAGTCCATTACCTATTTTAACTGCGGATATATGTCACCGCAGCTTAAAAGCGTTCGTACTGCAGGCTATTACGGAGTAGATCGCAAATCATCGCCGTGGGAAATGACTCCTACTGATTTCTTTACGCTTCCGGATCAGGCCCGAAGCCTGTTCGGTCAGATGGTCAATGCGGATGCAAGCAGCATTGCCATCATTCCAAGTGCATCTTACGGCCTTGCCATTGCCGCAAAAAATATTGCCGTGTCGGCCGGTCAGAAGATCCTGGTATTGCAAGATCAATTTCCGTCAAATGTCTATTGCTGGAATGAGCTTTCCGCACGGACGGGCGCCGAAGTTGTTACCATCAAAACGCCTGCTGATTTTGACTGGACGACGGCTGTTCTAGCTGCCATTGACGATGACACTGCCATTGCAGCCCTTGGCCATATTCATTGGACCGATGGGTCATTGCTGGACCTGGAGGCGATTGGGGATAAATTACGGGCACATGGGGCAAAGCTTGTTTTGGACATTACACAGTCAATCGGCGCTCTGCCCTTTGATGTCGCAAAAATCCAGCCTGACTTTATGATCGCAGCTACCTATAAATGGATGCTCGGCCCGTATAGTCTTGGGTTTATGTATGTGGCACCTGAACATCATTCCGGTGAACCCCTTGAATATAACTGGCTCAATCGTGGCGGTTCAGAAAATTTTTCCGGCCTGGTCGATTATCGCAATGACTATCAGGAAGGCGCTCTTCGGTTTGATATGGGTGAGCGCGCGAATTTCTCGCTGATGCCCATGGCTATTGCAGCGCTGGAGCAGTTGCTGGAATGGGGTGTAACTAACATTCAGGAGACTTTAAGTCTTCGAACCCGAGCTATCGCGGAGCGCTGTTCCGAACTGGGTATGCAAGCAATACCGGAACCCCTTCGAGCCGGGCATTTTCTCGGACTTCGCCATCGGGATGGCCTTCCGGCAAATCTGCTTGAAACCCTTGTTGCAGAGAATATATATATATCAGTGCGTGGCGCTTCTTTGCGGATCACCCCACATCTTTTCAATACAGATCAAGATGCCGACAGGCTAGTTCTCGCCCTGTCCGATGCCCTGAAACGGAGATAAAAATGAAACTTAAGCAACTCGGAAACTCCGGCTTAAAAATAAGCGAACTATGCCTTGGGACCATGACCTATGGCGATCCCAACTGGCGAGAATGGGTCCTTCCGGAAGCGGAAAGCCGACCCTTTATCAAACGCGCACTTGAACAGGGAATAAACTTTTTTGATACAGCCGATATGTACTCATTGGGTGCATCCGAAGAAATTCTGGGGCGCGCCTTAAAGGATTTTGCTCGTCGTGACGAGGTTGTGGTTGCCACGAAAGTCTATTATGGAATGTCTGACAACCCGATGCATAGCGGACTGTCCCGCAAACATATCATGCATGCGATCGACGACTCTCTCACCCGTCTGGGTACGGATTATGTGGATTTATACCAAATCCATCGATGGGATTATGACACGCCGATCGAGGAAACCCTTGAGGCCCTGCATGATGTCGTAAAATCAGGAAAAGTCCGGTATATTGGCGCATCTTCCATGCATGCCTGGCAATTTATGAAGGCCCTCAATATTTCCGAGAAAAATGGCTGGGCCAAATTCATTTCCATGCAAAATGCCTATAATCTTGTTTATCGCGAAGAAGAACGGGAAATGCTGCCGCTTTGTGAAGACCAAGGAATTGGCGTAATTCCCTGGTCCCCCCTTGCCCGTGGCTTTTTGACCGGAAACAAGAAAAAAGGAAATGACGGCGAAACAGTTCGCTCCCGAACAGACGGTATCGCCAAAGCCTTGAAATATGGCCAGGACGCCGATTACGACGTCCTTGATATCGTTACGGATATCGCGACCTCCCGGGGCGTTTCAAATGCGCAGATTGCATTGGCCTGGGTTCATCATAGTCCAAATATTACGGCCCCTATCATCGGTGCCAGTAAAATGTATCAACTGGATGAAGCCATAGCCGCTTTGGATATTTCGCTGGATGTAGATGAACTTGCACGGCTCAATGATGCCTATGTTCCTCACAACGTTTCCGGCCATAGTTAATCAGGAAAAAAACTCAATGTCTTTCAATATTGACAAGATCCGGCAAGAAACACCGGGCATACAAAATCGTGTTCACCTGAACAATGCGGGAGCAGCCCTGATGCCACTCCCTGTATATCTGTCGGTTAAAGACCATCTGGATTTGGAGCTCAATATCGGTGGCTACGAAGCAGCTGCACGTGCCAAACCGGCTTTTGAACGGACCTATGATGCAATTGCCGAGCTCATAAACTGTGATCGATCTGAAATAGCGCTCGTCGAAAATGCGACCGTCGCCTGGCAAATGGCTTTTTACGGTCTACATTTCCAACCAGGTGACCGCATTTTAACGGCGGAGGCGGAATATGCAGCCAATGTCATTGCCTATCTGCAAATGGCCGAGCGCAAGGGTGTTGTTATTGATTTCGTTCCCAGCGACGATAGCGGCCAGATGGACGTGACCGCCCTCGAAAACATGATCGACGACAGGGTTAAATTGATATCCGTAACCCATATACCCACCAACGGCGGCCTTATTAATCCGGCTGCCGATATTGGTGTCGTCGCCCAGCGTCATGGTATTCCCTATTTACTGGATGCTTGCCAGGCTGTCGGGCAAATTCC
This sequence comes from Sneathiella marina, assembly GCF_023746535.1. Taxonomy (GTDB): domain Bacteria; phylum Pseudomonadota; class Alphaproteobacteria; order Sneathiellales; family Sneathiellaceae; genus Sneathiella; species Sneathiella marina. The sequence continues at coordinate 1,444,634 of NZ_CP098747.1, read as the reverse complement.
TATTGATGTCGAAGCCATTGGTTGCGATATGCTATCCGCGACAGGCCGGAAATATATACGGGGACCGAGAGGGACGGGTTTTCTCTATGTCCGCAAAGGATTTCTGGGTGAACTGGATCCACCATTCCTGGACTTGCATAGCGCCAGATGGACGGAACTGACTTCCTACGAAATGGATCCGAGTGCCAGAAGGTTTGAAAACTGGGAGTTCAATACAGCAGGCGTAATCGGGCTCGGAACAGCAATTGATTATTTGCAGGAAATCGGTATCGACGCAGCCTCAGCGCGCTTGCGTGAGATTGCTGCGACTGCGCGAACAGCCCTTTCGCAAATTCCTGGCGTAACCGTTCAGGATATCGGCGCTGAAAAAGGAGGTATTGTCACCTTCGAGCATAGGGATCATTCCGTAGATGCGATAAAGGCACATTTGACCGACAATAAAATCAACGTGTCCATAACCGATATTAACAGCACCCGATTTGACTTGAACAAACGAGGCATCGACAGGCTGATAAGGTCATCCTTCCATTATTATAACACCGAGAATGAAATCGATAAATTGATCGACGTTCTTGGCAAAATCTGACTTTTTATGCGCTAAACGCCCTATCTAATCAAAGGGCATTACGTTGTGGGCATGATCAAGCGGGCCATGTCCACCGCCGATACCCGGCGCCTGTTCAATTGCGGTATGGACATATCTTAGTGCCCGTCCAATCGCTTTTTTAACGGGGAAGCCTTGAGCAATTCCCGTCGCGATGGCGGAAGATAGCGTACAGCCCGTGCCATGGGTATGAAGCGTGTCAAAGCGTTCATGAGAAAAGCTTTGCACACCTTCTGGCGAAACCAGTAGGTCTACTACATATTCGCCGTCTCTATGACCGCCTTTCATCAATACGGCAATCGGTCCCATCTCCAGCAATTTGCGCCCAGCTTTCTCCATATCCGACAAACTCTCGATTTTTAAGCCGGTGAGTTGTTCAGCTTCGGGAATATTTGGCGTGAGAATATGTGTGTGGGAGGTAATTAACCGTGACTTAATGGCGTCACTTGCATCATCGGCGACCAGAGCCGCCCCGCCCTTGGCGATCATTACCGGGTCGAGAATTACGGGTGGTAAATTATTTTCGGCATCAAAATAGTCAGCAACTGCCTCGACGATTTCGCGGCGATGCAGCATGCCAATTTTAATGGCATCTGCGCCAATGTCTTCAAGAACTACCCGAATTTGTTCGATTACGAACTGCGCGGAAACGTCCTCAATTGATTGAACCCCCAATGTATTTTGCGCTGTTAGCGCGGTAATCGCAGTCGCGGCAAATCCATTAAGCGCTGTCACAGTTTTTATGTCAGCCTGGATACCAGCACCACCGCCGGAATCAGAACCAGCGATGATTAAAACTCGTCCTTGCATGGACTCCCCCCGTTTTATTTTACTCGGCCGAAGCCGTTACTTCACTTACAATATTATCAACGATCTCATTAACTAAGTCGTCATTTACCCCCTCGCCCATTACTCGGATCAATGGTTCAGTTCCTGATTTACGGATCAGCAGGCGCCCCTCATTGCCTAGGCGAATTTCCCCGTCATTAATGGCTTTTTTGACCGCTTCCGCTGCCAGAGGGTCGCCTTTTTTAAAGCGTACATTCTTCAGGACCTGCGGATAGGGCTCAAAATTATGACAGACCTCACTCACCGGCTTTTTTTCATCAACAATCACGGAAAGAACCTGAAGCGCTGCAATCAATCCATCACCAGTCGTACTATAATCATTGAGAACGATATGTCCCGACTGCTCCCCGCCGACATTGAAATCATGTCGGCGCATATGTTCGACCACATAACGATCGCCAACGCCCGTACGCACCAGAGTAAGGTTGATATCCTCCAGGAATTTTTCAAGGCCCATGTTGGACATTACGGTGGAAACAATACCACCACCTCGCAATTGATCGCGTTGCTGCCAGGTTTTCGCAATAAGGGCCATTAATTGATCCCCGTCAATCAATCGTCCTTTTTCATCACATATCAAGAGCCGATCGGCATCACCGTCAAGAGCGATCCCCAGATCCGCTCCCTCCTCAACAACACGTTTGCACATAGCTGCCGTTGAGGTGGATCCACAATCCTTATTAATATTAAATCCGTTTGGTGAAACACCCATGGAAATAACGTCAGCTTCCAGTTCCCACAGAACTGTCGGCGCCACTTTGTAAGCGGCACCGTTCGCACAATCGACAACAATCTTGAGGCCCTTCAAAAGCTGGCGGCGCGGAAAGCTGCTCTTGGCGAATTCAATATACCTTCCTTGTGCATCATCAAGGCGTTGGGCCCGACCTAGTAGTTTTGGTTCCGCCAAGACGATATTACTATCGTCTATGATATCCTCTTCAATGCTCATCTCGACCTCGTCAGACAGCTTATAACCATCCGGGCCAAACAGCTTTATTCCATTATCTTCAAATGAATTATGGGATGCTGAGATCATCACACCGAGATCCGCACGTAACGACCTTGTGAGCATCGCGATTGCAGGTGTCGGCAGCGGACCGACCAGGATGACGTCCATTCCTGCCGATGTAAAACCAGCTGTTAATGCTGGTTCAACCATGTAGCCGGATAATCTCGTATCTTTACCGATCACAACACGGTGCCGAAAGTTCCCGCGCCCGGCAAATTTTTTCCCCGCTGACTTACCAACCCTGAGAGCGATTTCAGCTGTCATCGGCTCCTGATTAGCGGTTCCTCGAATTCCATCCGTTCCAAAATATTTTCGCGTCATTTAATTACTCTTACAGTCAAGGTAAATTCGCCGACAACATAGCACCAAACTCTTAAAACATGTCTAAAAAGAGGCACTGTCGAGGGATTGCCAAATTTTAACAGCTTGTCGTGTTTCGTGAACATCATGCACACGAAGAATTCCGGCGCCAGCCGTCGCACCGTACAGAGCTGCAGCTATTGACCCGCCGATCCGGTTTTCGGCCCTGTTTTCACCGCTTAAACGCCCGATAAATGATTTGCGCGAAACGCCAAGAAGGATCCCGCACCCCAAGGATTGCAGAAATGGCAGCCCTTTTATTAAGGTAAGATTATGATCCAGTGTTTTGCCAAAACCGATGCCGGGATCAACCACGATCCGATTGCGCTGAATTCCATGGCCTTCGCAACAGCCAATTCGCTTTTTCAGATAGTCGATAACATCCAATAATACATGATTATATTTGGGGTCAATCTGCATGGTCTTCGGGTCTGCAGAACCATGCATCAGGCATACTGGAAGTAAATTGGATGCAAGGAAATCTAAGCTACTGGTATCAAACTCAAGCGCAGAAACATCGTTGATCATAGTTGCCCCAGCAGCAACGGCTGCTTTCATGACTGGCTCTTTTCGGGTATCGATCGAAATCTCGACATTCAAAGACCTGCACCCTTCGATTACCGGGACAATCCTTTCAATTTCTTCATCAATGCTGACCAAATCGGCACCGGGGCGCGTACTTTCGCCGCCGATATCGAGGATATCCGCCCCTTCCGCAACCATCTCATGGGCGCGCTCAATGGCAACATTTGCATCATAATGCTGCCCGCCATCGGAAAAACTATCCGGTGTTACGTTAAGAATACCCATGATTTTTGGGGTTGGCGCTGATAGTTTCCGGTTTGTCGATTGATCCAACGCCGAAACTTGATTTCTAACATCTGTTGAAAGACCCTCATTTTCACCGGCGCACCAGTTTAATAACTCTATCCGGCTAGCCTTGCACCAGTGAATGATGCCAGATGACTCTCGCAGCGCCAGTTGAAATTGATCTATCTGCCCTGCAGCCGTGGCAAGGTAAGCGGTTGTTGCAGAAGAAAGGCCCCGCGGTAAAACGGAGCCTTTTTCATTAGCCTTCATCAACCAATACCCCTACGATCCAGGTTGAGGTTCCGGTTCCATGCCGCCTGTCGAACCACCAGATTTTTTATGGCCATCCGCTTCCGGGACTGTGGAACTTGGTCCACTGTCGACAGGTGTCTCGATATCTTCAGGGCGATCGATATCGCCACCTTCCATCAATATTTTAATCTCATCGCCACTCAGTGTCTCGTATTCCAGCAGGCCTTTGGCGACGCGATGCAATTGATCAATATTATCCGTCAGAATTTTACGGGCCGTCGCCTCCCCTTCTTCGACAAAACGACGTACTTCTGAATCAATGATCTCCGCCGTTGCATCGGAAACGTTTTTTTGCTGTGCAACAGAATGACCTAAAAAGACTTCTTCCTGATTAGATCCGTAAAGCAACGGTCCAAGTTTGTCCGAAAGGCCCCATTCGGTGACCATACGGCGCGCCATATCCGTCGCCATCTTGATATCACCCGAAGCTCCGGTTGTGACAGCGTCATGCCCGAAAATCATCTCTTCGGCAATTCGCCCACCCATAGCAACAGCCAAATGCGCCAAACACTGATCCCGCCGTAACGAGTAACTATCTTTTTCCGGTAACCGCATCACCATTCCAAGGGCCCGGCCGCGTGGAATGATCGTCGCTTTGTGAACAGGATCCGATGCCTTCATATGCATCCCAACAAGCGCATGACCACCTTCATGGTAAGCCGTAAGCTCTTTTTCTTCCTCCGACATTACCATTGACCGCCGCTCGGCGCCCATCATGACCTTGTCTTTGGCTTCTTCGAACTCTTGCTGCGTAACAAGCCGGCGCGATTTACGGGCGGCCAGCAACGCAGCCTCATTTACCAGATTGGCAAGATCGGCGCCTGAGAACCCTGGAGTGCCACGTGCAATTGTCCGGGCATCCACGTCTTGGGCCAACGGCACCTTACGCATATGGACTTTCAGAATTTTCTCACGGCCAATAATATCCGGGTTCGGCACGACAACCTGGCGGTCAAAACGACCAGGGCGCAAAAGTGCCGGATCAAGAACGTCCGGACGGTTGGTTGCGGCAAGAAGAATAACACCTTCGTTCGTCTCGAAACCATCCATCTCAACCAGCATCTGGTTCAATGTCTGCTCTCGCTCATCGTTACCGCCACCCAGGCCGGCACCACGATGTCGTCCCACTGCGTCAATCTCGTCAATAAAGATGATACAAGGCGCATTCTTTTTACCTTGCTCGAACATATCTCGAACGCGGCTCGCGCCGACACCGACAAACATTTCTACAAAATCCGAACCGGAAATTGTAAAGAAAGGAACGTTTGCTTCACCTGCTACAGAACGTGCAAGGAGAGTTTTACCGGTACCCGGAGGACCTATTAAAAGAACACCCTTTGGAATTTTACCACCAAGGCGCTGGTATTTTTGTGGGCTTTTAAGAAAATCCACAACTTCTTCCAGCTCTTCTTTCGCCTCCTCAATACCCGCCACATCCTCAAAAGTTACGCGGCCATGTTTCTCTGTCAGCAATTTTGCCTTGGATTTACCAAAGCCCATCGCCTTACCGCCGCCACCTTGCATTTGGCGCATGAAGAAGATCCAGACACCAATCAACAAGAGCATGGGGAACCAGGACAACAATGTTGTCATGAGCATGCTGCCTTCTTCTTTCGGCGCTGCGTTAATGATTACACCATGGGAATTCAGTTTGCTCACCAAAGTGCTGTCTTCCGGAGCATATGTCGTAAACGATCGCCCGTCAGAAGTCTTGCCCTTGATATTATGCCCCTGAATTGTAACTTCAGTGACTTTGCTATTTTCGACTTCAGTCAGGAAAGTCGAATATGGAAGAGACGATCCCGCGTCACGCGTCGGGGAGTCGCTGAAGATATTGAACAGCGCTACAACAAGCAGCGCGATCACTACCCAAAGCACCATATTTTTGCCAAAGAGATTCACGAAAAATCATCCTTCCTTGATCAAACCATCCTTGGTTTAACCGCGTTAATGTAAAACTTATTAATTGGAAACCATCTTAGATATAATTCATTAACATCAAGTTCCAATAGGGCAACAGTTATTTATACTTGACCGACAAGTTTAAATTAAGGCTTTGAATACCATTTTGAAGCGGTCCTTTGCAATGACGGACTGATCGAGAACCGGTGAAAATAGGGGTGCAGCCACCATTCTATCGCCCAGCCACACTGCTGGTAGATTATTTCTGACCTTCGCCGGCAGCTCCGTCTCCGCTTTACTGGGGTTTGCCGCTTGCAGGTGGCGCCATCCAATTGGCCCGATTCGTTTGATCAACAGCAGCGGATCACGGTCTTTTTCTGCGGCGGTATCAATAATTTGAAATCGTTGATCCCAGACAGTCTCTGTTTTACCCGCCAGTGATATCTCCGGCAATCCGCGGCGACCTGGTTCCCGGCTCACCAGCCAACCTTTTGCGAATTTGCTGATTTGTACACCAGCAATGGTTTCCGATACGCTCGTTTCCCTTTCAAACAGTCGTTCGTAAATATTCTCCAGGGATTGCAATTTTACGGGCATATGCTCCCCGCGTACGGATGAAATGGCCAGGACCAGCAACCGAAGCCCGACTTCCTTCGGGCAGCCAGGGATGGTATCAGAGGGAAACTGGATAAATCCATATGGGCTTAACCGACAGAATGTATCAAATCGCAGCGTAGTTACTTCCTGTAAGGCTATTGACGCCCGGGATACCCTTTCAACAGACAAGGCAATCGTTTCAAGACTGCTTCCGGGCAAAGCTTGCAAATCAGATAAAATGGGGCCTATCTGGGTTCGCGTAAATTGCGGGTTTTCGTTGCTTGGATCGTCAAGCCAGGATTGTTTCTCCTCTGTCAAAAAGTCACGCAATTCCTGGCGTTTAAATCCCAGAAGAGGCCGGAGCAGCCGAATACCAAACTGTTGACTTTCCTCTCTCATGGAAGCGAGCCCTTCCAGCCCGCTACCCTTGGAGAACCGCATCAGGAAAGTTTCCAGTTGATCCTCGAGTTGATGTCCTAGCAAAAGAACCTGAATATTCCGCGCCTTGCAATATGCGGCCATCAAACGATATCTCGCTTCCCGCGCTGCGTTTTGTATTCCTGAAGTTGGATGCGGACCGTCCCAAACAAGAGATGCATGGGGTAAATCAAGGAGCTTCATCCACCCCCCAACAGTGACCGCTTCTTGTTTCGAAGCCGGTCGCAATCCGTGATCCACCGTCAAAATTTCAAGATCAACTGAATTTTCAGCTGCCCAGTGTCGGGCAAGCAAGGCCAGCGCCATGCTGTCCGACCCGCCTGAAACGGCTACTGCCAGCCGTCTTTCCCGGGCCAGCCCGATGAGGCTGTCCAGTTTTTGATTAAATCTTTGCTGTAAAGTAGATTCCGCCATAAACAGAATTATACGCCAGTTAGCCGGAACACTCTAACTTCTGCTTCTCTCTATTTATTGACCGAACGAGACGAGCTGGTAACGTATTAAACTGCTTGTCAATTTGGGCAAATGTTGCACAGGCTTCTTCTTTTTGGTCCATGCGGCCCAATGTCATGGCGAGCTTCAGCAAGTTATCAGCAGCTTTTGAATTGTCTGGATAGGTTTCATACCCTTCAAAGAAGGCAGAAGCCGCATTGGGGTAATCCCCGCGCACATAAAATGTTTCTCCCAACCAATATTGGGCGTTTCCTGCAAGGTCGTGATCTTTATGCTGCTGTAAAAACTCGGAAAATGCCGCTTCAGCCTGATCGTATTCCCCCGCACGAACAAGTGAAATTGCATAGTTATATTGTTCTGACGGACTTCCCGCCGGTAAATTTCCAACGACTGCTGCTGTCGCTACGCCAGCTGCCGCGGTGGAAGCAGCGGTATTATTCGCAGTACCCCCGCCAGCCGTCGTCGGTGCCGCCACCGTACCAAGAACCTTGCTGCCTTCCGGTACAGACCCACTATCTATAACAACAGTATTCGATGTAGCGGCAGTGTTACCCGTCTGCCCCTGAGGTGGCACGAGAACTGCTGTTCCGGCCCCGCCGCCGAGTTGCCGTTCTATTGCCGTTAATCTGAAATCAACATCTTTTACCAGTTTGTCGAGGCGGTTCTTTACCTGATCAATTTTAAACAGGGTTTCTTCCTGGGCGCCCGTTAAGCGGCGCTGTTCATCCTCAATGGCAGAAATACGGCCCGTTAACAAGGCCAACCCGCTGGTATTGCCGGTAGTTCCTAATGTTGAAGGTGCGCTTGTCGAGGGTGCTGCTTGGGGACGCGGTGGCGGTGGCGTCCCATTATAAAGCTGACGTTGAACATCATTAAGGTCGAGTTCCAGCCGGTTGATACGATCTATGAGAGCCTGTACTTCACTGCTCTGTGCAAAGGATAAAGTTGTGGTGGCGAAAAGAATAGAAACTGCCACAAGACATCTAGATACGGTTTTCACCGGTTGACAGACCCGCAGGATACGAATGCCTGTTCCAAATAGGATGTTTTTTGTCACTCGCTCGCCCTCTTCTCTGCCCTCAGGTAAAAGATAAGACTTTCCATTGCCGCCTACAAACTGGCCATGAATATTGGCATTTTTATGATTTTTAAGAAAATTTGATGCTCATTGCCAATTACACGGCCATCAAATAAGAAACGCCCACCGTCGTCGCTAACATGTTAGCGCGGCAGCGGGCGTCTATTAATCTATATATCGCGCTTAGTTTACGACAGATACAGAGCGACGATTTTGCGCCCAAGCAGCTTCGTTATGTCCAAGTGCGACAGGCCGTTCCTTACCATAAGAGATCGTGGAAAGCCGACCCGATGAAATACCAAGAGTAACGAGGTAATTCACAACTGCAGTTGCCCGGCGTTCGCCGAGCGCCAGGTTGTATTCTCTGGTACCGCGTTCGTCTGTGTTGCCTTCGATCAGAAGGGTAACCGCAGGATTGGCGTTAAGCCACGCTGCCTGACGCTGCAATGTCGCTTGCGCTTCATCGGAAAGGTCATATTTGTCGAAACCGAAGAACACCCGATCGCCAACATTCAGGACAAGATCTTCCTGACTGCCTGGCTGAACGCGCGTTGTTTCTGTTACAGTTACTGTTGTTGAAGAACCTGATGTTCCGCTGGTCTGGGTTGTTGCGCCCCCACCGGCACTATCACCTGTTTCTGTTGGTGCTGTTTCACAGGCAGCAACGAGTACTAAAGCTGTGAATATACTTAAGGTTTTAAGACCTAAATTGAACCGCATTTACTTAACTCCCATCCTCTGGAAATCATTGAACTTTGGGTATCTTAAATAAAACACGGATACACTGTGTATCTATGCGAATTATACAAAGATAATCCCCCTGAATTTTGCTTTCGCAAACTATACTGTTTCGCCCTCACCTGTTCAAGCCGAACAGCAAAGACAATCGCCGGATTAAAACAACGGCGACCATGCCGGATCCGATCCGTCACGCGGTGAGATAACCTCCCGTTCGTTATATCCCGTTAAATCTATAGACCACAAGCTAACTTTATCGCCTGTGCCGTCATTTTTTCCCGGAATTTGTCTGAAAAACATCAAAACACGCCCATTTGGCGCCCAGGTAGGCCCCTCATTATGGAAACCTTCAGTCAAAATGCGTTCCTGCGAACCATCAGTCCGCATAACGCCTATGGAGAATTGGCCCCCAGTAAATTTGGTAAAAGCAATCAAATCACCGCGAGGCGACCATACAGGTGTGCCATAATTGCCACTACCGAAGCTGATCCGCTTCACATTTGAGCCGTCAGTGTTCATTGTATAGATCTGTTGGCGGCCACCACGGTCCGATTCAAAAACGATTTGAGTCCCATCGGGAGAGAAGGACGGAGCCGTGTCAATCCCTAGATGATTGGTCAATCGCTTAATTTCCCGGGTTCGCAAATCCATGATATATATTTCAGTATTTCCATCTTTTGCCATGCTCATGACAACCTGATTTCCCGATGGTGAAAACCGTGGCGCAAATGTCATGCCTGGGAACTCGCCGAGGATCTCCTGCTGGCCGGTATCAATGTTAAAAAGATAAACGCGAGGCTTATTATTGAAATACGAAAGATACGTTATTTCGGTTGAACTTGGTGTTGGTGAAAATCGAGGCGTTAAAACCAGATTTTTACCATCCGTAAGAAATTTATGATTTTCGCCATCCTGATCCATTATGGCAAGGCGCTTGATCCGGCGATCTGCAGGGCCTGACTCCGACACGTAGACAACTTTGGTATTGAAATATCCCTGCTCGCCTGTGAGACGCTTGTAAATAACATCAGCAATTCGATGGGCCATTTCACGCCAGCTCGACGGTGGTCCGGTCAGTTGTCCGCTATCAATATGCGTATCAGCCAAAACATCCCATAACCGGAACTGAACATTAATCTGCCCGTCCCCCAGCGCACGCACCAATCCGGTAGAAAGCGCTTGCGCATTTATCTTCCGCCAATTGGCAAAAACCGGAATAACCTGCAAATCGACTGGTTTTTGCAAGAATGCGCGTTGGTCAATGGGTTTGAAAAGGCCAGATCGTTCGAGATCGGCGCGGATAACCTCAGCTATCTGCTTCCCGATTTTAGCCGTCGTTTCCGTTTGGCTATAGAGATCTGTAACGGCGATTGGCAGGGGCTTGATGTTACCTTGCGTAATATCAATGACAAGCTCGGCTCTCGCCGCACTTGAACAAGCAAGCAGCAGGGCTAATGCAGCCAGGAAAACAGAAGATCTACGTAGAGTTTTAATCATCACAATTCCCATTACCTGAACATATCCTTCGGATCGAAATTCATCTTCACTTCCCGCCAGCTTTCATATTTTTCCAGCGGTAATTTATAGGGACCACATTGTAAAACTGCCCGGACCGCGCTTTCGGCAGCAACACGATGGACGTCGCTTTTTATTGATGAACCATTAGCAATAATTGGAGAACCAATCAATGTGCCGTCCTTATTTAATTTTATATCCAACGTCACAATCAGGCCTTCTGCATCCGCAGCTCCAAGTGGCGGGCTCCAGCATCTCTGGACCTGCTGTCTCAAAGCATCCTTATCCCCTAGCGTCATCGGCAGCGAGGCATCTGAAGCCTTGGTCGATGAATTCCGCACTTTTTCAGTGGAATTTGTCTTTTTTGTGTCAGTTTCCTTCGGCTGGCTCGCCGCCTGCTCTTTTTTCTTCTTATCCAAAAGCGCCTTCATTTGCTTCAAATCAAATGTTTTTTTCTTCGGTTTCGCTTCTGGTTTTGGCTCGGGTTTCTTAGGCTCGACCGGCTTCGGCTTGGGTTTTGGTTTCGGTTTTACTTTGGGTGTCGGTACCGGCTGCACCACTTTGGGGGCAGGTTCCGGTTCTGGCTCTGGTGCGGGTTCCGGCTCTGGCTCAGGTTCAGGTTCAGGTGCGGGCTCGGGCTCTGGAGCCGGCTCGGGTTCGGGTTCGAGCTCCGGTTTTGGTTCCGACTTTGGCTCGGGCTTTGGTTCCGGCTTTGGCTCGGGTTCTGGCTTTGGTTCCGGCTTTGGCTCAGGTGCGGGATCAGGCAAATTGGTGATATCCGCAATATCAACGATTTCAACTTCAATGATTGCCGATTGTTCATATATCTTCGGGTCCGTAAATAACGGCAAGCCGGTATACATGATCACGAGGATCAGCATATGCAACACAGCCGATGTTAGCGCAGACACCCTCATCCTAAAAAAGATCCCTTACTGCTTTTTATCTTTTTGTGTATCGGCTTTGGTATCGGGTTTACTCGACGACACCATCGCAACCCGTTTAAAGCCAGCGCTTTGAATTTCACCCATAACCTGCAGGACGCGCCCATAGGCTACATTGGTGTCACCCCGTACGAAAATCCGTTGATCTTGCTTTGCACCGGTAACGGCCTGTAATTTCGGAACAAGATTTTCCAATTCAATAACCGTATCTTCCAGATACACCAGCCCTGCACTATCGACGCTGATAACCAGTGGCTCGTCATTTCCCTGAACCGTCGTCGATTTGGTATTGGGTAAATCCAGCGGGACGCCAACTGTCAACAAAGGCGCCGTCACCATAAAAACAATAAGCAAAACCAGCATGACATCGACAAAGGGTGTCACATTGATTTCAGACATCTGTTGATGGCGACGCCGGCGCCCCTTGCCGGTAAAGGCTGTGAAATGGTTATTATCCATAATTAGTCGCCCTGGTCTAACTGACGCGACAGGATCGCTGAAAATTCTCCGGCGAACCCTTCAAGGCGAGTAATAATTCTTTGTAAATCATTGGAAAATTTATTGTAGGCCACAACAGCCGGGATAGCGGCGACCAACCCCAAGGCGGTTGCGAAAAGTGCTTCGGCAATGCCCGGTGCAACGACCGCCAAACTGGTATCACGCGTTGCGGCAATAGACTGGAAGCTATTCATTATGCCCCAAACAGTCCCAAACAAACCTAGAAAAGTTGCCGTGGATCCGACTGTAGCCAAAAAGCCCAAATATTTTTCAAGCCGCTCTACTTCGCGATCAATGGTGACCCGCATAACCTGATGAATTCGCGCTTGCAAGCCTGTATGAGAATGCTTGTCGATGCCTTTTTCGGTTGAGCGGGACCATTCTTTCATTGCGGCCGCGAACAACATTGCCAGGGGATTATCGGGGCTCGGTCCAACGCGACGGTATAAATCTTCCAGATTACCGCCAGCCCAAAATTCATTTTCAAAGTCGTCACAATCTGTGCTCAATCGACGAAACCGCAAGGATTTATCAATAATAATCGCCCAACTCCAAAACGAAGCAAGTATTAGAACAATCATCACTATCTGAACAACAATATCGGCCTGTAAAAACAGACCGATCATAGATAAATCATGTGCGGCGCCTCCCAATTCTTGGGTAACGACAATCGTTTCGTTTTCCATTTAGTCTTCCCTGGCTAAAGAATGCGCAAAATCTTCCGAAGATCCTAATATTGCATTAAACTTATCATTTATGGCAGAAGAAAGACGCTGAGGCCTTCCGCTACCCCCCAAACAGGCGACACGCACCTTTGTTGTCACAATAATGTCACTGCCTAATCGAATATCCTGTTGCATATGCAGCGAGGCCCCTCGCAAATCGGTAAGCGTCGTCAAAATATCCAGCTGATCATCCATCCGCGCCGGACGGAAATATTCAATGCCGCAGGCCCGAACAACGAAATTGGCGCCCTCTTCAACCATCATTTGCTGTTGATTAATACCAAGACCGCGCAGCATGTCCGTTCGCGCCCGTTCCGTAAATTTCAAATAGTTGGCATAGTAGACAATCCCGCCCGCATCCGTATCTTCCCAGTAGATCTGGACCGGAAAAACATGACGGACAGTTTTATCCTCTGTGACAAACTTCCCCAACATCCGTTCCTCAGTCATCACGAGTGTCTTCTTCAATGAGATTAAGCTGCGCGCTTATTTCCTTGGGAAAAGCTAGGCCGAGATGGTCAAAGGCTGCTTTCGTCAATAGACGGCCCCGCGGCGTTCTTTGTAAAAAGCCTTGCTGGATCAAATAAGGCTCAATGATATCCTCGATGGCATCTCGAGGTTCGGACAAAGCCGCAGATAAGGTTTCAACGCCAACTGGCCCGCCCCCAAAATCATGGGCGATCCGCCCCAGATAGCGCCTGTCCATTGCATCCAAGCCTCTTTTGTCCACTTCCAGGCGATTGAGGGCAGCATCGGCTTTGACAGCATCAACCAAATCCGCACCGGCAACCGACGCAAAATCGCGCACCCGGCGGAGCAATCGCCCGGCTACACGCGGAGTTCCGCGGCTGCGATTAGCAATTTCGATGGCACCGTCTTCACTTAGATTTACACCCAACACACGGGCACCACGGGCAACAATAAGCTTCAATTCATCTGGCTCGTAGAAATTCATCCGCAACGGAATACCAAATCGTTCCCGAAGGGGCGTTGTAATCAACCCCGAACGCGTGGTCGCCCCAACCAGGGTAAAGGGCGGCAAATCAATACGAACGGACCTGGCCGAAGGTCCTTCGCCAATAATCAGATCCAGATGAAAATCTTCCATGGCAGGATACAATATTTCTTCGACCGCGGGACTCAAGCGATGGATTTCATCGATAAAGAGAACGTCATTTTCCTCAAGGTTAGTAAGCAATGCTGCCAGGTCACCTGCTTTCGTGATAACGGGGCCAGCCGTCGCCCTGAAACTTACACCCAGTTCTCGGGCGACAATCTGCGACAGGGTGGTTTTCCCCAAGCCCGGCGGCCCAAAAAACATAACGTGATCAAGCGCTTCACCGCGGGTTTTTGCAGCCTGAATGAAAATACCCAGGTTTTCCCGCACTTGTTTTTGACCGATAAAATCTTCTAAAACCTGGGGGCGAAACTGACTTTCCACCAGATCTTGTTCTCCTTGGCCGGCCCCCACCAGACGCTCTTCAGTCATGCAGCGAGCTCCTTCAATCCTGCCGTGATCAGCGCTTCAACCGTTGCCTCCGGCCCGAGGGCCCGTGCGGCGGAAGCCACCGCCCCAAAGGCATCTGCTCGCCCGTATCCAAGATTAACCAACGCAGAAACAGCATCCCCTGCCGCTGCTTGCGTTGCCTTTCCTCCCGGATTTGCAGATGTTGAAACTTCAGCGGCAAATGCGACGGGGCCCAGATCCATTTTCGCGACTTTATCTTTCAGCTCCGCCGTCACCCGTCCGGCAACTTTCGGGCCGACGCCGGTCACCCGGGTCAGCGCGGTTTTATCACCTGCAGCTATTATTTGTGTTAGCTCCTCACTGCCATACAGAGAAAGAACAGCAAGCGCGACTTTCGCGCCCACACCCTGGACAGTCTGTAACAACAAAAACCATGACCGTTCGGCCACTTCCTGAAAGCCATAAAGATGAATATGATCTTCACGGACGTGGGTTTCGATATGCAAGCTTACAATGCCGCCCTTTTCCGGTAATGCTCTCAATGTCCGGCCAGAGCAAAAAACCACATAGCCGACGCCCCCGACATCAATGATCACCCAATCCTCGCCGGTGCTATCTAGTTTTCCGGTAAGCTTTGCAATCATGTTGAGCGCCCTACCATCATTGTCGCTTTCTTTAGGCTGCGATTGCTTCCCGCATAATGAGCATGACAAATGGCAACCGCCAGGGCATCCGCCGCATGCTCGTTGGAAATCTTGCATCCGGGTAAAAGCATGCCAACCATTGCATGAATTTGATGCTTACCGGCGTGGCCGGCCCCGACAACAGATTTCTTGATCTTGTTAGGCGCATATTCTTCAACAGCCAGACCGTGCAACGATGGAACCAGCAAGGCAATCCCCCTCGCCTGCCCGAGTTTCAAGGTAGAAACCGGGTTTTTGTTCACAAAAGTTTCCTCAACGGCTGCCTCCGTCGGCTGCCAGTCGATAATTACCTGATTGATACCGTCATAAAGCTGCACCAGCCTCTCAGATAGGCCAAGGGTTCCATCAGAAGCAACAGCCCCATTGCCGAGATGGCGAAGACTGTTGCCTTCCACTTCTATGATCCCCCACCCGGTATGGCGAAGTCCTGGATCAAGGCCCAATAAACGCATGCCTGACGATTTTCCTTTCAGAGACTAGTCGCCGAGTTTTTCCATTATGTCGGCCGGAATGTCAAAATTCGCCGAAACTTTCTGAACGTCGTCATTATCTTCTAATACATCAACCAGCTTGAAAACCGAGTTTGCTTTTTCTTCCGTTTCCACAGGGATGGTATTTTGCGCCTTCCAGATTATGCCGGCTTCTTGCGGTTCGCCAAATTTTTCTTCCAGCGCATCTCTCACATCGTTGAAATCTTCTAACGCACAGGTGATTTCATGGATTTGATCGTCGCTTTCAACATTATCTGCGCCAGCCTCCAGGGCCACTTCAAAGATATCATCGCCATCAATTTCTGCGGCGTCAAAGACAACCTGCCCGACATGGTCAAACATAAAGGAAACTGATCCGGTTTCCCCAAGGGCACCGCCGGATTTAGAGAAAGCGGAGCGAACTTCTGCCGCCGTCCGGTTTTTATTGTCCGTCAAGGTTTCAACAATAACCGCGATACCACCCGGGCCATAGCCTTCGTAGCGAATTTCCTCATAGACTTCACCGTCGCCTTCGCCTGAGGCACGTTTGATGGCCCGGTCTATATTATCCTTGGGCATATTATCACTGCGTGCTGCCGCAATGGCCGTCCGCAAACGCGGGTTCATGCTCGGATCAGGCAGGCCGGATTTTGCTGCAACCGTCAGCTCGCGGATATGCTTTGCAAAAATCTTCGCCCGCTTTTTATCCTGCGCGCCCTTGCGATGCATAATGTTCTTGAATTGTGAATGTCCCGCCATATTCCGTCTCTTATTTTTGATGCATGTATACTGGTATTGCCGTTTGTAACCGATCCGTCCTCCAGAGGCACGCGGTTTTTAACGAAGTTGTATAACTAGCTTAATTCCGGCCAGATTTCCATTAAACGGCCGCCAACCCGGATCGGTGAAACCATCTGGGCAAGACCGGTTTTATCATTTGTTGCGACGAAGACACCACATGCCGTCCCTGCCCCCAAAGCCGGCGTAAATCTTCCCCCTGAAATTTTTCTGGTAAAGCGCCGCAAGGGTTCCTCCTTATCCATGCCAATCACCGAGTTATAGTCACCGCACATCCCCGCATCGGTCTGATAAGCTGTGCCGCCGGGAAAGATCTGTGCATCTGCAGTCGGCACATGTGTATGGCTTCCAACGACGAGGGACGCCCGACCATCGCAGAATTGCCCCATTGCCATTTTTTCAGACGTTATCTCACCATGTATATCAACCAATATGGCATCAAATTTTTTACCAAGCGGGTTGGCAGCAAGAATTTTATCAACGGCAGCAAACGGATCATCCAGCGGATCCATGAAAAGCCGCGCCATGACTTGAATGACAAGAATTGTCTTGCCATTGCGCGTTTTAAAACCACTAAAGCCTCGACCGGGTGTGCCAGCCGGATAATTTACCGGCCGCAGAATTCTGGCATCCTTTTCCAGGTACGGCATTATTTCCTTTTGATCAAAACTATGATTGCCAAGGACAATGCAATCCGTACCGGCAGCGTAAAATTCCTCGGATATTTTTTCTGTTATACCGAAGCCCGCCGCCGCATTCTCACCATTAACCACGACAAAATCAAGGTCGAGTCTCTTTCGTATCTCAGGCAATCTTTCGATCAAGACCTCTCGACCGGATCGTCCAACTACGTCACCGAAATATGCAAACTTCACGTAAATATCCTAACGTCTCTTTCTGTCACCATAGCATCAAGCTGCTGGTCATATTGATCAGTCGCGACTGTCTCAACCTCCTGACCGACATATCCGAACCCTATGGCTTTGCACCTGGAATTTCTACGTAATTTCTCAAGCGTTCTATCGTAAAAACCACCGCCATATCCCAGTCTATAGCCTGCTGCATCAAAGGCAAGTAAAGGCGTGATTACAACATCGGGCATTACCGTTTCTGCGGTTTCCGGAGGAACGGGAACTTTGAAGGGGCCCGGCTGCAAAATCATTTCCGGGTCCCAGCACCGAAAGAACAGTGGATGATTTTTTTTCTCTATAACCGGCAAAGCACAAGTGACGCCCGCTTCGTGAAGTTTGATCAAGAGAGGTCGGGTATCTAACTCCGAACCGATGGGCCAATAAAGGGACAGGGTTTCATTTTTGGAAGGCGGAAAAGCGTGAAGGAAATTATCGGCCGCCAGAGACGCAGCATCCGCCACTGACAAGCCATCCCGTATTTTCTGGGCATGTCCACGCTGGACCTGTTTTTGAGAGGCTTGCGATGTCACTTGGTATGATTTCTATCAAAGATATACTAGAAAATAAAAGCTGCACCAACATAGCCGTCGATGCGTGGAAATCACCGTGGCCTGACAAGTCAGGTGGGCGCCGATATGTTAGGACCAGGGTCCAGTCAGGGAACAGCTCCCAGGATTTCGTTATTGGCCCCAGGATATCATTCATCAAACGCACAAGCCAGTGCAGCTCTGAGGCTCTACTTAAGCGCTTTCCAGGCGATCTGCAATAGCTTCAATTTTTTCAGCCAACATATCTGTATTTGTCCCGCCTGCTTCCTCGCGTAATTTTTCGACAGTTTCATAGGCTTGGGATAAGTCATCAGCAATAAGTAACGACGCCATCAACAATAATTGACCTTCACTCGCATTGGAAATGGACTCCGACAAATCCTGAACCTTCTTGTCTACAAATTCCGCAAGATATTCCAAATGCTCTTCTTCGCCGTCTCCGCAGACAATTGGATATGCCCGGCCATTTACCTTAACTGTCAAAGATGCCATGGTTTATTGCTCCAAAATCGCGGTCAGTTCATTGATGGAATTATCGAGGCGCCCGGAAATAGTATCGGCTGTCCGCTCCAGCGTTTCGTATTTCTCGGTCATTGCTTTGAGCTCTTCTCTCAATGCAGCATTTTCGGCTTGCAAACCAGCTGTCGCTTGGTCGGCTCCCATATCGAAACTACCCTGATTGCGATCATCTATAGCGGCTGCAGCCGCCTTCTCCAATCGCGATAAAGCAGCGTCTAATCTTGATTCGCTAATCTGCTTGCCCCCCGCCCTGTATTTTTACATTGGTTAGCATCACTTACGTGATATCCCTCATATTCCACAATACGATTTTGCCATAAGGCCCGTCAACATAATTGGTTGTGGCCTTTTTATTGGGATTCCGGGTGTCACCGGCAACTAAGCAGTTGACGAAAAGAAGTTTGGGCGGCATCTTCCGCACGATTCCAAAAGTGCCATCTGGAGGCCGGTGGATCTTGTTGTTTGGACAATGCATGTTTTTTGCTTGCCATACTAACCGGATTTACCCAAATCACGGATGCAAATTGTAACTAAACCCTCAATGGGCACCAGCAATATACGCAACGGAATTTACCTCCTGTTCTGGTGGTAAATTAATGTTGAAGGAACATATTTAGTGGCTGGTGGAACAAAGATGAGCCAACTATGAACAACTCCGGGCTTACGCCGTCTGCGAATTCGTCAAAACATAACGATATGGCCAATGCCATTCGTGCTCTTTCCATGGAAGCTGTGCAAAAAGCAAACTCCGGACATCCCGGCATGCCCATGGGAATGGCTGACGTGGCAACTGTCCTTTATTCAAAATTTTTGAAATTTGACCCGGCAAAGCCCAATTGGCCGGATCGCGACCGATTTGTTCTCTCCGCAGGACATGGCTCCAGCTTACTTTACTCCCTCCTTCACCTGACGGGATATAAAGACCTTACACTTGATGAGATCCGGAATTTTCGGCAATTAGGATCAAAAACCGCGGGCCATCCCGAATACGGACATGCGGATGGTATTGAAACGACAACGGGTCCTTTGGGCCAGGGTCTGGCAACCGCTGTCGGAATGGCGCTCGCGGAACGGATGTTGGCAGAGCGTTTTAACACCCTGGTAGATCATTATACCTACGTCATCGCGGGAGATGGCTGCCTGATGGAGGGAATTAGTCACGAAGCGATTTCCTTTGCCGGCCATTTGGGCCTCAGCAAGCTTGTGCTGTTATGGGATGACAACTCCATCAGCATCGATGGCGCGACAGACCTGGCGGTTTCAGATGACCAGGGCAAGCGGTTCGAAGCTGCTGGCTGGGACGTGCAAACTATCGATGGTCATGATGCCGAACAAATTGAAAAAGCAATTGATGCCGCGCGCAAGACCAACAAGCCGTCGATGATCGCCTGCAGGACGACAATCGGATATGGCGCACCTAATAAACAAGGAACGGCTTCCGCTCATGGCGCACCGCTGGGCAATGATGAAATTGAGCTTACACGCAAACAGCTAAACTGGCCTCATGCCGCATTTGATGTGCCAGTCGAGATACTGGATTGCTGGCGGACCGTTGGAACCAAAGGCGCTCGTTTGTCGGCTGCCTGGGAAGAAAATCTCAACGCGCAGAGTGCAGATATCCGCCAGGCCTTCGAAACCGGCCAATCCGGCGAAATACCCGCCGATTTTCACGACACCATTGCGGCATATAAGCAAACGTTGAGTGACACAGCACCCGGTTGGGCGTCGCGTAAATCCAGCCAGGAAGCGCTGAATGTAATCAACGAGCATATCGCTGAAACGATCGGCGGATCGGCGGATCTAACAGGATCAAATCTGACGAAGACCTCGCATATGTTGCCGGTAACACCTGAGGATTTCTCCGGTCGCTACGTTTATTACGGTGTGCGGGAATTTGGCATGGCAGCCTTCATGAACGGTATTGCCCTGCATGGCGGATTTATTCCCTATGGTGGAACCTTTATGGTGTTCACTGATTATGCCCGCCCCGCCATCCGGCTTTCGGCCCTGATGGGTCTTCGTGTCATCTACGTCATGACACATGATTCAATTGGTTTGGGAGAAGACGGGCCAACCCATCAGCCTGTTGAACATATGGCCTCGTTACGTGCCATTCCTAATCTTAACGTCTTCCGCCCCGCCGATGCTGTAGAAACGGCGGAATGCTGGCAATTGTCGCTTGAGGCAAAATCAACACCTTCCGTGTTGTCATTGAGCCGCCAAGGCCTGCCGCTTTTGCGCCTTGCACATACGGAGGAGAACTTGTCCGCCAAGGGCGGTTACGAGCTTTCGGCTGCGAATATCGAGGCGAAAGTCACGCTTATTGCTACAGGCTCTGAGGTTACAATCGCTGTAGAGGCCCAGAAGAAACTTGAGGCAGAAGGTATCGGAACGCGTGTTGTATCCATGCCGTGCTGGGAACTTTTTGATGCTCAGGATATGTCTTATAAGACCGAAACTCTCGGGCCGGGAACCGTTAAGATTGCGGTAGAAGCGGCCTGCTCCATGGGCTGGCAAAAATATACCGGCCTTGACGGCGGTTTCATCGGCATTGACAGCTTCGGAGCAAGCGCGCCCGCCGAAGATCTTTACAAGCATTTCGGCATTACTGCAGAGGCGATTGTTGCCGCTGCAAAGGAAAGACTTTAATTCAGTTACGGGCGGTCACGTGATCGCTTGTCGACATAAGGAGTAAGAATAAGATGACTGTTCGTGTAGCAATCAATGGTTTTGGACGTATTGGGCGAAATATTTTACGGGCGATCTATGAAAGTGGGCGCACCGATATCGATGTCGTCGGCATCAACGATCTCGGTTCTGTGGAAGCCAATGCACATCTTCTTCGCTACGATAGTGTTCACGGCCGGTTCCCGGGAACCGTCACGGTGTCCGGTGACAGTATCGATCTGGGGCGCGGTCCTATCAAGGTAAGCGCAGAACGCAATCCCGCAGACTTACCCTGGGGTGAGCTAGGTGTAGATATCGCCTTTGAATGCACCGGCATTTTTACACAACGCGACAAGGCCGCAGCTCATTTGGCTGCCGGCGCAAAAAAAGTTCTCATCTCGGCACCCGGTGCTGAAGCAGACCTGACAGTTGTATTCGGTGTCAATCATGATCAGCTGAAAGCAGAGCACACAGTTGTTTCAAACGCGTCCTGTACGACAAATTGCCTGGCGCCTGTCGCCCAGGTTTTGAATGATTCCGTCGGACTGGTTCATGGCTTCATGACAACGGTTCATGCCTTCACCGGCGACCAGCCTGTTCTTGATACTCTTCATTCCGACATGCGCCGCGCGCGCGCAGCCGGCATGTCAATTATCCCAACCTCTACAGGCGCCGCAAAGGCTGTCGGCTTGGTTCTTCCTGAACTGGCCGGAAAACTTGATGGTACATCTGTGCGGGTTCCAACGCCGAACGTGTCAATGATCGATCTCACCTTTGTTGCCGGTCGGTCAACTTCCGTTGAAGAAGTCAATGCAGCAATCGTTGAGGCTGCGAATGGCCGCCTCAAAGGCGTGCTGGACGCCAATAGCGAGCCATTGGTGTCAATGGACTTCAACCATCATCCTGCAAGCTCTTCTTTTGACCTTACGCAGACGCAAGTCATCGAAGGGACATTTGTTCGGGTTTTGAGCTGGTACGACAACGAATGGGGTTTCTCAAACCGCATGGGTGATACAGCTATTGCCATGTCAAACGCCAGCTAAATACAAGTAGAATACGGAGTTAGATAGGATGGTCGGTTTCAAGACATTCGATGATCTGGACGCGAACGGCAAGACTGTTCTTGTCCGGGTAGATCTGAATGTACCCATGGTAGATGGAGAAATTTCTGATTTTACCCGCATCGAACGAATTGTACCGACCCTTCAGGAATTAAAAGCCAAAGGCGCTAAAATCGTATTGCTAAGCCATTTTGGTCGCCCCAAGGGCAAGCCGGTTCCGGAAATGTCGCTCCGTCCTATTGCCGCGGGCCTCGCACGGCATCTCGGATCGCCCGTCGAGTTCGTTGAAGATTGCATTGGAGCAGATACACACAGGAAAGTTCGAGATTTTCCAGAAGGAAGTGTCATACTTCTTGAAAATGTCCGCTACCATGCCGGCGAAGAAGCAAATGAGGATGCATTTGCCCAAGAACTGGCGAAAAACGGTGATGTTTACGTCAATGATGCTTTTTCATGTTCCCACCGGGCCCATGCATCAACGGAAGCCATCGCGCATATTTTGCCTGCATATGCGGGCCTAAACCTTGAGGCGGAGCTAACCGCTCTTTCTTCTGCGCTTGAGAATCCATTGCGACCTGTTATGGCAATTGTCGGCGGGGCAAAAATTTCAACAAAACTCGATCTGCTTTTCAATTTAATTGAAAAGGTCGATTGCCTGGTAATCGGCGGCGGCATGGCCAATACGTTTCTCAATGCCAAAGGCGTTGATGTTGGCGCCTCGCTTTGTGAACATGATCTCGCGGACACGGCCAACGAAATTCTCTCCAAGGCAGAAAAAATCGGGTGCGAAATCCTGTTGCCAGAATTTGCCGTTCTCGCCAAGGAATTTAAAGCAGGCGCGGCTAATAGAACGGCGTCTGTTGAAAATGTTCAGTCAGACGAAATGATCCTGGATATCGCACCAGCTTCTGCATCGCTGTTGGAAGATCGCCTTAAGAATACGAAAACACTGATATGGAACGGCCCGCTTGGCGCTTTTGAAATTGATCCTTTTGGCGATGGAACCATTGCAGTTGCGCGGGCGGCGGAAGCCTTGACCCGAAATGGAACACTCATATCTGTAGCAGGTGGCGGCGATACGGTGTCGGCGTTGGCCAAGGCTGGGGTGACCGACGGATTTACGTATATTTCAACAGCGGGCGGTGCCTTTCTCGAATGGATGGAAGGCAAAGACTTGCCAGGTGTTCTCGCCCTCGATAGTGACCCGGCCTAAACAAACGAAAAAAGGAAGAGATCATGAGTGATCTTGATATGGAAGATGTTGCCTTGGCATTGGTTGCCCCGAGCAAAGGTATCCTGGCGGCTGATGAAAGCACCGGGACCATCAAAAAACGGCTTGATAGTATTGGTACCGCGAGTACCGAAGACAGTCGGCGCGATTATCGTGAATTACTTTTCACGGCGACCGGCGCATCGGATTATATCAGCGGTGTCATTTTATATGACGAAACACTTCGTCAATCCTCAGGCACGGGAACACCCTTCCCCGAACTACTCAAAGCCAACGGTATTATTCCGGGGATTAAAGTAGATATGGGCGCAAAGCCCCTCGCCTTTTCAAATGGCGAGTTGGTCACCGAAGGTTTGGATGGATTACGGGAGCGCCTCTCCGAATATTATTCACTCGGTGCCAGATTTGCGAAATGGCGTGCCGTGATCGCAATTAAGGATGGCGCGCCAAGCCAATATTGTATTGATACAAATGCCCATGCCCTCGCCCGTTATGCTGCCTTGTGCCAGGAAGCTAATATTGTCCCCATCGTTGAACCGGAGGTTCTGATGGACGGTGATCACAATATTGACGAATGCTATGCGGTAACCGAAACAACCTTGAAATCTGTTTTCGATGAGCTGTACAAGCAACGCGTTGTGTTGGAGCAAATGCTTCTCAAACCCAATATGGTGATTTCAGGCGCCGACTGTCAGGAGCAAGCTGGTGCCGAAGAAATTTCTGATAAAACCCTGTATTGTTTCTCGCAAGCGGTTCCCTCCGCAGTTCCCGGGATCGTTTTTCTGTCCGGCGGGCAATCTGAACAGCAGGCAACGGAAAATCTGAACGTCATGAACCAGCAGGGCAAACAGCCGTGGGAAATCAGCTATTCATATGGGCGCGCGTTACAAAGCTCAGCCTTGGCTGCATGGCAAGGAAAGCCAGAGAATGTTGCTGCGGCCCAAGCTGCTTTTCTGCACCGGGCGAAGCTAACGAGTGCCGCTCGCGACGGTGAATATAACGCGGGAATGGAATAGGTCGACGTCAATGCAAGGCCAGGAATTACCGGAAAGAATACCCACTCGGCTCTATTTAATCTCCCCCGCAGAGATCGATTTGGACAGCTTTGAAACAGCCTTCAAGGAAGCACTGGAAGGCGGAGATGTCGCCTGCTTCCAGCTCAGGCTGAAAGATCGCCCGCGGGATGAAATTGTTACGGCCGCAAAGCGTTTGATGCCACTTGCCCAGGCGGCTAATGTCGCTTTTTTATTGAATGATGACCCGCAATTGGCTCGTGAGTTGGGCGCCGATGGTGTTCATATCGGGCAAGATGACATGCCGTTCAAGGCAGCCCGGGAGATTGTTGGGGCAAATGCCATTGTTGGTGTAACCTGTAAAAATTCCAAGCACCTGGCCATGCAAGCGGCGGAAAATGGGGCGGATTATGTGGCCTTCGGCGCTTTTTTCCCGTCAACCACCAAAGATGAGACGACCCGCGCCGATGTTGACATTCTCAGCTGGTGTTCCGGGCTTATCGAAACACCTTGTGTTGCCATCGGCGGCATAACCGTGGAAAACGCACCGGCGCTGGTTAAAAATGGGGCGGATTTTCTTTCCGTGTCTGCCGGCGTCTGGAACTACAAGGCTGGCCCGAAACAGGCGGTCCGAGATTTCAATCGCATGATTGATAAGGTAATCGCAACCTGTTAGGGTCCCGGCCAGAAATTTAACGTCGAGCAAATAGAGTTCAGTCATGAAAATAAATGGAAACGCAATTCGCCCCGGAAACGTGGTTGAACATAAAGGGGGTCTTTGGGTCGCCGTAAAAATTCAGCATACACAGCCTGGAAAAGGCGGTGCCTATCTTCAAGTGGAGCTAAAAAACTTGCGGGATGGCACGAAGCTCAATGAACGGTTCCGGGCTTCTGAGTCTGTTGAGAAGGTGCGGCTTGAGCAAAAACCACATCAATATCTGTTTGCCGATGGCGATATGCTGACCTTCATGGATACAAGTACATATGATCAGGTTTCCATTTCAAGCGATATGATCGGCGAGCGAGCGGTCTATCTTCAGGATGGCATGGCTGTTGAAATTGAATTTCACGAGGACAGCCCCCTCACCGTAATTCTGCCCGAACAGGTCATTCTGGAAATCACAGAGACCGAGCCGACAGTGAAAGGCCAGACAGCCGCGTCCTCTTACAAGCCAGCAATCATGGAAAATGGTGTCCGTATCATGGTTCCGCCTTTTTGCGGAACGGGCGAAAAAGTCGTCGTCAATACGGAAACTTCAGAATATCTTAAGCGCGCGGAATAGCCGGGCCGTCCTTTTCCCGGAATTTAATCAGGTAAAATACTATGGCGAGAAAATCCGCCCTTATCAACGCAATGGAACTCTCCGCGCGCAAAGCCGCGCGCAAACTTAATCGCGACTTCAACGAAGTCGAGCATTTACAGGTTTCGCGTAAAGGCCCTGCTGATTTCGTGAGCCAGGCGGATTTGACGGCCGAAGCGACATTGCGTGAGGAATTGGGCCGGCTACGGCCGGACTTTGGTTTCATCCTTGAAGAAGGCGGCGTTGTCCCGTCAAAAGACGGTGTCCATAGTTGGGTTATTGACCCTTTGGATGGGACCACCAATTTCTTGCATGGATTACCTCATTTCGCCATTTCCATCGGGGTCAAAGCAGGCAAGGAAATCATTGCCGGTATTGTTCTTGATCCGATCCGTGATGAGCTTTTCTGGGCGGAAAAAGGGGTCGGCTCCTTTATGAACAGCCGCCGCCTTCGGGTTTCAAACCGGAAAAGCATGGCTGATTGCATTCTGGCAACGGGGATTCCCTTTGCCGGTATCGCAGATCATGACAAATTCCTGAAGGAAGTGGCGGCGGTCATGGAGGTCTCTGCCGGTATTCGGCGATTTGGCGTTGCGTCCCTTGACCTAGCCTATGTTGCAGCGGGTCGCTTTGATGGTTTCTGGGAGCGGAATTTAAAGGAATGGGACATGGCTGCCGGTATTATTATCGCCCGCGAAGCAGGTGCCATGGTCAGCCAACTGGATGGCGGAGAGAAAATGCTGGAAAAAGGCGATATTCTGGCAACCGCTGGCGGCATCAATAAATCCATGCTGGATATTTTCCGAAAGATTAGATTGGGACGTTAAATAGCTGAAGTTAAACTCTTCCACAGGCCTCGGGCGTTGGACTTGCGTCAAATTTGCCGCAAAACTAAGGGATTGTGAGGGAGCCCCTGCTAAGTTATTGTATATCCCGGAAGTTTGTCATGCCGCAAAGTTGCCATTATCAATTGGCAAGTTCCATGATGGGCGTCATATCGGTGCAAAGGATTTTGGGATCCTGCATTTGTAATTGGGGAGGTTAGCGACAGTTATGAAAAATAATGCGGAAAATGCGCGCCACCTTCTTAATACTTTTATCCTGACACTCTCTCTTACCGGTGCCAGTGCGGCCATTGCAGTCGCTGCTCAACCAATCGTCATATCAAGCACGAGCACGTCCAACGTACAGGTTAATTTGCCGGCGCCAAAATCCGAAACAAAATATACCGCACCGCAGCGGATAATAGATGGCAGCAACGTCATCATTCTGGTGCCGCCAAGTCTACAGAAAAAGGCCCCTGAGCCGAGGGTTGTTACCCCGCGGGTTAAGCCCGAATTATCCTTGCCCGAAACGGCAGCAAGTAAACCCGCAGGAACGGCGGCCGAGACAACAGCAATACCTGTACCGCCAGTTAATCCGGCAAAGCTTCCACCAACAGAAACAGCAGAGGCTGCTCCGGGTGCCGGCGCGCCTGAAAAATTTGATACGGTTCCCGAAAATACGGCCCTGGCGTCTGGCTCTTCACAGCCAAACGCAGCAGAGGCGGCAGCAGTAAAACAGGATGTTGTCTCTGAAGCGGTTGCAAAGGTGGCCCCCCTCACCGAAACCGGCACACCGAAAGAAACTGCGCCTTTACAGCCGCAAGCAGGAACGGATGATGCGCAACCCCAAGCGGAAGAAACTAGCCCGGCGCCCCAAAAATCGAACAATGTAGAAGCACCAACAGAGCCGCCGAAAGAAAAAGAAATCGTTGTTGCGGCCCTGCCTCCCGAACAGAAACCAGATCCTGCGCCCATTACACGGGCGACCGGTGACATGACGCGGATTTTGTTTCCCGCTGGCGAAGCAGCGCTTCCAGTTTCAGCAGAAGCTGAAATTCAGGCAATTGCCGATCAATTGCAGAATGAGGGACAGAATGTCCAGCTGATCGCCTACGCGACCGGGGATAGCAATAGTGCGGCACGGCGTCTTTCATTGGGCCGGGCCCTTTCTGTTCGATCAAAATTGATGGACCTGGGTGTGAAAAACAATAAAATTGAAGTACGGGCTCTGGGCCAGCCAACCGGTGATGGCCCTGTAGACCGGGTTGATTTAGTAATGATTGCGCGGTGACTATGACAAGCCTATCCGGATTAGAAACGCCAAGCCTTATCGGGGCGCCCAATATCAAGAAGCCCCGGAGATACTATATCCGGATGGCTATTTTTCTGGCAATTGTCGTCGCTATTGCAGTCCTTTTATACCAACCCATACAAACAGCTTTTCTTGCCAATCCGGCGTTGAACGGTTTAATTCTTCTGGTGTTGCTGTTTGGAATTGGGTTTATCCTTCGGCAGGTGTTCATACTCTCGGGCGAAGTAAAATGGATTCAAGGGTTGCGGCGTTTGGATGCTGGCGCGCCTCCTCTTCGCGGTCCCAAGCTTCTTGCCCCCCTGGCCACAATTATCGGTGATTCCAACGGCCCTGTGCGGCTGACGGCGATTACCATGAACACGATCCTCGACAGCATCGGAACACGGCTCGACGAAGGCCGTGATATTTCACGGTACATGATCAATGTTCTTGTCTTTCTCGGCCTGCTCGGGACCTTTTGGGGATTGCTGGAAACAGTTGATTCCGTTGGCGCCGCCATTTCGACCCTCAATGTCGGCAGCGGCGATTTCTCCAAGGTTTTCGATGAACTCAAGGTTGGATTGGAAAAACCGCTGGCCGGTATGGCGATTGCCTTTTCATCCTCTTTGTTTGGTTTGTCCGGATCGCTGGTTCTTGGATTTCTGGATATGCAGGCCGGCCAGGCCCAAAACAGGTTTTACACGGACCTGGAGGAATGGCTAACCTCGATCACGCGGTTCTCCGCCTCTACACCTGGTGTTGTCACCGAAGGCGATCCGAGTGTTCCCGCCTATGTTCAGGCCTTGTTGGAGCAAACAGCGGAAAGTCTCAATAACTTGCAACGCACGCTCGTACGAAATGAGGACAAGCGCGGATCTGCCGAGAATTCCCTTATTGGACTCAGCGAACGCCTCGCCGCTCTCACCGACCAGATGCGGACGGAACAGGATTTACTTGTCAAACTGGCGGAGGGACAAACGGATCTGAAACCGGTTCTGGAACGGCTTGCCAAATCGGGAGAGCAGGCAGGATTGGATCAGGCCAGCCGAAATCATTTGCGTAACATGGATGTGCATATGGTGCGAATGCTGGAAGAAAGCGCCGATGGACGGGAGTTGATGGTTCAGGAAATTCGCAGCGACATCAAGCTTTTAACCCGGACAATTGCCGCGATCGCAGAAGAAAGCCGTCGTGGGTGACTCAGTGCAAGCCGCGGATGACGGAGTAAGTAATGGCTCGTAGACGCAGCGGACAGCGCGCCAGTTATGAAATATGGCCCGGCTTTGTCGACGCCCTTACCACCCTATTGCTGGTTATCATATTTCTGCTCGTGGTTTTTGTCCTGGCACAATTTTTCCTCTCACAAGCTCTCTCCGGCCGTGACGCGGCGCTTGAAAAACTCAATCAGCAAGTCAATGAGCTTTCAGATCTTCTCGCCCTGGAACGCGGTACCAGTGCGCAACTTGAAAATGAGATAAGCCAAATAACAATCGATCTCGCCCGCACACAGGAAGAGCGGGACAATGTCATTATCCAACTGGATACCCTCAACAGCCGAGCCTTATCTGCCGAAGAAGATCGTGATCGATTGACGATATTGCTGAAAGAGCAAACTGAAAAAGCAACGGCGGCCGAAACCGCCCTTGCCGCGACGGCCGAAAAACTGGTGGTCAGCGAGGAAGTTGTCAGAGCCAATCTGGCAGAGCTTGAAAGTCTGAAACGCGATATCGTGTCCTTGGAAGCCCTGCGCAAAAAGCTGGAAACGGATGTCAGTGACATGGCAGCCAAGTTGCAGCTCAGCGATGAACAGCTGGAAGAGCTGACATCGAAACTGGCATCAAGTGAAACCGAAGTTGGCAACTTGCGCGATCGCAGTAAGGAACTGGAAGCCCGCCTGGCAGAGGAAACGGATCGCACGGTTTTGGCGCAAAAAGATATAGAAGAGCGTGAAATCCGGTTGGCCGAGTTGCAAACGCTCTACCTCCAAACACAGGACAAATTAACAGAGGAAGAAGCGTTATCCGCGGCGGCGGCTTCGCAAGTTGCGTTGTTGAACGCACAGATCAATTCCCTCAGATCTGAACTGGCAAAACTTAATCAGGCCCTGGAGGCAAGCGAAGCTAAAGACATCGAACAGCAGGCGCAAATCGCCGATTTGGGCAGCCGGCTTAACCAGGCGCTCGCTCAAAAAGTTCAGGAGTTGCAACAATACCGGTCAGAATTTTTTGGAAAGTTAAGGGAAGTTCTGCGCAATCGCCCCGGCATAAGTATCGTTGGAGACCGGTTCGTTTTCCAATCCGAGGTTTTGTTCGGTGAAGGCCAGGCACAGCTTGGTCCGCAAGGCCGGCAGGATATGGCTAAATTTGCCGCAACATTGCTGAGCATTTCCAAGGATATTCCCAAGGATATCGACTGGATCCTTCGGGTGGATGGCCATACGGACAGTCAGCCGATCAATACGGCCCGCTTCCCGTCCAACTGGGAGCTGTCCATGGCGCGGGCATTATCCGTTACGAAATTCCTGATCGGTCAGGGAATCCCTGCAAACCGGCTTGCCCCCACCGGCTTTGGCGAATTCCAGCCCATTGACGATCGTGAAGATGAAATCGGCTATTTGCGTAATCGGCGAATTGAATTAAAGCTCACGGAAAGATAGGGGCCGGGTGAATGCAGAATATCCTGGTCATCAAGCACGGTGCCCTTGGCGACGTTATATTGGCACAATCCCCTTTTCAGGCCATCCGGCAGCAGCATCCAGATGCCAAGATTACGTTACTGACAACAAAACCGTTCGCCGGTTTTCTGGAAAAATCCGGCTTGTTTGATGACATCTGGATTGACGACAAACCGAAGCTGTGGAATTTCAAGCGCCTGGCGACACTTCGAAAAAAGCTAAGATCAGGCGAATTTGATCGGGTTTATGATTTACAGACATCACAGCGGACAAATACCTATTTCAATTTGTTTGCGGCTGGTAAAAAGCCGGAATGGTGTGGATATGCGAAAGCCGGCTCGCATCCCCATTTAAGCCCGATGCGGACGAAAATTCACACCATCGAGCGACATGTTGACCAACTGGGCGTCATCGGTGTCACGGACATTCCCGCGGCGGATTTTTCCTGGGCCATGACCGATATTTCCAAATTCTCCCTGCCCTCGGAGATTGCCTTGCTGGTCCCGGGAGGATCGGCTCATCGGCCGGAAAAAAGGTGGCCGGCCTCCCGCTTTGGCGAGCTTGCCTGCCATCTTCAGAATAACGGACTGACCGCCGTGCTGCTCGGCGGCCCCGCCGAAGCCGACGCTATTGCTGAAATCCGGCAGCTTTGCCCGGACGCCATGGATCTTTCCTCGCAAACCAGTTTCGGCGATATCGCCAGCCTTGGGGCCAAGGCAAAACTGGCGATTGGCAATGATACAGGACCGCTTCACCTCATTTCGGCTGTTGGTTGCCCGACCATCGTGCTATTTTCAAAAGCCTCCAATCCGGATATGTCGCGCCCGCGCGGCGCAGATGTTCGGGTGTTAAGAGAAGATAACCTTGCAGATTTACCTCTGCAGGCGGTTATTGACCAGTTGGAGATTACAAGCTGATGGCCGATGATATGCCGCGGCGCGTTTTATGGTGGGGGCGCTTTGATCCTGACTATTCCCGCAACCGCATCCTCCGGCAAGCCTTCCTCGACCTTGGATGGCAGGTGTCGGACTTTATCCCCAGCATAAGCCCTGTTGCGCATTTACAAGCGCTATTCACCGGGATCAAAACGCCAGACCTGGTCTGGGTACCGGCTTTTCGCCAACGGGATGTTGCCGCCGCCACCCGCTGGGCAGCCTCGCGAAATATTCCGTTGATATTCGACCCCTTGATATCCGCCTATGACAAGCAGGTGTTCGAGCGTAAAAAATTCAGCCCCGAATCCCCGAAAGGACATAAGCTTCGTATCTGGGAATCGCGCTTGTTGAATTCCGCTGCATGCGTCATTGCTGACACCCAGGGGCATGCGGACTTCTTCGCCGAGACCTTCAATATCGCCCGGGAAAAAATCAGCGTTATTGCGGTTGGCGCCGAAGAAAAGCTCTTTAAACCGGGTTCTTCAGCCGAGCCATCACCTTCGGATCCCTTTGAAGCCCTCTTCTATGGTAGTTTCATTGGCCTACAGGCGCCTCACATCATCGTGGAGGCCGCCAAGCAATGTTCCGCACCCATACGCTGGACATTGCTGGGAGACGGCCCGGAGCGGCCCGGCTGTGAAGCCCTGGCGGAAGATGGGAATAATATTAATTTTGAACCCACCCTTCCATATCCCCAGTTACCGGACCGAATTCGGCAAGCCGATCTCCTCCTCGGCATATTCGGAGAAAGTGACAAGGCCGCGCGGGTCATTCCCAACAAGGTTTATCAGTCGCTTGCCTGCGGCAAACCGGTGGTGACACGCAGCTCAACGGCCTATCCGGGTCCAGATACAAATGGTTTGATGCAGATAGCGGCCGGAGACCCGGGGGCCCTCGCCGCCCGCGTTACACGGCTGTATGAAAACAGGGCGCAGCTTCCCGTATTTGGCGCCGACGCCCGCGCCTATTATGATGCAAATTTCAGTACCAAATCCATTGAACTTCAGCTCAAAACTGTTGTTGAACGCGTTCTATTTCAATAAATTACAAGATTTTCTTCAAGCAGTAAGTGCAGCCCGGCCCGTATCAAACTGCAGTTTGGCAAGTTTCGCATAAAGCCCGTCTTCGCGCATGAGATCTTCATGGGTCCCTTCGGCTGCGACGGTGCCCTTCTCCAGTACGATAATACGATCCGCGTTCAGGACGGTTGCCAGCCTGTGCGCAATGACCAGCGTCGTGCGGTTTTGCATCAAATGCTCCAGAGCAACCTGAACCAACCGCTCGCTTTCCGCATCCAGCGCCGAGGTTGCCTCGTCCAGAAGGAGGATTTCCGGATCGCGTAAAATGGCGCGGGCAATGGCGATGCGCTGCTTTTGACCACCGGACAGCTTGACGCCCCGCTCGCCAAACTCGGTGTGGAAACCTTCGGGCATGGCGTCGATAAATTCCGTGGCCACAGCGGCATCGGCAGCGGCACGGACTTCTTCATCGGTAGCCTCTGGCCGGCCATAGCGGATATTGTTATACGCCGTATCGGCAAAGATAACCGGTTCCTGCGGGACCAGCCCCATCAAGGAGCGTAACTGCGTTGGATCGGTCTTGGCGATATCCGTACCATCGATGGAGATTGCGCCGCTTTGCGGATCATAAAAGCGCAGCAGCAATTGAAAAACCGTTGTTTTACCGGCGCCACTGGGCCCGACCAATGCAACGGTCTCACCTTTCTTGATATCAAGGGAAACCGTCTCCAGCGCCGGCATGTCCGGGCGCGAGGGATAATGGAACAGGACCTTATCGAAGCTTATTTTTTCCTGCAACCGGTCTTGCAGCGGCAAGGGAGTATCGACAACCGTCACCGTCGGTTCTTCCGCCAGTAATTCCAGCAGACGCTCCGACGCACCGGCAGCCCGCTGCAGATCGCCCCAAACCTCGCTGAGCGATCCCATGGAACCGGCGACAACAACGGCATAGAAGAGAAAGGCGCCCAGGGTCCCGGCTGTCATGGTGCCGTTCACCACCGCGGTCGCCCCGCTCCACAGAACAAAGTCAATGGCCCCGAAAATCAGGAGAATCACCAGTGCCGTCAGCCAGGCGCGAGCACGAATACGCTTGATGGCAATGCGAAAACTGATCTCGACCTCTTCAGCAAAATGCAGCCGGTCATGCTGCTCATGGGTATAAGCCTGCGACGTCTGGATTGATCGCAGGGTTTCATCCGCCCGGGCGCTAACGGCGGCCACACTATCCTGGCTGGCCCGGCTGAGTTTGCGCACCTGGCGGCCAAACACGATGATCGGGACAATGACGATGGGCACTACCAGAAGGACAATACCGGCCAGCGACGGGCTGGTGTAAATCAGGGCACCCAGCCCACCGATAAATAACAGAAAATTTCGAAGGGCCACAGAAATAGACGAACCGATAACCGTCTGGATCAAGGTCGTGTCCGTGGTCAGCCGCGACAACACCTCGCCGGTCCGGGTAATTTCAAAAAATGCCGGGTTCAGGGTAAGCACATGATCAAACACCGCTTTGCGGATATCGGCGATGACCCGCTCGCCAATCCACGACACCAGATAAAACCGGCCGAAAGTGGCAATTGCCAGCACGGCGACCACGCCCATCAGCCAGATAAAATACGGCTCCAGCGCCCCGGAGCTTGCAGAAAATCCCTTATCCAGCAGCAGGCGGATTGCCTGCCCGATCCCGAGGGTACTGCCAGCGGCAAACACCAGCGCCACCAGAGCACCGGCAACAGCCCATTTATAGGGACGGACGAATCGCAGCAATTCCACGAGGTGGCCGATCCCCTCCCTCGGCTTTCCGGTGTTTTCCGCCCGGATCTCGGCTTCCCTGCTATCTGTCACGCGGTAATGTCCATATTTGTTACTGTTTACGATGAAAGGATGTATACGGCAGGGCCAAGAATGCAAGAAAAATCCCCTTAAACCACTTCTTTACTTGCTATCCTTGAAAAGCTTTAATATAAGGCGCGCTGAGAGAATTTTAGCGTCCCCCAAAGGGTGAGCCGACATGAAAAAAGAAATACATCCAGATTACCACACCATCACAGTCGAAATGACCGATGGATCGACTTTCGAAACCCGTTCTACATACGGCAAGGAAGGCGATGTTTTGAAGCTTGATATTGATATCAAGACACATCCTGCCTGGACCGGCGGCACACAGCTGGTTCGTGACGATGGACAGGTTGCCAAGTTTAACAAGCGTTTCGCAAGCTTCGGTATCAAGTAAGATATTTTTACGCCGGGTATTCTCCGGCGATTGAGACAGGCGCTTTTTTTAAAGCGCCTTTTTCTTGGGCCTTTTTCAGGGGCATTTTATGAGCCTAGGATCGGGCCCGTTCATAGGCATGGATCGCCATCTGATCAAGACGGGCTATACGGCGGTACAGATGCTCAGTCCGTCCCAGCAACGACACCAGCCCCTCGGGCAGCTCGGAAACATCCCTTTCTATGTCGGGTAAACACACATCAGCATGCTGAAGATGACAGTCCTTGTCTTGGGCTTCTTCCGCCGTGATTTCACCCGCTTGCACCGCCCGCTGAAAAAACAGCCAGGACATGGCTTCGGTCAGGCGCGTGGTCATCCGCAGTGATTCCGTTGCATAGCCGAAACTCTGCTCCGATGACAGCTCCTGAACAGCCTCCTGCCCGGGTCCGGCGAGATACGCACGGGCCTCGCGGGTCAGGGCCAATGCCTCATCATAGGTGGAGGAGAAAAATATCGTGCCGATGGCGGGCACCGTTTCCTCTTCGTGACCTGTACTCATTCAATAATTCCCGCGGAAAGTTCACCTGATTCCTTAAATAAACTAGATCAAAAAAGTTAATTTTCCATCTTCACAAGGCTTGATTCCCCTTTTTTTGACCACATATAGGGTCTGTCAGGCGCCGTTATCGGGTCTGATAAAGACTGTTTCGGCCAATAATGGCGAAACAAATTATATTGCTTCTTTAGGAGAATATGACAATGCGTACATATGATTTTTCACCTCTTTTGCGTTCTTCCGTAGGATTTGACCGCATCGAGCATCTCTTTCGCGGGCTAGAGCGCGCGTCGACCGATACCAGTTTCCCTCCCTATAATATCGTCAAGAAAGATGCGGATAACTACCGGATCACCATGGCGGTTGCCGGATTTGCGGAAAATGAAATCGAGATCACGGCAAACCAGAACTCGCTGAAGGTAACCGGCAAATCGGCCAAGGACAAAGACGAAGCAGAATATCTGCATCGCGGCCTCGCCGCCCGGTCCTTCAACCAGAATTTTGAGTTGGCGGAAACCATCCAGGTGGTTGGTGCCGAAATGGAAAACGGACTGCTTCATATTGATCTGGTCCGGGAAATTCCGGAAGCCCTGAAACCCCGGACAATCGAAATTTCCAATGGCAAATTGATTGAAAATAAAGCCGCTTAACGGCTAAAAATAATGACCTGGCCTTTCCTGCGGGAGAGGCTAGGTTTTTTTCGCCGCCGATTGCGGTGACGAAAATTTCGATATTCCAACCCCTAGAATTATAAGCGCCCCGCCGATCATCATATCGGGACGAATTTCTTCCCCCAGAAATATGGCGGCAAAAATAAATGTGAAGATAATCGACAGGCTGAACAGAAGTGCTGCCGTCACCGTTGACACCCGTGCCGCCGCCTCGTACCAGAAAATAAAGGCAAAGGCTGTGGGGAATACTCCAAGTAAAACCAGCAGAACACCATCAAACAGGGTCACGTGATAGGTTGAGAAAAACAAAAACGGCGTCATCAGTATGGCCGACACCAGAAACACGCCGAACAGAAAATTAACCCGCTCATTGATACTGGAACTTGTGCTCAGCGCCCGGCTGCTGCCAACAATAAAAACCGCCCAAACCAAACCGGCGACAATTTCCATGATATCCCCGATGACAATATCCCCGCCAGTGCCGAAACTCTCCCGCACCGTGTAATAGGCCCCGAAAACCACCAGCGCCACGGCACATATCTCGGCCCATCTGATTTTCCATCGCCAAATCAGGAACATGCCGATAATGACGAAGATTGGTGCCGTATTCTCCAATAATATCGCACTATGTGCATCGGTATATTCAAGCCCGACATGGAAAAACACGAAATTTACCGTTGCAGCGACGGTCGTCCACCAGAATACCGGGCTTCGCACATCAACGCGGATTGGATAGCCGCGAATTTTCAGAAACAACCCAAGGCAAATGGCGGCGATATACAGACGAATGCAGGCAATTGCCAATCCCCCCAGATCGTTTGTCAAAAACCGCACAATGACACTGTGGGTTCCCCAGAAGAAAGCCGCGATAAACCCGAAGAATAGCCCCTGATAAAAGGACGGAGCGGTCATGCTGTTACATCGACGTCGACGCGATGCGCCTCTTCGGCGTGCTTCTTCAGGGTAACACGGTCAACTTTCCCCGTCGCGTTAAACGGCATTTCATCGAGAATAACGATTTCTTCCGGTGCCTTATAGCCCACCCGTTTTTTACTAAACGCAATAATATCCGCAAGAGAGGGCATTGCCGCCTCCGCCTGCAGTGTAATATAGGCAATGACATTTTCGCCATGCACCAGATCATGGATGCCAACAACGCCCGCATGCTCGACCGCTGCATGACCCTGCAGCGCCTCCTCGACTTCCTGCGGGCAGATATTGGATCCGTTATGAACGATGATCTGTTTCTTGCGGCCGCAGAACCAATAATATCCATCCTGATCAAGCTTCATGATATCGCCCGTATCAAACCATCCGTCATCATAGGCTTCATTGGTGGCTTGCTCATTGTTCCAGTAGCCGGCTGTTGTGCAGTTCGCCCGCACCCACAGCCGCCCCGGCTCGCCCAAGGCAGCTTCCTTATCCTCATCATCGCGCAGGATTACCTCAAACCCATCGGCAACAGTCCCGACTGAACCCAAGTGATGCAGCGATTTGTCATGATTGAAATGCGAACACCCGATTTCCGTCATGCCAAATAGTTCCGAGACGATGATACCGGCTTTTTCCATAAATTCATGTTCAAGCACGCTGGAAATCTTGTCACCGCCGGAAACGCAAAGGCGCAGGGACGCGAAATCGTCATGGATACCGTGACGATCGCGGATCAGCTCAAACAAGGCCGCCGGGATCATGGATAAAATCGTTGGCTTGAAATCGCGCAGAATTGGCAGCATTTCGTCACCGTCGAAGGATCGCGCGACGATGAGCTGTGTGCCGAGGGACAAACAGGCAAAGAACCACATAAAACCGCCCACATGGGAGATGGAGGATCCGGGAAGCACCACATCATCGGAGCGGATTTCCACCGCACTCACAAGACTTGAACACATCCAGCTAAAGGTTTCCACAGTATGGATCACGCCTTTCGGCTTGCCCGTACTGCCGGAGGTAAAAAAGATTGCCAGCGGCGCCGAAATATCAATTGCCGGAAGGTCAATATTTGCCGGGCTGGTCTCGATCATTTGTTCCAGATTTGGCTCGCGATGGTCTTCAGCCGCATATCCAATTACCCCAAACGGTAGTGACGTCACTAGGTTGGATTCAGCCAGATCCGCCTCTCGCTCCGCATGGGCAATTAAAATCCTGGCGCCGCTCACGTCCAGCGCATGATCAATTTCCGGCGCCATATACCGATAATTAAGTGGGGTCGCAACCAATCCCGATTTCAGACAGGCAAGATACAGGATCACAAGCTCCCATCGATTGGGCATCAGGGAAGCGACACGATCACCTGGAACCAAGCCAACGGCGAGCAGGCTGCGCGCCAATGTATCACTCTTTGTTTCCAGCTCGCGCCATGTCAATCTATTCCGCAGGGACACCAACGCAATCTCATCGGGTTTTATTTGCAGGCTGGACTGAAAAATATTCTGGAAATTAACCGGTTTTTCCAGTTTGGGTCCGGTGATTGGCATGCTATTTTTTTCCCTAATTATTTATGCTGTAAAAACAATAACTATGGAACAGTAAATAAACAATATGAGGATTCTGTAGATAGTATTAAAGATTTTTTCTTTATTTGCGTGTATTTAATTTTTATTGAGGTCAAGATAATGAGAATTCTATCCCTGATTTTAGTCCTTCCCCTGATGGCATGCCTGCCCGAAGAAGAGGAACCGAAAACCACATTGGCCAACCCCGCATCGGTGCATTGCGCGGAAAAAGGCGGCACCGTTAAAATTGTCACGGAAGCCGCGGGTCAGGTTGGATACTGCCATTTGCCCGATGGCAGCGTTATGGAAGAATGGGCGTTGTTCAGGCGGGATACCAAAAATCAGTAATCACCGGCCCGGCTCTATTTCAATTCCTGTCACATCTTCACTGGTATTTCCGGCCCGTCCGTGGCAAATATTGACATATCGAGCCCGGAACTTGGGCTCACAATCCAGATTACCATGAGGTGACATGTCCTCTCTTATAACCAGTACAATAGATTTCGATGCTGACGGCGTTCAGCAGGGCTACCTTCAGTTGCTGCATTCCGTTCATCGCTCTGCCTATGGCTTTATCCCGATCCCCATTGCCAGTATTAAAAATGGTGCAGGTCCGACGGTATTGTTGATGGCAGGTAATCATGGCGACGAATATGAGGGCCAGGTCATCCTGTCTGAAATGATCCGGACTTTGCCGGTTGAAGAGGTAACGGGGCAGTTGATTTTCCTGCCCATGTCCAACTTCCCGGCAGCAGAGGCGGGTTTGCGTACCTCGCCCCTCGATCAGGGCAACCTCAATCGCTCCTTTCCCGGCAGCCCGACGGGGACACCAACACAGCAAATTGCCCATTATATCGAGGAGACCCTGCTGGAACGGGCTGACTATCTGTTTGACCTGCATTCCGGCGGCAGCTCTTTGCTGTACAAGCCCACGTTGCTGATTTCCCTGTATGGCGAAGACCCCCATCTGGCTGAAAAACAGGCAGTTGAAAAGGCCTTTGGCCTGCCCTACACGTTGTATTTCGAACGGGATGAAATCGGCGGTTTCTCGTCGGCAGCGGCGTTTCGCAAAGGGGTGTGCAGTATTCTCACGGAGCTCGCCGGTGGTGGCGCCGTCACCAAGGGGTTGGCCCGTGACGCCGGGGACGGGCTGAAACGCTCTCTCAAATGTATCGGCGCGCTCGCCTCCGCACCACAGGCCGCAGCCGGGCGCTCCCGGGCGTTTCTGGAGGAAGGGTCCGTGTTTGCGACGGAAGCGGGGGTGTTCGAGCCGTTGGCAGATCCCGGTGAGGATGTCAAAGCCGGACAGCCCGCGGCCCTGATCCATCAAACCGAGACCCCAGGCCGGCCCCCGGTCGAGCTGTTTTTCGATACTG
This sequence comes from Sneathiella marina, assembly GCF_023746535.1. Classification (GTDB taxonomy): domain Bacteria; phylum Pseudomonadota; class Alphaproteobacteria; order Sneathiellales; family Sneathiellaceae; genus Sneathiella; species Sneathiella marina. The sequence goes on along the minus strand of NZ_CP098747.1, from coordinate 1,405,055 downwards.
ATGGTGTGATTTTGGCGAAGCGGGTACCGGCGCGGGTCGTGCGCGGGGATTGCCTGTTTCATTTGGGTCAAGCCGAACGGCAGGATTAGGAATTAATGTGCGATACAGGGCAATAGCGCAACAACGGGACTAACAAAATTGGACGAAATCTTTCTGGCCGTTTCTGTCAGCTTCATGGCATTTCTCTCCACTAGCATAGATAATCTTTTCCTGCTGGTGACATTGTCAGTGCATCCCAAATACGGCGCGGTGCAAGTCCGCATCGGTTTTATGCTTGCTGTTGTCATGATGCTGGTAATCGCCCTCGTCCTCGCCCAGAGCGCCCAGCTGATCCCGACCCGGTATATTCCGCTGATCGGACTGGTCCCGCTTAGTATCGGGGCCTATGAATTGTATCAGTTGATCACCAAAAAACAGTCGCCCGCCGACGATACCCCCGTCAATCTGGACAAAAGCAAAGGGACGATCTGGGCCGTTGCCGTCATCATGCTCACCCATAGCTGGGATTCCATCGGTGTGCTGGCCCCGCTTCTGGCGGATACCAAAACCAGCCTCGTCCCGTGGATGTCCGTCAGTGTTCTGGTGACGGCGGCCCTAATCATTTTTGCCGGGCAATGGGCTGTTTCCTACTCGAAACTTCGCCAGGTCCTGACAAAAATCGCGCCAAAAATTCTCCCCTTCCTGCTGATGGCCGTGGGCGTCTACATTCTGTCAAATACCCCGACCGATATCACCTAGGACCTCAGGCTGCGTTTCATTCATAGGAATTTTCGAGTAAACGGCGCTATTAATAAAATATTCAGATAAATAAAAAATGCGTTGCCCTGCTGCGTGTATTGAGAATAAACTCTGGATTGTTTTATTCACGCGTAAAAATAGTTTGTTAATCCTTCTACGGTAGTTGGTTAACCGCTATGCCATCTTCGTAGGACCCTTATTGTGAAAATCCCGTTCCGCCTCGCCTCCCTTATTTTGTTTGTTATTTTCATCAGCGCCTGCCAGCCCCGCATCCAGCCGATTTATGTTCCCAGCTCCGTCGCCCTGCCGCCGGGGCTGGAGACGGCACCGCTCTCGGTTATCCGGGATGGAATTCTCGATGCCGGGGCGGCGAAAAGCTGGAAAATGAAGGAGATTGAACCCGGCGTGATCCGCGGGACATTGGATGTCCAGAATAAACACCAGGCCGTTGTCGACGTGGTTTATACCAACAAGGCCTATACCATAAACTACGTCTCCAGCCGCAACTTGTTAAGCCAGGGCGCCCGCATCCATCGCAGCTATAATACCTGGGTACGTCAGTTGGAAAGCGGCATTAGCTCCAACCTGAACTATATTTCCTCCCGGCAACAAGCCGCCCAAAACACGCCTCAGAATTCTGGAACGCCGGTGGCCCCGGCCCCCAGCAAAACCGCTTTCGATCCGGCGGGCATCTGGGATGTCTATGCAACTTACACGCCCACGGTCATGAGCGCGTCCTTTTGCCCAAAACAGCGAAATTGGAATTTCAAGCTGGACTACAGCAAGCGCGGTGATATTTCACATACTTATTGGAGTGATGGGGTCCAGCTGAATATCAGCGGGGAGCATTCCGATGACCATTCGGAGTTAAATTTCTCAGTTCCCCAAGGCGGCAACAATTGGCAATGGACACGGCAACTTGCCCTGGACAAACCGCAAGTCAGATTGACCTCTGAGCCTAAAACCAGCTCGCCGTCAAATTGCCTCGGCGTCATAGATATTATTATGAGAAAGCAATATGACCCCAACCAAAAAACCACAATTGCATCAACAACACCGCGGCCCCCTTTTTATCCCACCGGTAACTGGAGAGTTACAGCTATTTATGAGGCAAGTTCGCAGAGGCAGAGTTTTTGTAGAAAATCAAATAAGTGGGAATTCGATCTGGCTCTACAAAAAGGTATAATTTCCCATACAGCTTGGAAGGATCGATCACCGATTTATGTTTCCGGGCTGTTTACGGATGAGAAAATCGAGATGAACTTTGACGTTCCAAATGGTGGCTCCGACTGGAATTGGACGGAACATTTCAAACTTGATGAAAAAGAGAAAACCTTTATTGCCCTCCCGGACACCTCGTCCTCTTCTGATTGTAGAGGTACACTTACGGTCAATTTGAAAAAGCAACCGGCAGCCATTACCAGAGAGACAACTATTCCCGTCGACAATCAGGATGCGGCGGCAAAAGCCGCCTGGCTGGCTATCAAGGACAATAATGACGAACAGGAATTGCGGCTTTTTCTGAAGGGCCATCCTGAAAGCAAATATGCAGAAGCTGCCGTCACAGCCTTAAACAAGATATTGGAACGGAAATCTCCCAATTCCTTTTCACCCGTCGGCAAGTGGGCGGTGTCGGCAAAGTATATTTTTCAGGAAGGGAACGATTCATACTGTCCATCAGATATCCAATGGAACTTTGACCTGCTGGTAACATCCAGCCTGCAATCGGAAACCATTTGGAATGATACCTACGCCCTTTATGTAACGGCTAAACCGGCCAAAGGTGGCGTCCAGATGTCCTTCGACATGCCAAAGGGCGGCAGTGACTGGCAATCAAAAAAGCCGCTGCTGTTGACTAAGGGCAAGACTGTTTTTACGACAAAATCCTATTCTATTAGTGATGTTTGGCGGGCCTGCAGCGGAGAGCTCAAAGTAAGTATGGATAAACGCCAATGAGGGATAATTCTTGAGGTCGCCGGAAATATTGAGAGCGTTCCTCAAAGACAAAGGCGCAGGGTCCCTTGAATACTAAATCGAATTTCACGGCATCTGTTGCAAAAGCGTTGCTTTTTTGTTTGCTGAAACACTAATATTTAGGCTGCGCTTCCAGTCTTGTGACATGGTCTGTTAATCTTTCTGCGGTAATTAGAAATCAATCCGTTTGTTACTGAGGAACTATATTGTGAATTCCCTCCCTCGCCTTATCTTCCTCGTTCTGGCGGTCATGGTCGTAAGCGCCTGCCAGCCCCGCATACAACCGATTTACGTCCCGAGCGAAATCGCCATACCTGCGAGTCTAAACGAAACACCGCTGCCGGTCATTGGTGAAGGCATCATTGCTGCCGGTAAATCGAAGAAATGGAAAATGCAGGAACTGGAGCCCGGTGTCGTGCGCGGGACCCTTGACGTTCGAGGCAAGCATCAGGCCGTTGTCGATGTTGTTTTCAATAACCGGCAATATGCCATCAACTATGTGTCGAGCCGCGAGCTATTGAGCCAGGGCGCCCGAATTCATCGCAGTTACAACGCCTGGGTCCGCGAGCTGGAAAACAGCATTGGGTCAAGCCTGAATTATATGGCAACTAAAGTGCAGATGGGCCAGCCTGCCACACCGCCACCGGCACCGGCGAAAGCCGCCGCTGCCGCAACAGCGGCGGCAACGCCGACAGCTGATGGTGAATTTAATCCTGCGGGAATCTGGAATGTCTCCGCGACATATTCTCCCACCGCCTTGTCGCAAGCCCTGTGTTCGAAACAACGCAGCTGGGATTTCCAGCTGGACTATTCCAAACGCGGGGGTATTTCGGAAACATACTGGAGTGATGGCGTCCAGCTAAACGTCACCGGAGAGCATTCTTCGGACGTCTCGGAGTTGTCCTTTGCCGTTCCCTCCGGCGGCAATAACTGGAATTTCACCGAACGGCTCAAGCTTGATAAACCGCAAGTACGCTTGACTGCGGAACCTGAAACCAGCACGGCGACCAACTGTATCGGTGTGATCGACATTGTCATGAAAAAGCAAGGCGGCGGCTCTCATACCGCTTCCAGCCCGACAGCCACCACGTCCAAAAACAGCTTTTCCGCCAAGGGTCAATGGACTGTTTCGGCGTCCTATGTCTCGACATCATCAAATTCAAGCTGGTGTTCAAAAGCAGCCGACTGGAATTTTACTCTCCAGTTGAAAAACGGCGAGATATCGGAAACATATTATACAAATAGCAAAGCATTATATGTAACCGGAGAAATGGATGATGACTATCTGGACCTAAAGTTCGATGTTCCCTCCGGCGGCCGAAACTGGAAATGGACCGAACGGTTTGACCTCGATCGGCCTGACAAGCGGCTCTCCCTAATTGCAGAGGATGGCAGCTGCACGGGATCCATAGATATCCATATGAAAAAACAAGGCTGATCCGCTCAGATCTCGCGCCTTCTGCGTCTTTAATGATGGGCGGCGGCCATGGTTTTCAGGCGGACGCGGTCGATTTTGCCTGTTGGATTTATCGGCATTTCGGACAGGAATATAATTTCCTCCGGTGCCTTATAGCCGATACGGGTCCGGGCAAACTCGATCAGTTCCAAGGCCGACGGCAAGGCGTGATCGGGCCGCAACACCACATAGGCCCGGACATTTTCACCATGCACAAGATCATGTAAGCCGATCACCCCGGCGGCGGATACCGCGTCATGCGCCATCAGGGCCTCTTCCACTTCCTGCGGGAAGATATTGGATCCATCATGAACGATGATTTGTTTCTTCCGGCCGCAGAACCATAGATAGTCCTGCTCATCCGCCCGCATGATATCGCCGCTGTCAATCCAGCCATCATGGACAGTATTGTCTGTTTCTTCGGGGTTATTCCAATAGCCCGTCATCAGGCTGGGTGTTTTCATCCACAGATTGCCAATGGTGCCGTTCATCACCTCGACACCCTGATCATCGCGGATCGACATCTCATATCCGGGATTGGCCGTGCCGATAGACCCCATTTTAATCAGGCCTTCTGGCGGGTTAAGGGCTGCCAGCCCGACTTCCGACATGCCGTACCCTTCATCAACCTTATAGCCTGTCAGCGCCTCAAACTCGATTTCCAGCTCCTCGGGCACCTTGTCACTGCCACAGCGGCAGAGGCGGATGGATTTGAAGTCTTCCTCTTTTGCGGACTTGTCACGGACCAGTCCCATCAATGTGGCCGGTAACATGCAAAGCACGGTCGGTTTTTCCTGCCGCATGAGAGGGAGTATTTCGGTGGCGTCATAAACCCGGGCAATCACTACCCGACCGCCCTCGGACAGGGCGGCAAAGGAAAACATGAACCCGCCCAGATGGGACATGGAGGATCCGGGAAGCAGGACATCGTTCGCGGTTAGTCCGCAGGCCCCGACCACAGCGGCGAACATCCAGCCCAGACTTTGATGGCTATGGGTAACGCCCTTGGGTTTGCCGGTGCTGCCGGATGTAAAAAAGATGGCCGCCGGATCCGTCTTGTCAAACTTATCGAAAACAACCGCGCTGTCCGGTTCAGAATATAAATCCTCGAAACCGGCGTCCGTATCCTTTAACGGGCGGTAGGGAATAAGGCCCAGTGGCAAATCGGGCACAGAGTTTGAGGCGGCAATATCAGTCTCACGCTCTGAGTGATACACCAGCAAGGAGGCCCCGCTCACATTCAGCGCATAGTCAATCTCGCTCGGCGTATAGCGATAATTAAGCGGCACCAGCACAAATCCCGCTTTAAAACTGGCAAGATACAGGATCAGTAAATGCGTTCGGTTTGGCATGAGACAGGCCAATCGATCCCCTGTTCTCAATCCCTTTAACACAAGATTTGCCGCCACGTTATCCACCACAGACTGTAATTCACGCCATGTCCAGCTCATTTCCGCGGAGACGATCGCGACGTCATCGGGCGTAGCATCGACACCGGCTTGCAGCAATGTGGAGAGTTGAACGGGTGTCGATAAATCTGGTCCGGCAAACGGCATGTCAGGATTCCATTTCGAAATGATCAGGTTGCGGCAAGCTCGGAATGGCCGAAGAGTGCCCGGATTTCATCATTGACGGGCGCTGTTTTGTGGGTGGCCTGATCGGTGTTGACCCAGATGATCTCCCCAGTGCAATACCGGCTGTCCTCTCCTTTGCCAAAAATCTCCAGCAGGAAGGTAATGGAGGTCCACCCAATGTTGGATACGCGACAGCCAACCTGGATATCCGCATCAAACAGGATCGGTTTTTCGTAATTCACCAACGACTTGACCAGATGGAAATCCTGCCCGGTCTGGGCCACATACGCTCGGTAATCAAACCCCAGTTCACGGAAATATTCCGTGATGGTTGTATCGAAATAGGTCAGATAATGGGCGTTAAAGACGACGCCTTGCCCGTCGATTTCCGAATAGCGCACCCGAAAATCATAAAAAAACGAAAAGTCACTCCGGGCCATATGCCTACCTTTGGAAATAAAATTATGTCAGCAGTTGAGATAATGCCGTGCGCCAGTCCGGCTGGTCAATATCAAATACCCGTTTGATCTTTGAACAATCGAGCACGGAGTTTTTGGGGCGCGCTGCGGGTGTTGGATAGTCTTTTGTCGGAATGGGATGCAAGACCGGTTTGTCGCGCCCGGCAAAGATCGCTTGCGCAAATCCGAACCAGGTTAAGGACGGTGCGCCGCTGTAATGATAAATGCCCCAGTCACTAAATGCTGGTGCGTTTGCCTGCTCCGCCATGCTCAGGAGCGCCGCCGCAATATCAGTGCTGGCCGTCGGGCCGCCGCGTTGATCATCGACGATATTCAGCTCCTCCATGGTCTCGCCAAGGCGCAGCATGGTCGCGACGAAATTCTGCTCACCACCGAAAACCCAGGCGGTCCGGAGGATCAGGAATTTTCCGCCAATGGCCGCAACCCGCGCTTCACCCTCCGCCTTGCTGCTGCCATAGACACTGAGCGGGCCGATGGGGTCTGTTTCTGAATACGGCTCGGATTTCTTGCCATCGAAGACAAAATCCGTGGAGATATGCAACAGCGGGATATCCAGATCCGCGCAGGCCAGCGCAAGATTTTCAGGGCCCGCCGCATTGATCGCCAGGGCCAGTTCGGGCTCGCTTTGGGCTTTATCAACGGCTGTATAAGCGGCGGTATTGATAACGGCGTCCGGGTTATAATTGGATATCGCCGCGCGCACCTCTGCTGTGCCGGTGATATCCAGTGTTTGCCGGTCGAGGGGGATAACCTCATGCCCGTTAAGCGGTCCCATAAGGCCAAGAGCGCTGCCGACCTGCCCGCCCGCCCCTGTTACAAGAAATTTCATGTTTTTTCAGTGCCCAGTCCCAAGCGTTCCTGCGTGTAATCTTCGGACACGGCCCGGACCCAGTCGAGATTGTCCAGGTACCAGTCGACAGTCTTTTCAAGCCCTGTCTCCAGGTTGAGCGATTGCGCCCAGCCCAGTTCCTTCTCTATTTTCGTGCAGTCGACGGCATAGCGGGCGTCATGCCCCGGACGGTCTGTTACATAGCGGATCAGGTCCTCATGGGGGGCTTTATCCGGGAATTTCCTGTCCATGATCCGGCAAATGGCCCGGACCATGTGGATATTGGTTTGCTCGGCCCGGCCGCCGATCATATAGGTCTCGCCAACAACACCCTCCGCCACCACCTGTTGCAGGGCGCTCGCGTGATCCTCCACATACAGCCAGTCCCGGATATTCTCGCCCTTGCCATAAACCGGCAGCTCCTTGCCCTGCAAGGCATTCAGGATGACAACCGGCAACAGCTTTTCGGGAAACTGATAGGGGCCATAATTGTTGGAGCAATTGGTGACCAGCACCGGTAATCCATAGGTTCGGTGCCAGGCGCGCGCCAGATGGTCTGATCCCGCCTTGCTGGCCGAATACGGAGAGTTGGGGTCATAGGCACTGGTTTCCGAAAACTCGCCTGTTGCGCCCAGTTCCCCGTAAACCTCATCGGTCGAGACATGCAGGAAACGGAAATTCTGCTGACCCTCTTCGGGCAGGTCGCGCCAGTAATGATATGCCGCATCCAGCATGGTGAAGGTGCCGACCAGGTTGGTCTGGACAAAATCCGCCGGGCCGTCAATGGACCGGTCCACATGGGATTCTGCGGCCAGATGATACACCGCCGTGGGTTTGTATTTTGCGAACAGCGCGCCAATGGCGTCGCGGTCGCAAATATCCGTCTTAGAGAAATGATAGTGCGGGCTGTTGCTGACGGGTTTCAGGCTCTCGACACTGCCGGCATATGTCAGCTTGTCGATAATCACCACATCCTGTTCACCCTGACTGACCAGATCGCGGGCCAACGCCGAGCCGATAAATCCGGCACCACCTGTTACAAAAACCGTCATGTCTTTCCCTCGAAATCGAATAATCTTGTTTGATCTTGCAGCCGGGGCAAAACCGTATCTTTTTCGGACAGGATCGCCTTTTCCGGTGCCACAGGCCACTTGATCCCCAAGGCAGGGTCATTCCAGAAAATACCGCAATCATGGTCCGGGCTATAGTAATCCGTGACCTTGTAAACCAGTTCAGTGTTCGGCTGCAAAGTGCAGTATCCATGGGCAAATCCGCGCGGCACCCAAAGCTGCCGCCAGTTATCCGCCGACAGCTCAACCGCCACATGCTGGCCAAAAGTCGGGGATCCGGCCCGGATATCCACCGCCACATCCAGGACAGCACCGCGAACAACACGGACCAGCTTGCCCTGCGCCGCCGGGTCCAGCTGATAATGCAACCCCCGCAATGTGCCTGCCTCAGCGCTCAAAGCATGATTGTCCTGTACAAACCGAAGGTCCAGTCCGGCATCCGCCAATGTCCGTTCATTCCAGACCTCGGAGAAAAACCCGCGATGATCCCCGAATTTTTTCGGGCTTAGAATCTTTACATCCGCTATGGCTGTGTCTTCTATTTCCATTTAGGCAACTTTTCCTCGTGATTTTGCGTAAAAATACCGGCAAATTCTTAACATATTCCTTTAATGGATTTAAATGCCAATTTATTGACGCGACAGCTGTAAAATCCCGGACCATAATAGCGCCAATAAACACATATCACGACCAACCCTGATGGTGGAAAGAAAGATAGATGCTGAAACTCTTTTATAATGCCGGGTCCATTGCCCTCGCCTCCCATATCGCCCTTGAAGAAACCGGTGTGAATTATGAGGGAATAAGACTTAATTCCGCGATTTTGGAACATACCTTGCCTGAATATCTGGCAATCAACCCAAAGGGCCGGGTACCGTCGCTGGTGACCGAGCATGGCATTCTGACGGAAACCCCGGCAATCCTGCTGTATATTGCCCAGCGTTTTGGCAGCGATGTCTTTCCGCCGCCTGCAGATATCTTTGATCTGGCACAGCTTCAGTCGTTCAACAGCTATCTGTGCTCAACGGCCCATGTCAATCACGCCCACCGCATGCGCGGGAAACGCTGGGTGGATGAAAGTGACAGCCATGCCATCAAGGCCATGCAGGCCAAGGTGACCCGTAATATGCAGGAATGCTTCGCCCTGATCGAGGCGGAGATGTTCAAGGGCCCCTGGGTTATGGGAGAGGATTATAGCATCGCGGATATTTACCTGTTCTCCATCACCCAGTGGATGGAAGGCGACAGCGTCGATATCAACGACTTCCCGGTCATGAAGGCCCATCGCGCCGCCATGCTCGCCCGCCCCGCCGTCAAGTATATTGTCGACAAGCATGCCGCATAGAAGTTACAGCTTGCTGACGGAACTGATCCACGGGTCATAACGCCGGCCCCAGTTTACCGTGATTTCAAACTGGGGCACACAGGATTGCGGATCTTTGGCCTTGTCCTTGCGAGCCTTTTCCAATTTGGCAATTTCTTCGAAATGCTGTCGAAATTTACTGTCTATGGAAATTTGTGTCGTCAGGGCTCTGGGGTAGAATTCGGATGTATTTTGCCTCTTTCGTATGCTTCCGCGCAGGATGGCCTCCCCGTCGGTGCTAGATTGCCTGTCTATCAGCACCTGTAAGTCTGGAGAGCTATCCGTATAAATCAATTTACTGGATCTCGTCTCCAATGTTTTTAGTCTCGATTTTTCTCTTGCAACAAATTTATCCCATTCAGGGCCACCCTGCCGGACCAACACATATGATGACAACGCTCTTTCCCGCGTGCCATATTTGGCCCTGTCCGGATCTTCGAGGCCGGTTACCGTCACCGGTTCAGAAACAATGGCGAGGCTTAGAAAGCGGTCGTGTTTTCTCAAGAAATACCCGCCCCTTTGGCCCAGTCCACAGTCATTTAAATATATCGTTCCAGTTGGGGTACCACTTTGGTTCCAGTAAACGCCGCCAAAAACGAAGATATTGGCGATCAACAGCACAGCCAAAGGCATAGAAAATTTAAGAAATTTCACGCTGCCTCCTTCTTTCTGAAAACCGGACACGGCGTAAAATCAATATGGCAAAAATGGCGAACAACCCTAAAACGAGAAAGAAAAGATAGCTTGGCCAGATTTTCCAAAACCAGTCACAATATCTCTGCAATATATAAAGTATTAGGAATCCCGCAGAAATATACGATCCAACGGTCCATTTCGCACGCAGGCACGCCCATGTTAAAGCGCAGGATAAAATCAGTGAAATGACTGTATAAACCCATTCAATGCTGCTGACCGGTAAGGGCAAAAGACTTTTATAGGGCATAAACAGCAAACTCATCAGTATCCCGTAAATGCCAAGCATCCCGACCAGCAGAAATGTCGAACGCTGCTCCCGAACCAGTCCATGCGGGAAGAGAAAGGGCGTTGCCAATATCACAAAACAGCCGGGTAGATATACTTCCGGAACAATACTAAACGACCAGGAATAGCCGAGCAGTGTCGTCAAAATACCTCCGGCAAAGACAAGTAAACTCGCCACGGACAGGGCCAATACGAATGACAAATCATGTCTAAATGCCAAAAGGAGGCCGAATAAGCCCCACGCCAAAAACGGCGTTGGAGATGGTGACAGGTTGTAAATCTCTCCAACGATGTAAATATCAATCACGAAACAGGCAATGGCCACGAGAACAGCGAGGGACGTGAAATACGAAACTCTATAGAGTTTCGCAACAAGCTCCGTAACTCCCCATGCCAGAAAAGGGGCGATAACGGCCAAACTCACCTGCAGCCCGGTGGAAAAATTGTCCCAATAATAATTGAAGAACATAAAGATGGCCATGGACAGGGCCACGGCACCACATGTGGACGCCAGTTTCATTCCCCATGACAGCTGGGCCTCTGTGTCGCTGAGATCTGTATCAAATTCCTCGGCAATATCGTTCAGAATTTGCGCGTGAAATTTCCCGATGGTCTCAGCTTTTTCATCGGTCAGGCGTAAAATATCGCTTTTTTCCAATTCCGCCAGTTCCGAGCGGAAGGAGGCAATTTGCCGTACCCTTAATCTCGCTTCAGCTTTGTCCAACTATTCCCCCGTTTCAAACCTGAACGCAAAAACAATATCGCAAGTCGATTTTTACAACAATAATAAATTGTTTTATATTCTTACAATAAAACTCCCATTTGAGTGCCCATGATCACTTACCGGCTGATGGGTTTGTATTTGATCCGGTGGGGCTCGGTGGCCTCTTTCCCCAGGCGGCGGCGCTTGTCTTCCTCATAGGCTTCAAAGTTCCCTTCGAACCATTCCACATGACTGTCGCCTTCATAGGCCAGGATATGGGTGGCGATACGATCGAGGAACCAGCGATCATGGCTGATAACCACGGCGCAGCCAGCAAACTGCAATAACGCCTCCTCCAATGCGCGGAGGGTATCCACGTCCAGGTCATTGGTCGGCTCATCCAGCAGCAGGAAGTTACTGCCGGTTTTCAGCATCTTGGCCAGATTGACCCGGTTGCGTTCCCCGCCCGAGAGCTGGCCCACCTTCTTTTGCTGATCCGATCCTTTGAAATTGAACCCCGAAACATAGGCCCGGCTGTTGATCTCCTTCTTGCCAAGCTCAATAATCTCGTTGCCTTCGGAGATTTCCTCCCAGACGGTTTTGGTGCCATCCAGCGTGTCGCGATCCTGGTCCACATAGCCCAGCTGTACGGTCGGGCCAACCTTGAAGTCCCCCGTATCCGGTGCTTCCTGAGCAGTTAGCAGCTTGAACAGGGTGGTTTTACCGGCGCCATTGGGGCCGATAACACCAACGATTGCCCCCGCGGGAAGTTTGAAGTTCAATCCCTCGATCAGCAATTTGTCGCCAAACGCCTTGGATACATTATCCGCCTCGACCACCAGATCGCCGAGCCGCTGTCCGGCCGGAATGTAAATCTGCATATTGTCGGCGCGGCTGGCATTTTCCTGACCAAGCAACTCTTCATAGGCGCTGATCCGGGCCTTGGATTTTGACTGACGGCCTTTTGGTCCCTGCCGGATCCATTCCAGCTCCCGATCCAGGGTCTTGCGGCGGGCATCTTCAGACTTACCTTCCTGCGCCAGACGTTTTTCCTTCTGCTCCAGCCAGCTGGAATAGTTACCTTCCCAGGGAATGCCGTGCCCGCGGTCCAGCTCCAGTATCCAGCCCGCCACGTTATCCAGGAAATAACGATCATGGGTAACGGCAACAACGGTTCCCGGATAGTCATGCAGGAACCGCTCCAGCCAGGCGACACTTTCCGCATCCAGATGGTTGGTCGGCTCATCGAGCAACAACATGTCAGGTTGCGATAGCAACAATCGGCACAGCGCCACACGGCGGCGTTCCCCGCCCGATAACTTGGTCACATCCGCGTCCCCCGGCGGGCAGCGCAGCGCATCCATGGCGATGTCAACCTCGCGGTCCAGGTCCCACAGGTTCTGGGCGTCAATCTGCTCCTGCAACTCGCCTTGCTCGGCAATCAGGTCATTCATCTCATCATCGGTCAGTTCTTCTGCAAAACGGGCCGAAATCTCGTTAAACTGATCGAGCAGCGCTTTCTTCTCATGCACGCCGTCCATCACATTCCCCAGCACGTCTTTTGCCGGATCCAGCTCCGGTTCCTGCGCCAGATAGCCGACTTTGACGCCATCGGCGGACCAGGCCTCGCCGTTAAATTCCGTCTCGATACCGGCCATGATTTTCAACAAGGTCGATTTACCCGAGCCGTTCAGGCCCAACACGCCGATTTTGGCACCGGGAAAGAAGCTCAGCCGGATATCCTTCAAAACCTGCTTGCCGCCGGGATAGGTCTTGGACAGACCGTTCATCACATAAATATACTGATAAGACGCCATGGGGGCCGCCCCTCCGATTAATCAAAATTCATTTGCGCTTCTTGTAGCGAAACAATGCATTGGGCGCAATTGTTGTCGTGATTCTGCAACAGATTTATTCCGCTAGACGGTGTAGGTGATGTTCAACAAAATCTACCCGTTTCTTGACCGGCAATTGCGGGATTTCCAGTAATTGATAGCCGAGCGATTGATACGCTCTTTTTAAATGTTCATATTCAGCAATTGCTTGTTTGAACGGTTTTGGCCGCTCCTGATCGGAGGCAAATATTGACTCCCACGGAGGGACAAAAAACACGGTCAGATTATACCGGTGGATTTGAAGCCAGTTCAGCATTTTTTCCGGAGTTTCAAGGTGACAGAATTCGAGATAAGAAATGGTATCGATGATCGAGCGGTCTGAAATTATCAGTGATTTTTTTGAGCCTGTTAGCGCCTGGTCGATTTGGCGGATACTCACGGTTGCGGCTTGGGCAACAAAAGCAGCCGGATCACGCCATGGCAAGGCATTTCCATTCTTTGCCAGTTCAGACTGAACAACCTGCCGACCCGCTTCCTCGACGGTATTCCAACCTCGTTCACAAAGCGCCTGAACCAGCGTTGACTTACCACCACCGGAACATCCAGATATTATGACCACCCTATTTGACGTTTCAGGCTTCTCACTTGATGTTTGCAAACCATACCTCGAATGGGGTTAAACCTACTCTCACTTTTCCTTTTATCGGTACCTTACGGAAACAGATCCGCGGGCATCAGTCCGGTGGTGATGGCGTAGATAAGGGCGGTGACGGAGACGACGGAGATCATGGTGGACAGCAGGATGGTGGCGGAGGCGCGTTCGATCCAGACGCCATATTGCTGGGCGATGACAAAGACGTTGGTTGCTGTCGGCAAGGCGGCCAGCAACACCGCCGTATATACCCAGATGGGATCAAAATTGCCAAACCAGCTCAGGGCCAGATACATCAGCACCGGATGGACCGCGAGATTGAAGGGAATGATAAAGGAAAGCTCACCCGGGATGCGCCGCAAGGGCCGTAGCGCCAAGGTCACGCCCATGGCAAACAGCGCACACGGAGCGGCGGCTTGCGCCAGATAGTCGATCAGTCTTTCGATGGGTGTCGGCGGCGTGAAGCCGATAACGGCTGCGGATACCCCGGCGATGGTCGCGAGGATAAAGGGGTGAAGAAGGACTTTCTTGCCGATTTCGAAGACCAGGCCGCCAATATTGTTTGCCTTGCCGCTGGCAAACGCCATCAGGGTCGGCGCCAATGTGAAATGCATGATATTTTCAAAGCAGAAAATCAGGGCGAGCGGTACCGCCGCCAGTTCTCCAAACGACAACAGGGCAATCCCCGGCCCCATAAAGCCGATATTCCCGTAAGCCCCGGCCAGCCCCTGTATCGTCGCCTCTGGGGTGGTCGATCGCGTGGTCGCCTTGGATATGCCGAAGACCATGACGAAAACGGAAAAGGTCGCCAGCAGGTTGATCCCGATGAAATCCCAGGACGCCAGTTTTTCCACGGGTGTTTGGGACAGTAGTTTGAAAAACAGGCAGGGCAGCGATACATAAACAATGAACGTACTGAGCCAGCCCATGGCCGCCTCGGGTTGCTTGGTGATCCGCGCGGCCATATATCCCAGCAGGATCAGCCCGAACAGAGGGAAGACAAGTCCCGCAATTTCCATCATTTAGAGGGTTTTCCTGAAGTTTCAGATTAACTATTTCGGGGGTAGGCTACCAACGAATTTATTAGCGAGAGAGATCCAGTTGTCAAGGCCGGTCTCAACGGCGGCATCCAGATCAACCCAGACAAGGCCGCCCATTTTGCGGCCCCCCATCTCCATGGTTTCTGCTCCGGGACGGGCGCGCGCCTCGGCTTCCAGGTCTTTACCAACACGGAACATCACGCGATCCTCACCCGTCCCGCACAGCATATTGCCGTTCATTAAAAAGCAGATTCCACCGAACATTTTCTTTTCAGTGATACCTTGGCGCGATTGTAACGCCTCCCGCAGCAGCTCTGCTGTATATTGGTGCGACATAACCGTCCCTATTCTGCCGCCAGGGGCTGGGCTTCACCCTGATGATAGCGGCTTAGCAGGTCTTCGCGCAGGGCCCGGGCAATGGCGAGATGCTGTTCCTTGACATGGCCATAGCCCCGAATTTGCTCCGGTACTTCGGCGATTTCCGCGGCCAGCAGCAAGTTATCCGCGCTCAGGGTCTCGCACAGCTCAAGCAGGGTTGCTTCATACTCACCGATCAATGCCCGTTCCGATTTACGCTCATGGGATTTGCCGAAAGGATCAAGCGCTGTGCCCCGCAGGAATCGCAGCTTGGCAAGGACGCCAAAAGCTTTCAACATCCAGGGGCCGAATTCCTTCTTCACCAGATGGCCGGTTTCTTCATGCCGTTTGGCAAAAACCGGTGGTGCCAGATGGAACTTGAGCTTGAAGTCGCCTTCAAACTGGTCCTTTATTTTCGCCGAGAACACTCCGTCCGTATAAAGCCGGGCAACCTCATACTCATCCTTATAAGCCATCAATTTATAGAAATATCTGGCCACAGCGCCACTGAGGGCGGTCGAGCCGGGTTTCGCCTTTTCCTCTGCTGCCAGAACCGATGCGACCAGTTTGCCGTATCGCTTGGCATATCGTCCGCTTTGATAGGCTTTCAGACGGTCCATGCGCTTGGCAACAATTTGATCCAGAGTATCGACTATGGCAACTTGCTTTGGCATGGCCGGAAGGGCGATATTTTCAACTGCTTTTTGATCTTCAGCGGCCTTACGTCCCCACGCAAAGCTCCGTTTATTGGCGTCAACGGCAATGCCGTTCAACTCAATAGCCATCTCGATGGAACTTAAAGAAAGCGGGATCGTGCCCCGCTGGAAGGCGACCCCCAGCAGGAACAGGTTGGCGGCAATGGAATCGCCCATCAAGGCGGTCGCCAGGGTCGTGCTGTTAATAAACTCGGCCTGTTCACGTCCAATGCTATCGGCCACCAGGCCGGTCAAGGTATCCCGATCCATGGCCAGGTCCGGCGACAGGGTAAAGGCCGCGACAGGCACAACGTGATCGTTAATAATCGCCCGTGTTCTGCCCAGGTCATATGTCTGCAGGGCGTCCCGCCCGGCGGCAACAACCAGGTCGCAACCGACAACCAGATCGGTCTGGCGGTTTGGAATTCTTGTTCCGCTGAGCTCATCCGCGTTGTTGGCAATGCGAACATGGCTCATGACCGCGCCATTTTTCTGTGCCAGCCCCGTTTGATCGAGGATGGAGGCCCCCTTATTTTCTATATGGGCCGCCATGCCCAACAAGGCGCCAACGGTGATCACACCGGTTCCGCCAATTCCTGTCACCAGAATATTATAGGTGCCGTCGATGGCCGGACTTGCGGGTTCCGGCAGGCCGGCCGCAGGGTTTGAGACATCAATATCACTGGAGGTGACCGTCTGCTTTTCCGGTTTCCTGAGGTCCCCGCCTTCAATGGTGACAAAACTCGGGCAAAAGCCTTTTACGCAGGAGAAATCCTTGTTGCAGCTTGACTGGTCGATTACCCGCTTGCGGCCCAGTTCCGTCTCCAGCGGTTTCACCGAAACGCAGTTGGACGCCACCCCGCAGTCCCCGCAGCCTTCGCAAACCTCTTCGTTGATAAACACCCGCTTGGCCGGATCCGGAAACGTTCCGCGTTTGCGGCGGCGGCGTTTTTCGGCGGCGCAAGTCTGGTCATAAATCAGGGCGGTAACCCCCTCGACCTCACGGAGTTCCCGCTGAACCTTGTCCAGATCATCCCGGTGGTAAATCTTGACACCCGGTGCCCATTTGGTTCCTGCGTCATATTTATCCGGCTCATCCGTGACGACGACGACCCTCTTCGTCCCTTCCGCATGAACCTGCTGGCTGATAAGCCACGGGGATAAGGGCCCGTCAAACGGCTGCCCGCCGGTCATGGCGACGGCATCATTAAACAGGATCTTATAGGTAATATTCACATCCGCCGCGGCGGCGGCCCGAATGGCCAGCAAGCCTGAATGATAATAGGTGCCATCGCCCAGATTCTGGAAGATATGCTTTTCATTGGTGAAGGGCGCCTGGCCGATCCAGTTTGCCCCTTCCGCCCCCATATGGGTGTAGGTTTCCGTGCGTCGGTTCGGCATGTAAATGGCCATGGTATGACAGCCAATGCCGGCCATGGCGCGGCTGCCCTCCGGCACATTCGTCGATGAATTATGCGGGCATCCGGAACAGAACCACGGGGACCGTGTCACCGGCGCGGCCGGCATGGCATTGCCATCTTCACGGGCTTCCGCCAGGCTGATACCTTCGGCAATGGCATCGGAAATGGACCGGCGCTTCAGCCGGGAGGCAATGGCCCGGGCGACCAGGGCCGGCGTCAGTTCACCGTCGGAGGGTAACAGCATGGCACCGGCTTCATCTTCTTTGCCGACAAGAACAGGGCGGCTCTCCAGGTCATACAGGATCCGGGCGGCCTGCTCTTCGATCAGGCTGCGTTTTTCCTCAACAAACAGTATCTCGTCAAGCCCGTCTGCGAATTTGCGAATGCCTTCCGGCTCCAACGGCCAGGGACAGGCCACCTTATAGACGGACAGGCCGATTTCCTCCGCTTCGGAGGAACCGATACCAAGATCGCCCAGCGCCTGTTCCACATCCAGCCAGGATTTCCCGGTCGTGACGATGCCAATTTTCCGGTTTTTGCTGTCCTGGGTGATCCGGTCCAGTTTATTGGCACGCACAAACGCCTTGATCATTGGTAATTTGTGCCGCAGAAGTCTGGTTTCCTGACCAATTGAGCTGTCAGGCCAGCGGATATGGACACCGCCCAGGGGAGGGTCAATATCTTCGGGGATCTTTATGTCCACCCGGTCCGGCCCCACATAAGCGGTTGCGGAACTTTCCACCGTATCGGTCAGGCATTTCATCCCGACCCAGGCGCCGCTATAGCGTGACAGGGCGATACCATAGAGGCCGTAGTCCAGATATTCCTGGACGGTTGCCGGGTTCAGGACCGGCATCATCGCCGCGACGAGTGCTTGTTCACTTTGATGGGCAACGGTCGAGGATTTCGCCATATGGTCGTCACCCATGAGAACCAGCACGCCGCCATGCTCCGAGCTGCCGGCCATATTGCCATGCTTGAACACATCACCGGAACGGTCGATGCCGGGCCCCTTGCCGTACCAGATACCAAAGACGCCATCGAAATCCGACTGGCCGAACATCGGCAGCTGCTGCGTCCCCCAGATACTGGTTGCCGCCAGATCCTCGTTCACGCCGGGCTGGAAATGAATGTCGTTATTCTTCAGGAAAGGCTTCGCTTTCCAGAGACTTTGGTCATACAAACCCAAAGGCGACCCCCGATAGCCGGAAATAAAGCCGCCGGTTTTGAGGCCAGCCGCCGCATCCCGCTGTCGCTGCATAATCGGAATTCGGACAAGAGCCTGCGTGCCGGTGATAAACACCTGCCCCGCTTCCAGTTCGTACTTATCGTCAAGACTAACGTTTGTATTCTGCATTTTGAACTCCCGCGCCCCGGGATACAGCGATTACCTAAAGAGTGACCTCTCTATACTTCCAGCCATTCCTTGCGGACCTGGTCGTTGGCTTTCAACTCGTCGGGCGTTCCTTCATATACCATATGGCCATGCCCCATCACATATAAACGATGGGAAATACGCATGGCGATTGCCAGCTTCTGCTCGACGAGAAGAATAGAGACACCGCGATTGGCAATTTCGGCCAACAGATCCCCCACTTGCGCAACAATTTTCGGCGCCAGTCCTTCGGTCGGCTCGTCAATCATCACCAGATCCGGATCTCCCATCAAGGTGCGGCACATGGTCAGCATCTGCTGCTCACCGCCGGACAGAACACCCGCATCCACATCGGCCCGCTCCCGCAGGTTCGGGAACATCTTGAACATGTCTTCCATGGCCCAGCGGCCCTGTTTTTTCATGTCCTTGACACCCATCAGAAGATTCTGACGCACGGTCATGCCGGGAAAGACATCGCGGTTTTCCGGTACATATCCAAGACCGCGATGGGCGATCTCATGTTCCTTCAGGCCGGCGATTTCCTCCCCCTTGTATTTAATGGAGCCATGGGGCGGGACTTCTCCCATGATCGATTTAATCGTCGTCGACCGGCCCACGCCATTTCGGCCCAGCAAGGAGACAATCTCCCCTTCACCAACCGTAAAATTCACGCCTTGCAGAATATGGCTTTTACCGTAAAATGCATGTAAATCAAGTACTTCAAGCATCAGTCTTCTGCCTCCGCGCCAAGATAAGCTTCCTGCACAGCTTTACTATTCCTTATGTTCTCCGGTGTATCACAGGCGATGATTTCGCCATATACCAGCACGGAAATACGATCCGCCACATCAAACACAACGCCCATGTCATGTTCCACCATCACCAAGGTTTTACCGTCCGTAATTTTGCGGATCAATTCAATTGCCTGATCTGTTTCCGAATGGCTCATGCCGGCCGTTGGTTCGTCCAGCATGATGACATCAGCGCCGCCAGCTGCGGAAATGCCGATTTCCAGCGCCCGCTGCTCCGCATAAGTCAGAACACCCGCCGGTATATGCTGGCGGGAGGTGAGGCCAATTTCCTCGATAACCTGTGCGGTTTTCCGGTTAAGGTCATGCTCCCGGTCGACCAGATGCCAGAACGAGTATTTGTAATCCTTTGCCCACATCAATCCACAGCGAACATTTTCAAACACGCTCATATTGGGAAAGATATTCGTGACCTGGAAACTCCGGGAAAGGCCCTTACGGTAGATCTCATAAGGTGGCAGATTGCTGATATCTTCCCCATGCAGATGGACCGCCCCTCCGCTGAGGTTATAGCGGCCGCTGATCAGGTGAAACAGCGTTGATTTTCCGGCACCATTGGGACCGATAATCGCGTGACGCTCGCCTTTTTCGATTTGCAGATCCACGCCGCGGATAATCTCCGTCGGCCCGAAGCTCTTGCGCAGATCCCGAAGCTCAATTGCTGCACTCATGAGGAGGCTCCTTCACTTTTCGCATCAGGATTATTCGCTGTTTCCCAAGCTTCCCTAAATTGTCCAACCTGCGTCTTCGCCAAATAGCCCCCAACAACAGCAAGAATTGCAATGACCACCCAGGGCATAACCGAATGGGTATCAAACTCAATACCGACGAGGCTCATTAAGGTCTCGTCGACAGGGGCGCTTCTGACATGGTGGATCATTTCCAGAAAACCGGCCACCCCGGCCAAAAATGAAATTGTCGGGATGCCAATTCGCAAATAAGGGACCAGCAAGCTCCCCATCCGCTTCATTCTATACGCCGGCGTATGCATCATCATGATGCCGGTCAATCCATGCGGCGCATACATCACGGTCAGCACAAACAGCACACCCACATAAAGCTGCCAGATATCCGTATAGTTACTCAGGATACTCTGCAGCAAAGTGAAGACAACCGCGCCGATGATCGGCCCGACAAAGAAGCCGACACCGCCGATAAATGCCATCAACAACACCACGCCAGAGGTCAGGGCATTGAGATTTTCTTCGGTGACGATTTCAAAGTTGATGGCGAATAAACCACCTGCAATCCCGGCGAAGAAACCGGAAACACAGAAGGACACAAAGCGCACTTTACGTTGACTGTAGCCGACAAACTCCGCCCGCTCCGCATTGTCGCGAACCGCGTTCGCCATGCGACCGGCCGGTGTGCGGGAAAACAGGTACATCAACCCGACAGTCACAAACACCCATGCCGCAATCAGGTAATAGACCTGTACGTCCTGGGCAAAGTCAAACCCGAATAAGGGCGGTCCCATTGTCCGGTCGCCGCTCACCCCTTCCTCACCGCCAAAGAAGGCGACGAAGATCAGGGAACTGGCCGCCATAAGCTCACCGACACCCAGCGATATCATGGCGAAAACGGTTCCGGCTTTGCGGGTTGAAAAGCTGCCGATGATAATGGCGAAGACCAACCCGATTAGGCCGCCGAAAATCGGCAACAGCCACATGGGAAAGATAAACGAACCATCCTCAATGTAGTTCATGAAATGCACGGACATAAACCCGCCAAGACCAAAATACACCGCATGACCGAAAGACAGCATTCCGCCTTGCCCCAGCAGCATATTATAGGACAGGGCAAAGATGATAAAAATACCCATCAGGTTCATGGTATATAAACCGACATTTGATGAGAAAATGTACGGCATCACCATGAGCATGATGAAAAACCCGATCCAGACACCGTAACGTTTGACGAAAGGCACTGAATTCTCAGCAGTTGCTGTTTTTGCAATTTCACTCATGTCTCACGGTTCCCAAACAAGCCGGTCGGTCGGAAAATCAGGACCAGGACCAGGAGAAGATACGGCAAGATAGGAGCGACCTGCGGTAAAGAGAGAGACCATAAATCACGCAGCGCACTGTCCGCATCAAAGGAAATATTCAGGGCCGTCAAAAGATCGTTCACCGAATAATCAAGGGCAATTGCAAATGTCTGCAACAAGCCGATTATCAAGGAGGCAACGAAGGCGCCGGTCAGGGATCCAAGACCGCCTATCACCACAATCACGAAAACAATACTGCCAAGGACAACGGCCATTCCCGGGAATGTTCCCAGCGCCGGCCCGGCGATCACACCGGCAACACCGGCCAGCGCGCAACCAACGCCAAACACACCCATGAAAACCAACGGGACATTATGGCCGAGCATGGCGGTCATGTTTGGTTTGTGAATGGCCGCCTGAATGATCAACCCGACCCGGGATTTGGTCAGGATCAACAGCAGCATGACGAAGATTGCAATGGAGATCAGCAACATGAAGGCTTTGTACGCCGGAAAATTCTGGCCGAAGAATGTAAAGAGCGGGAACTGCAGAACTTCAGGCTCAAGATATGCTTTCGTATCCTTGCCCCAAATGAACTGCACCACTTCTTCGATAAGAAAGGCGAGACCAAAGGTAAAAATAAGTTCTGCCACATGTCCCCATCGATGGACATAGCGAAGACCATATCGCTCAACGACCGCGCCAATAAGGCCGACCAGGATCGGAGCGACAATGAGGCCCACCCAAAACCCCATATAAATACTAATTGTATAGGCCAGATACGCGCCGAGCATATAAAAGCTGGCATGCGCAAAATTCAAGACGCCCATCATGGAAAAAATTAGGGTCAGACCACTTGCCAGCATAAATAGCAGCAGTCCGGTGACAATCCCGTTTAGCAGGGAAAAGAAGATCAATTCAAACATCGGTTGAATCTCTTAATTACACATATTCTTAGAAACCAGGTCTTACGCCTGACTGAGAAATACTGGCCGGATTTCTCCGGCCAGTACGATCAAACTTGAAAAACGCGCCTGTTAGCTAGGGCGGTCCATTTTACAAGTGGACGGCAATGCAGAATCAGCCGCTGTAACTGTTGATTCAGTTACCAGGCCGAACCCTGAGTTATCTGCATCAAACGTGACGTTTTCGTCAGTATGAACAGAAATCCGGATTGGCTGGATTGCCTGATGGTCTTCAGCCCGCATGGTCAGTATGTCACCGTTCAGCGTTTTGAATTCCATGCCCTCAAGAGCTTTGGCAACAGCAACCGGATCTGACGAGCCGGCTTTTTCCATCGCATCAGCCAGCATGCCAACTGTATTGGCGATCCGGTACTGAGTGATATCCATGTCAGGATATTTGGCTTTAAAGCCGGTGTAGTAAGCCGTGATTTCTTCATTCAAAGGAGGGTTGTCATTTCCTTCGTGAACAAGACGGATTTTATTCTTACCCGAAGCGCCAATGGTTTTCGTGATACCATTTTTAGCCGCATAGTAAGTGTAAATCGGAACGTCCAGACCGGTATCGCCGATGGCTTTACCCAGACCAACCATGTCCGCACCCCAGTTACCCGTGATAACCGCATCCGCACCAGAAGCCCGGATTTTTGTTGCGTAAGGTGTGAAATCTTTCACTTTTCCGATCGGGTGAAGCTCGTTCCCGACAATTTCGATATCAGGGCGTTTCTCACCCAGGAACTTGACCGCCGCAGCTGCAACCGCTTTACCGAAGGAGTAATCCTGGCCAATCAGATAGATCTTCTTGATCCCGTCTTCCTGGGCGATTACGTCCGTCAGCGCGTTCATCTTGATATCCGCATTGGCGTCAAAGCGGAAATGCCAGAAGTTACATTTAGCGTTTGTAAGCGCCGGATCAACAGCAGAATAGTTCAGGAAAAGAACCGGTTTATCCGGGTTCCGCTTGTTGTGCTTTTTGATGGCATCTGTCAGCGCGTTCGCAACACCGGAGCTGTTTCCTTGCGCGATATACTGGATGCCTTCACCAATTGCCCGTTTCAGCTGAACAAGGCTTTCTTTGGGGCTGATTTTGTTGTCAAACGGCACAATAACGAATTGCTGGCCACCCAGCACACCACCTTTGGCATTGACGAGTGTGTCGGCGGCGAATTCGAATTCTCTCAAGCCATTGGTTCCTGTTGCGGCAAATGGCCCGGAAAGCGGATCAATAAACGCAATCTTGATAGTATCAGCTGCCTGCGCGCTGAAAGCCGAGATTGCCGAAACAACGGCACTGGCCAATATAATGGATTTAATTTTCAATTTTTCCTCCCTTAAGGAAATTAATGACGTCCCAATGTATGCCCGGTTCTTTATTCTTACTTGGTTAGATCCCGACAATGTTGCAGTGAAGGCGCTTAGATGCGTTCTTGCAGTGGTCATGAAAGCCCAGAACAACCTTGAAATCAAATGAAATATTGCGAATAAGGAGTGAAATTTCGTATTTTATTCCCAAGAAGGGCCAAATATGTTGATCTGTGGTGGCCTGCCTAAAAAATAGGCAAAAGATTCAACTATATTAGATACTTACAATGCACCCCGAGAATAATCGAGCGCTGGGGCCCCATATTGAAACAGGGGATCCGGCTTCAAATATACAGGGAAAAGCTTTGAAAGACAAAAATTCGGTTTTTTTCAGCATGTCTTCATTGTTTAAGGTATATCCTTCATCAGCCGGATTATTCTCCGGGCATTTTTAATCTTGATTCTCGACTTAATGGCAACAAACTCGATGATGCAACCAAGCAAGAAGATACTCCTCCTTCTCATCGGCTGGTTTTTTGTTGCCGTTGGCGCCGTCGGGATTTTTCTGCCTGTTTTGCCGACGACCCCGTTTTTGCTGATTTCCCTATGGGCTTTCTCGCAAAGCTCCGAGCGATTCCATGACTGGCTTTACAACCACAAGATTTTTGGCCCCCCGCTTCAGGACTGGTCGAAACATGGCGTCATTCCGCCGCGGGCAAAATTTGTTGCTGTTGGCACCATGGCGGTTAGCGCCATATTGGTCATCACCTTTTCCAGCACCCCCTGGTATGGGCTTGTCGCCATGCTCGCCCTGATGGGGTTCGGGGCCGGATTTGTCCTGACCCGTCCCAGCAAACCCCGCCCCGAAACCGACTAGCGTGCCGATATCAGGTGACCATAACCGGTGACGTCGGTTGCGCCAGCAAGGCGGCCAGACGTGTCAATGCCCGCTCCAGGCGCTTGTCATCCGGTTCCGACATCAGGCAGACCCGGATATGGTTGACGGGGACGGATTTCGACATGGCAAAGCTATCTCCTGCAATGATAACGATATGTTCGCGCCGGGCGGCGGCAACAAATTCCGTCATATTTTGCTCAGGCGGCAACTCAATCCATAAATGCGCCAGCGACGAATACTCCCCGCCCCCCAAATGCTTGATCCATGGATACAGTATTTCCATGGCCTGCAGTTCCCGGTGATGGCAAATCTCGATCAAATTCTCCGCCTGGATATCGACAATGCCTCTTTGCAGGAAAAAATTGGCCATATCCAAGGTGATGGCGGACGTCATCCAGCTAATCGCCGTCAACTTCGTTGCCAGGCGCGGCACAAGATTGGTTGGCGCGACCATATATCCAACCCGCAATCCGGGGCTGAAAACCTTGGACAAGCTGGTGAGATATAGCGCCCGGTCCGGATCAAGGTCTATATAGGCCGGCGGCGACGCCCCCTGAAGCGGCGCATAAACCGCGTCCTCAACAATCAGAACATTATGGGTGCGGGCAATTTCAAGGATTTTCTGCCGGCGTTCAAGGGGTTGTGTTGTCCCGGTCGGATTATGCCCGGTCGGCATGGTCACCAGCAGCTTGACCGAGCTGCGCCGGCATATGGCCTCAAACTCTTCCGGGATAAGACCATCCTGATCCATGGCCACGGGGGCCAGCCGCAAATCAAGTTCATGGGCTGCGGCCCTTATCCCCGGATAGCCGAACGCCTCGGTCGCCACCATATCTCCCGGATTGGCCAGCGCAGCCATGGCAACATACAGGCCGGGCTGGGCGCCCTGGGTGATAATAATATTTTCCGGGTCAACCTGTTCTATCTGCTCCGAAATCCAGTTTGCCGCGACGCCGCGATCCTGCGGGCGCCCCCGGCTATCGAAATATTCCAGGTACCGGCTCGGCTTGTTTTCCGTCGACAGCTGTAGAAAGGCATCGCGCATACGGGCATCCGTATCCTTATGGTAATAGTTATTCTGGGACAGGTTCACCAGTTGGCTTTCCCCGCTCACCCAACTATCCTTGGGGAAAAATGCCCCGCGGCCTATGGCGGCATCATCCGCTTCGGTACCATAGATAAATGTGCCCTGCCCGACTTTGCCGTAGGTATATCCGCGCCGCTCCAATTCTCCGTAGGCACGGCTGGCGGTACCGACACTGCAGTTATAATCATAGGCCAGGTCGCGATGGCTGGGCAGTCTTTCACCCGCCTTCAGTTCACCCTGCTGTATCATACCGATAATTCTTTCGGTGATTTCTTCAAATTTACGCATTGGGACCTTTAAATTGTCACTGTGACAATATTGAAATTGACGGAGACAATTTTATGACAATATTGGAACAATGTAAATTGTCCTATTTAAGAAAGAATCCCGATGGAATTCGGAAAAATTGCTCTCATTGCCATGTTCGCGATCTCCATGGTCGGCTCGCCGGGTCCGGTCAATATGGCGTTGATGGCCTCCGGCGCGAGTTTTGGCTATCGTCGATCCTTGCCGTTTCTTGTTGGCAGCATTTCCGGATTTCTGCTGGTCTGCCTGGCCGTCGCGCTCGGGCTGGGGTCGCTCTTCGTAACCTTCCCGACCCTGCAGGTTGTCTTTTTGTTTGTGTCTGTTCTGTACATCATCTATCTGGCCTTCAAGGTTGCAACCGCGAGCCCTGAAATCGATGACAGGTCCAGTAATCCCGGGTATTTGGCCGGTGTTATCCTGCATCCTCTCAACCCGAAAGCCTGGGTCACCATAATTGCGGCCTATTCACAATTCGTCTCACCGACCACCAGTTATGTTGGACAGGTGATAACAATCATGCTGATTTTTGCGGCCGTCAGTTTCCCGCTGAATTCCATTTGGTGTTACGGAGGGAATGTCCTGCGGCGGCTGGTTAAATCCACAAAAGCGCTGCGTGTCATTAATATAGCATTGGCAATTCTGATGGTTGTCGCCGTGACCCTCGCCCTGTTGCAAGCTGACATACTGGAGGAATACTGGCGCGCAAATACCTAGCATATTCCCGATTGCAGGCTAGACAGCTGCGGCCATTTTCACAGTGCGATCAGATGGGAAATGAATAGAGCATACTGTGCCGACTTCCACCTCGCTTGTTAGAGTAAACTCACCGCCATGCACTTCGACCAGCATCTGGACCAGCGTCAGCCCAAGGCCCGTCCCCTCGTTGTTACGGGCATAGGTGGTTTGAACCTGTCCGAACCGGTCAAGAACACGCGGGATATCTTTCTTTGCTATGCCAATTCCCGTATCCGTGACACGCAGGGATATGCCGCCATCATCCCGCATCTGGGCGGTAACCGTGACCGATCCACCCTTGTCCGTAAATTTGATCGCGTTCGACGCAATATTGACAAGTATCTGTTTGATTCGGGTTTCGTCCCCCAGAAAGCCCGGTAAATCGCCGGGTATATCGGAGGTTAGTTTGATACCGGCATTGAATGCCCGCACCGACAACATACGGATACAGGAGGCAACCGTCGCCGACAGCTCCATATTGCTTTCCGTCAGAGTAAGCTGACCGGCCTCAATCTTGGCCACATCAAGGACATCGTTGATCACATCCAGCAAATGCTTTCCGGCCGCATGAATATCATTGGAGTAATCCTTGTAATTTGCATGGCCCAAAGGTCCGAAGGCCTCTGATTGAAGGATTTCCGAGAACCCGATAACAGCGTTCAGCGGGGTTCGAAGTTCATGGCTCATATTTGCCAGGAATTCAGACTTGGCGCGGTTGGCCAACT
This sequence comes from Sneathiella marina, assembly GCF_023746535.1. GTDB lineage: Bacteria > Pseudomonadota > Alphaproteobacteria > Sneathiellales > Sneathiellaceae > Sneathiella > Sneathiella marina. The sequence goes on along the minus strand of NZ_CP098747.1, from coordinate 1,377,702 downwards.
CCGCCAGTTCCTTGGCTTTACGCAAATTCAATTCTGCGCGCACCCGGGCATTCATATCTGTCAGGGTTCCCTCAACATGCATCAATGTGCCTTTTTTATCATAGACTGCATGCGCATTGAGTGCCCCCCAAATGAGCGTCCCGTCCCGGCGTCGCCACTGATAGATTTCGTCGATAAGATACTGACCCTTGGTCAACAGCATCAAATGCTTTTCGGCAACCTCTGTATCCAGGTAAATTTCAGTGACAAAGGATTTAACCTCTTCCACCATTTCATGCGACGACCCATATCCGAGCATGGTAGCCATAGCAGGATTGGTATCGATAAAAGTACCGTTGAGATGAACTTGAAAAATTCCTTCAGTCGCATTTTCATATATACGTCGATGCTTGAGCTCGCTTCTTTCCAGTTCACGGCTGGCCAGCCATCTGTTGTAGATATAGTAAGTCAGCACAGCCGCGAGCCCTGCCAGCAAAAATAAAACGAGGATCATGATGCCTCGAAACGCGTTGATCCGTTCCGCCTGGGCCGCCAAAAGACTTGAGGCCATTTCCGATGTCTGTTTTTGTAATTTTTCAGCTTCATCAATGGCTGTTCGCGATCGAACGGAAGCCGCTTCAAGCACGATGGAGGCTTCGGGCGGTAACCCACTGATCCCCTGCGCAAGCCAATTCTGGACATCATAGGTCGCCGGCTGAATAACAGCATAAATTGCTGCTGTACCGATAAGGTTATCAAAGCTGAACAGGATACGTTCTTTTTCCAATGCCTCGTGAACTTGCTGGATCTTTTCCCGCGCGAGGTCAATATACCCTCTGCGCTTCACCCCTTCTGCAAGCTGGGCAAGGACAAGTGCGTTGTTGGCAACCGCGAACTGGTCAATTATTTCGTCAACGGCTTGCTCCTGGGCAACAATCTGCAAAGGCACGGATTCCTCGATTTTTGACAACGTAACCTGCACATAAGTAATTGTCGCAATCACAAATAATGACAGGCAAAAAATACCTGCAACATAGGCGTTGTTCCATTCAGGAATGTTTTTTGATTCTATTTTATCGTTGAGCTTCATCAGCCAATTTCTGATCATTTGCCTGGCCTCAATTTCGCAACATCTTTTCGTTCAGCAACCCGTTTTCCTCATAATATTTTTTTGCGCCGGGATGCAAAGGCACACTCATTGACTGGAAGGCCGTTTCAAGAGAAATCTTTGACAGTTTGGGATGGCCTCCCGACTTTTTAAAATCAGGCAGGCTTTCCCAGAATTTACGGGTGATTTTATACGCCCGTTCCGCATCGACATTTTTATTTACGATCCATAAGGCCCCGACACCCAGTGTCTTGACCTGGCTTACATTCCGATAGGTTCCGGCAGGAATGGTTTGCTCAGAGAAGAACTCATTTTCCCGCGTAATTCTCGACGCTGCCGCCCCGTCAATATTTATCAGGGAAATCTGAATGTCGTTGCTTAAATCGGAAATCGCTTTAGAGGGAAATCCTGCGATGACGAAAAAAGCGTCCAGCTTATCGGCCTTCATTTTTTTTATGGCTTCCGATGCCTTCACATATTGTACATCCATGTCCGTTTCGGAAATCCCGTAAGCCTTCAGAATAATCCGTGCGTCGACAAGGGTGCCGGACCCGGGGTCATCAAGGGAAACCCGCTTACCGGCCAAATCATAAATTGATTTGATTCCAGAATCCTGACGGACCGCCAGGTGAATAGTTTCCGTATAAAGGCTCGCGATCGCCATAATTTTCTGGTCCGGACTGTCACCAATGTAGAAGCCGGTGCCCGTTCGCGCCCAATGGGCAATGTCGGATTGGGAGAAGCCGCTTTCTATCTGTCCGGAACGAATACCGGCAATATTTGCAACAGATCCATTGGATGCCTGCCCGACGGCGAGTAATCCGGATACGCCGCAAGGGAGTGTGCCGCAATCAGATTTTGCAAGAGGGTTGGAAATCATCGTCGCAATTGCCTGGCCAACCGGATAATATGTGCCGCTGATGCCGCCGGTGCCGATCCTGAATATCATGGTTTCAGCTGCCAAAACCCCCGTCATCATAGATGTTGCTGCAAGAAGGATTCCCGCACCGAGGAGTGATTTTAAACGCATATTACATTCCCAACTTTGACGAGTTCTTTTGATTGAACCGGCTTGGATTTTAACAATGAGACTTTTGGTCTCGACTGAATTTAGTGGATTTGGGTTAATGGGACCTTAACTGCCCAAAAAAACACAGCGGAAACAAGTGGATCGTAATCCAGTTTTCGATATTTTACGGACAGTATTTAGAAATTAGCACTGCAATAATAATTATGTAATACTGAAAATAACCCTCTAACCAATAAAGGGAATATAATGAGGTATGACAATCTCAACAGGGAAGAAATAGAAGCCTTAAACGTGCAATATCTGCCGAGCCGCACGGTAGAGAACATGAACGACTATATAGAAACTGCGGGAGCCCGGAGTGCCCTGGTCAGGCGTACTCAACCCGGCCATTTAGATGTCCTATATGGCGACTCTGAAAAACAAATGGTTGATATTTTTCCGGCGGACAGACCAAATGCGCCGGTTTTTATCTTCATCCATGGTGGATACTGGCGCGGCGGTGACAAGTCTTTTTATAGTGAAATTGCGCCAATTTTCAATGAGGCAGGCGCAACGGTTGTCCTTCCCAATTATGATTTATGTCCTGCGGTCACTATTCAAACCATTGTTCGTCAAATGCAACTGGCCCTCAAATGGGTCTATGAAAATATATCCCGGTATAATGGTGACCCCGACCGTTTGTTCTTATCCGGTCATTCTGCGGGAGGTCATTTGACCGGCATGATGATGGCCACAGACTGGGCCCGGCAATTTGGGTTGCCGGCTAATTTGTTGAAGGGTGCCTCCCCGTTAAGTGGTTTATTCGATATCATGCCCCATAGATATACGGATCTGCAGGAAGACATCCGGCTGACAGAACAGGAAGCTTTGGACAATAGTCCGCAAAATCTGGCGCTTTATTGCGCCTGCCCGGTTATCTGCGCCGTTGGTGGCGGAGAACCAGCCTCATTTCTGCGCCAATCGCAGGAGTTCTCGGAAAAATGCCGGGATGCCGGGCTCGCAGTTGAATATCTCGCGCTGGATAGCGATAATCATTTCGATATTTCAGATAGATTGCATGACGCAAATGATCCATTGGTTGGCGCCATATTACGACAAATGGGGCTGAACAGAGCAACTACATAAGGAGAATTTCATGACCACCTCAACATTACAAAGCCGTGCAGAATTGTCTGATCTGGTTGACCGCTTCGTCGATGCTTTCAATCGTCAAAATATGGAAGATGTCATGAGTTTTTTCTCCGAGCAGGCCGTGTATAAAGATGCGACGGGAAAGTCACATGAGGGAAAAGCGGCAATTTCCAAAGCGTTTGAGCCAGTGCTTGACGGAACCCTCGGTAAAATCAGTTTCAACGGCGACGATCGCTTTATCGATGACGCAACGGGTAAGGTAATGGATAGCTGGACGTTGCACATGTTTCGCGGAGAAGGTGCCGACAAGGAACGCAGCATGATCGGCCTTGATCTTCTGCATTTCGAGAACGGGAAACTGGTTCGTAAAATAACTTACAAGCGCGGATAAATCATGGACCCTGTTGTTGTCTTATTGAGTATCTTCGGAATTTTCCTCCCGGCCCTGATGCTGCCCGGCCCGGATTTCGTCGCCGTTGTCCGATCTTCAATCAAGGGGGGGACGCGCGCGGGTTTGATGACAACCCTGGGCGTATCCTTGGGCCTGCTGACTTACGCCGGGTTAAGCCTTGTCGGGTTGTCGGCCATCCTGGTCCAGTATGAATGGCTTGCCTGGTCCATTCGCATTCTGGGCGCGGGCTACCTGATTTATCTGGGTGTGCGCCTGCTTTTTGCAAAACCAGCGCGGATTGATATTTCACAAGGGAGGCGCGGTTCAACGTCAAACCCATTTATCTTCGGATTTCTCGTCACCCTCACCAACCCCAAAGCCATTGTTATCTTCAGCAGTGTCTTCGCGACGGCCGTAACCGCACAAACACCCTCCTGGCTATTGATGGTGATCATCACCCTGGTCTTTGCCTCTGCGCTTGTGTGGTACAGCATCGTCAGCTTGTTCATGTCGTCAAGGCCGGTTATGGAGCGCTTCGCCAAAACCAGCCACTGGATCGAGCGGGCGGCCGGGATCTGTTTTGTGGGAATTGGTGGAAAGCTCCTGGCCGACGCCCGAAACCCGCTTTCCCCCTAGCTTAATTTACAGGTTTCTTTTGCGGATCAGCCGGCACGCAACCCATAAAATGACCAGGTTCAGGAACGGCGCCCCGATGCCCAAGGGCAATCTTATGGCATCAGGCGCCTCGATGAGTGACCAGGGTAGACCGAGAGGGATAAGCAATAGTCCGGCCAAGGGGCCCGTTTGCAGCTCAAACCAGTCAAATGTACCAACCAAAAACAGGCTTATCGCGACCGCATACAGGACCGCAAAGGTGATGACCATTAGCCGGCAAGTCATAAATCCCCTTCCGCCAGGATTTCTCTCATTCAGGCACGGGATGCCGTCGCCGGTCCTTTAAGTTCAACGACATTTCCCTCCGGATCGGTCAGGTAAAGGGACGGGCCAGTGCCCTCTGCGCCATATCTTTGCTGGACTTCCCCCGGGTCAATTCCCTTCTCACTTAAATAAGATTTGAGATCATCGGCTTCAAAAGGCTCAATAGACAGGCAAAAATGGTCCAAATTACGGCCCTCACTGCCAGGCGCTGCGCCGCCCATCCTGCCTATTTTTCCGTCAACCGGGACAAGATCAATGAGGCTATTGCCGGCCCGCAATTGATAGAGTCCGGCTTGCTCGTTGGTTTTTTCCAGGGTGCAGCCCAAGGTTTCCATATAGAAATCCATCATCAGTTGAATATCCATGACCCGCAATACCAGATGATCTATGTGCTTTATTGCAAACATGTCGCCTCTCCTTGCATTTGAAGTTAGCTGATGAAAGTCTTCCAAGCGGACCAATGTGAGATTTTTTCAGCCAGCAATTGGTATCCGTCGCCGCCCGGATGCAATCCATCCCCCTCCTTCAAAGACTGGCCATAAAGATCGCTTTCCATGAGATCGGGAAATACAGATAAGTAGGGTACCGCATTTTTTTTGCAAAGGCCTTTGTAAACGGTGTCCGCTTCTTCGATATCTTCATTTCGAAAATCCAGGTCAAAACCGGTTAAATTCGAATGATACGGCATACTCGGCATATAGACGGGGAAAGGCCCGATGGCAATCAGCGGTGCGATCGGCTTCAGATCATTTAATAACGTCTCGAAAGTCTGGATAACGCGTCGGATTGGCGTTCGGGAAATCCCTTGATGCCGCGCAAGATCATTCATCCCACAGCAAAAAACAATTCCGCCCTCATCCGGATCACTAATGCGGGCTGCGCATTCTGCCGCCGCGCGTTGGCGAATTTCTCCCAGCAACTGACTGGCGACACCCAGGTTATACGGAACGATAAGGTCCCGATGTGGCGCGCTTAAGCGACCGGGCCATCCTTGTCCCGTCTCATCACCCATTCCTTCTGTTGTCGAGGCACCGACAAAACATATTCGTTTCATGTGTTCACATGGCTTTCAAGATTATCGACAAATTCGGCCAGCTTCGAACTGCTTGTAAAAGACTACAAGGTCACTGCGCCAACAACAAGTGATCGCAACTACAAACGGGTTTGACCGCTCCCCCGCAGCTGCTAGAATAATAAGAAAAGGGGAATTTGGATCATGATGACCGTTGACGAGTTAATAGGGAGCTGGACACTGATAAGCTGGACGTCTGTCAAAAACGGAAAACCTGACGGATACCCCATGGGAGAGGATGCCAAGGGCCAGATTATTTACGCCGCAGATGGTCGAATGTCCGGATTTCTGATGCGGGCGGATTTTGAGAACGCCCCCCATGGCGCCTCTGCGACCGCGGATACCAGCCTTGCATATGGCGGCACCTACCATCTGGAGGGAGATCGTGTCAGCCATGATGTTGTTGTCTCGACCATTGCCCACTGGATTGGCCATCCGCTCGTCAGAACCATGGCAAAACAGGGAAAGGACCTGCTCCTCAAGACCAAGCCGGAAACGACGAAGTCTGGAAATATCTACGAACATCATCTGCTTTGGCGGCGCGTCAGCACCTGAAACCCCGCTATCGTCCCTTCCAGTTGGGTTTGCGTTTTTCGGCAAAGGCTTTGGGTCCTTCCAAAGTATCCTCAGCATTGCGCCAGGTCGCAAAGGCCGGGTAATTTGCCTGCCCGTCCATCGCGGCTTCCAGGCTGGTCTCATCCAGCCCGCGCATCACGGTTTCCTTCGAGGCCCGAATGGCAAGCGGTGCAGACCGAAGAATGGAGCTGCACCAACGCTCAATGGCCTCCTCCAGATCTTTTGGCGAGACAACCTCATTTACGAATCCCAGCCTTTCGCCTTTATCCGCGTCGATACTCTCGGCGCTCAAGATCAATCCCATGGCCTTTTTGAGGCCAATTTGGCGGGCCAGCCGATGCATTCCGCCCCCAATTGCGACCGCGCCAACCAGCGGTTCGGGTAATCCGAACCTGGCAGTGTCAGTTGCAATAATGATGTCACACGCCAGCGCAATCTCAAATCCGCCGCCCAGGGCCACCCCGTTCACCGCCGCGATAACCGGTTTGTCCAGGTCGTAGCGTTCAATCAATCCGGCGTAACCGTTCTTCGGGTAAACATGTCGTTTAAGGCCGTCGCTTTGTGCGATGGCTTTTAAATCACTGCCGGCGCAAAATGCACGCTCGCCCCGGCCCGTGATCACACAAATATATTGTGCCGCATCCGCCGCAAAGCCGTCCAATGCAGATTGCATTTCAGCATGCATGGGCTTGTTGATTGCGTTCATGACCTCCGGTCTATCGAGGGTTATCCGGGTCACATGCGCGTCCGTTGTCACAGAAATATAGTCATAGCTCATCAAAGGCCCCCATTTTTTTCCCCATATGCCGTACATATGTATTTTTATTGACCTCAATCAGTATAATTCGCAATTACCCGAAGGCACTAGAGCAAATACATGGAAAATATCAGTTCTTGATTTTCCAGCTCCCGTCTTCCTGACGGCAGGCTATACCGTATGTAGTTTGAATTTGCCCGTTGATATCAGATTGCGCCGTATATTCCCGGCAATATTCACCGTTGCTTTGCTGATAGGTTCTACTCGGGCTCACCTCGTATACCGTCCCGTTTCGCGGATTGTTCCAGACAATATCCTGACCGTCCTCTCCATGCTCAAGAATTTGTCCAATACAGTTCTGGTCAATTTCATCCATGGTTCGACCAATGGCCCCGCCAATCAAATACCCGATTATCGTCCCCCCGGCGACGCCGACAAGCTGACCGCTCCCCTTTCCAACTTGAGATCCGGCAACGCCACCGATTGTTGCGCCTAACACGCTTCCCAGAAGCTCCCTGTTGCAATCCCCTCTGCCTATTCCAAACGGGACGGCGGGAGGGACGGCATATTGCCGGTTCTTTCCCTTGTATTTGTGTTTGCCCTTGCCTTTTTGCTTTCCGTAATATCCCCAGGCAGGGGCCCATGGCGGCGGATCGGCAAATGCCGGTGCTATTCCAACAAATAAAAATATCGCCGCAGCCGCCGCAACAATCTTCACTTTTGAAATCCGAAATATTCCACGTATCACCAGACTACTATCCATAAAACCCCCCAATGTTCAGTGCATGGCTATTATGACTATTTAAGGAATATGACTATTTTCAGTCATTTGATGACTAAAACTAATAATCCCATTTCCAGAAAATGCCGACGCGGCTGTCCGAGGTCTGCCCCATCTCCGTTTCAAGAGAGAGGTTTGGGGTCAGATCAATCTGTACTTTTGCGCGCGTGCTGCCAGCTTCCGCCCCCTGATCGACACCCACATAAACATTTTCATTGACGTATTTTCCAACGCTGACTTCGGCGGCACCGGTGTCGGCATTTGTCCTCGCCGTGAGGACATCCACACCCAGCGTATTGCGCACAAACCCGGTTATCCCGCCGCCAGAGCCAAAACTGCCGGAAAGCGTCGCCATGGCTTCGGCAAGTTGAACCGCCTCGAGCGCCGTCAATCCGCCGGTAGATTTTCCGAATAACACTTGTGAAATCACCTCATCCTCCGGCAACCCGTCATCTGACGAAAAACTAATTTCAGGATCGGAGGCCGGCCCCTCGATTGTCACTGTTGCCGTAATATCCGCATTTTGATATCGACCGGACAGAGACAGCTCCGGGTCAAGGCTGCTGCCTCCCAACAGCGCAATTTCACCCTCTTGCAAAACGAAACTCTTTCCCGCAAAAACGAACTGTCCGCGCACGGGGCTGATATATCCCTCAATCATCGGGTCCTCGGCGGTGCCGGTAATTTTAAACTCCCCTTTCCATTCGGAATCCAGTCCGCGACCCCGGATAAAGACGCGTCGTGGCATATTCACGTCAAGCGCCAGCAAAATGTTCTTATCCAAATCCGTCCTGTTCGAAACAGTGTCTGCCTCAGCTCCGGGACGGTTGACTTCGGTCACTTTCAAATTCACCACATTGGGCGCAGCTTCACCGCCGATATCAATCTCAACATCGGTTGTGGTTATACTCCCGCCGACATTCAACGCCGCCAGCGTTCCCTCTATGGTAATATCGGCGTCGGTTGTCACTTGAAGTTCTTCCAGGTTCAATGCCTGCAGGTTTGTTGAACGGATCGACAGATCCAGTTTTGGCGTATCAAGCATCGATATATTGACAGATCCCTTGGACGAGAAGGTCCCCTGGCGCCCATCGGAAGCTGTCAGGTCGAGGGCCACGGTTTCTGTATCTTTCACCGTGGCATCCAGCGTGATATTTGTTAAAACGGTGCCATATTCCGTATGCTCATAACTGCCATTCTTCAAGGTTACGGAGCCTTGTATTTCCGGGTCAGACAAAGTCCCGTTCAGGTCAGCTTTTGCTGTAAATATTCCCGTAGCCTTCTGAGTATCCAATGAAAGAACAGGCCATAAGGCTTTGATATCGCTATCGGCCAATATATTTAATTTAACCGGTTTATCATAATCTATATGTAACTTCAAAGGTGTAAAGGTTGCGGTAACCGGGACAGTTCCGGACATATCAAGAGCCGTTTTTTCCAGGCCGGAAATATCAGCTGAAAATTCTATTTTGTCCTTCGCGATCGTCCCGTCCAAATGGCTGGAAAAGGTCGGCGTATTTGGGAATTCCGTGGCTTCCATTTGTATTTCTGTCGCGGCAAATGAAAATGTACCTGTGCTGCCTGTTTCCAGAATAGACAGCTGTGCCTCCCCATCAAGGCGACCTGTAATCTGCAGGTCCGGCATAACCAGCTCCAGTAAATCAAGGGGAAAGGCAAGAACAGTAATATTGCTTGTGGCGGACGTTTCGGTAAGTGCGGCAGAGCCCGTCAACTTTCCCTCGCCAACAGATAGAGCAAAGCTATCGATGCTCATACCGCCCTCCTCTCGTTTCAATAACAACGGCTGAGCAAGCGCGATCTTCTTACCTCCGAATTCGCCGTTTAAACGAGATAGTGAAAATTGAACACCATCATTATTGCTGGAAACAGATCCACCGCCTGCCATTTCCAAAACTGGTTCCGCTCGTTTCTCCAAATCGAAGTCATAATTCATGTCTGAAAATTTACCGTCGATGGAACCTGCAACGCTTTCCAGTTTTGAGTTTTCAACTGAAAGATTGCTGAGCTCAATTGTTGCGTTCACGGTTGGATCTTCAAAACTTCCAAGCGATCTCCCCTTTAAGCGGAGTGCGTCGACCAAAACAGAGTAGCTCGGCGCAGCCAGGGACGATGATGTGACATCAAATACAACGCTTTGCTCTTCATTTGCATTTTCCAATGTCACCAAAATCTTCGCGTTGCCTGAAATTTTTTCATCTGCCAGCGCTGCAAATGCAGCAATTTCCGGCAGCACAGCCTCAAGCTGGCCGGTAAAGGGAGTGCTATCGAAGGGGATTGATAAATCACCAGAAATCTTATTATCGGTATCATGGATCAAAAGCTGATCCAGGCTCAGACGCTCAAATCCCGGGAGACTCACATCGCTTGAAAAACTGATATTGAGATTATCCGGATCGACCACGCCGGCAATATTACCGGCTGGGCCTGAAAAAATATCCTCCAAGAGATAGCGCGCATTGGCGCGCCCTATGGCGACATTTTCAGCTTCCAGATTTTCAAATTCAATATGTCCGCTCACCTTTGGATCATCCATATCCCCGTCAATATCAGCGGTGAGTGTTCCGGAACCCGCCAGTTTTGTGGGCACAAAGGCATCAAGGCGAGATAGTTCCGGCAAGGATGCGACCAGATTGGCGGTTAGAGTTTCAAAAGACGAGGGGATTGCAACGTCTCCGACAATCTTGCCCGCCGGTAGATTAGCCTCAATTTCAGAGATGCTGATGAGCTCCTCTTTCAATTCAATCTTTGCCGTCCCGGAGGCCGTAGAGCCAATCAGATCCGTGAGCGCCTGATCCTGAAAATCGAGATTTTCAGTCTGCAATCCAATTGTCGCGCCAAACCACTGTTCCAGGATCCTCCCGTCAAAGTCGACTGTTACCGCCAGACTGCCTGTCGCAGGCAAAAGTCTGGATAGATCCTGGATTTTAACATTTGCGGTCGCGTCAGCCCGCCCGGTTGATGCGATATAATGCCCTTGTCCAGAGGCGGAAAGATTTACACCCGCAATTTTTAACTCCTTCATATCAAATCTTTGATTTGAAAATTCGAAGTTTCCCGCAAAATCAACATCCACGGCGTTCCCTATCAGGGCATCAAGTTCTTCGGGAAGCATGGTAATTCCGGCAATCGCCGCAGACCCATTTAAAGGAATATCCTTTAGCTCTGTTAGATCGAGCTTCGACGAGAAAGTGCCGGTGGCTTCAGTCGCAGCTATTTCATCACCATAGGCCGTGTTACCGACTTGAATAATAGCATCCAAAGTTACTGCGCTGAAGGTCCCCTCCATCTTCAATTCAACAACAGCACTTTCCATGGAAGCTGGTGCGATGAGGGCATTAAGAGCCGCCGGGTCCCTTAAGGTGGACTTTACGTTACCGCTCAGCACATTATTTACAAGATCGATTTCACCCTTTGCGGTAACCGATAGGTTTGTATTCTCTATCCTTGATGAGTTAATCAGGAGCTCGTCCGCTGCCGTATCCCAGGCAATGGCAGCCTCAACACCAATGTAGGAGCTGTCGATCACGGGGATGGAGGTTGTTATATCCTCTGCAAGAATGCCACCGCCTTGCACATCGATCTCTATTTGTGTTTCCCCGCGTGTACTGATTGCAAGGTCGCCTTCAAATACTTTATCCGCGCTCATGCGGATTTGCCCGCGCCAGGCATTGAGGGCGCCATCACCGAACAGTGAAGCCGTGATTTCAGGATATCCAGGCAAATCCAGAGTCCGGGCAATCAAACCACCTTGTGGCTCGCGCATTTGTACGTCAATCGCCAGCGTTCGAAAATCAGGATGATAGGAGAAAAGGCCTTCCACCGAACCCGCGTTGCCATCCAGCCGTGAAATTTTCACCTCGCTATAAATCGCGTCATTCACTTGCGTATTGAGCTTTAGGGAAAGATTTAAGTGTGCTTCCCGGCCAAGTACGGGCTCTTGAAGTGTTATGGTCTCTACTGTCAACTGGTCGAGCTCGACGGAAACGGGAAGTGAGAAGGAGGACAGAGTGTCCCCTTCATCTGCATCAGGAACGGAAACAGGTCTGCGGGCCATGTTGAAAGACTGTAGGGAAACATCTTCCATTTCCAGCCTGCCGATCAACAAATCCAGTGGCGACCAGGTTACTTTCAGCTCTTCTGCTGTTGCCCAGCTGCCTTCTGAATCCAGGAGTGAAAGGGAAGACAGCTGGAATTCGGAAAAAAGATTTCCCGACAACTCGCCCAGGGATATGGAGACGCCGGAGGGATCGCTCAGGCGTGATTCTATTTGCCGAACCACAAATTCTCTGCCCTGATCAGTCAGGAAAAACGAATAAACGCCTGCCGCTGTGATCAGAAATATCACCGCGAAAATTGCCAGATAACTGGCTATTCGTTTGCCGGTCACTACTTTCATATCAAAAAGCCTGGCCTATACTTATGTAGAATTGAAACGGATCATCTACATTTTTCCTGCGGTCCAGCGGCATGGCGACATCAAAGCGGATAGGCCCGACCGCTGTATAATATCGAAGCCCCAAGCCGGCGCCCCACAGAAATTCATCAGAAAAATCAGGCACCATACTCTCATAAACATTCCCCCCCTCGATAAAGGGAACGAGGCCAATATCTTCCGTAATGCGGATGCGCGCTTCGAAGCCAACCTCCAAAAGTGATCTGCCGCCAATCGGATCGTTTTTCGAGTTTAACGGACCGACCGTTTGGTATTTATAGCCCCGGATAGATCCGCCGCCACCAGCATAAAATCGCTTTGTCGCCGGAATATCATTGGCACTTTCACCGGCCATCGCCCCGATCTTACCTCGCGCAGCCAACACCAGCCGCTTGTCCTTTAACACAGGATAATAGGCTGATCCGTCCAGCTCCCCGCGCAGGAAATCTGGCGATATGTCATTCAGTCCCAGATACGGTATGATCGCTGTTCCGATACGGTAGCCGGTCGTTGGGTCCAGAATATCGTCCGTTGTGTCATACCGTGCCGTCATCGGCAATCCTGCCAGCGCGAAATCTTCCTGGCTCTCATCATCTTCAATATTGGCATACTCAAGCGTAATACCAATACCCACGACCCATTTTTCTCTCCAAATACGTTCCAAGCCTACATAGGTTGCAATGGAATCTTCCTTGTAAGCTTCTGTATTCTCATGCTTATATTCAATATCTGCTTTGAGATCCTGATCAATCTTACGGTAATTTGGCTTCGTGTAACTAAGACGTAATCCCCGGCGAATTTCAGCGACTTCAAGATCAACCCGGACCTTCTCCCCCTCGCCAAAAAAATTACGATGCTCCCAATAGGCTTGCGTGCCCAATCCTTCACTGGTTGACGCACTCCCGCCAATGCCAATTGTTCGCTGATCACGTTCGGCAAATTTCATGACCACAGGCACGGTCGCCCCCTCCACATCCCCTGTTCTGGGCTCCAGTTGAACATTTGCGAATAAACCGGTCCGCAAATAGCGTCGTCGCAACGCGTTAATTATCGATGCATCATATAAAACACCCGCTTGCCATTCGGATATTTTCCTCAAATATTGCTCTTCAACCGTTTTCAATCCCTCAAGCTTCAACGCCCCCATTTTTAGACGGGGGCCCGCATCAATACTCAGGGTCACCTCCATGCCATCCGTGGCGAAGTCGACAATGACCTCCTGATCCAGAAGCTTCGCATCCGGGAAGCCGCGATTTGCCAGCGTTGTAAGGGCATTGCGCTGTGCATTGAGGATGGCAGCTGATCTTGCCGGCATCCCAATTTCAATCCCCAGATCGTCGAGGTCTATTGTCTCCGGGGTGCTGGCAGCTTTTTCGTAGATGACATCAAATTTGGTTACTCGAAAGCGGGCTCCCGACGTTATGGAAAATTTGATATCCAGGGTTTCTGAGGTCTCGTCAATCTCATAGGTGACTTTGTTATCGTAATAGCCTTCAGACCTTAGAACCTTATCCATGCCGTCTTTATCTTCGTCAGCTCGCCGGCGAACCGCCGCAAGACTGGGAAGGGAATGATCTTCGAGCTGTTCCAGTCTGGAAGATTTTAATATCAACTCCTCTATTTCTTCAGAGGGCGCACCGTCAATAGTCACATCATAATCGAAATTCGTTCTGATCTCGTCAGGTGCAGGATTATCGGACGTGTTGTCAGTCGCCGCCAAAGCGGGCAAAAGTGGGAACGTCGCGAGCAAAAATATCAACAGCATCGTTGGTACATATGTCAGTCGCGATGACATCAAGATTATTCATCTCTAAATAAGTCCGGAGCGATGATCCGGAAATGACTAAAAATATTTGTTTATTCAAAAAATCACTGTTTTTCCAACCTAGTGCTTCTGATGAGTTGAGTCTAGAGTAAGCGGGATTTTGATCGATCACGTTGCCCCTCTTATTCCTTCGCTAAAACAATTGGCTTACCTGGCCATCTTGAGAGGCGAAGTGGTGCAATTTCCCGGATCAACTTGCGCCGGATAGCTGTGTCAAAATCCTGATAATTGGCGACTGTCATCACAAAGGAATCCACTCCACCAACTACATTATTGCCATAAAATTCTTCCAGGTTGTCAACATCTGTCTCTATGGCCAGGCCGTTGATTACAATTCCAGCACTTACCAATTCGTCACGTGCGGTTCTTGTAATACCTAAATTCTCGACGCCGCCATCCCCGGAAACATCGATGACCTGTCGCCGGGAGGAGAAGCCATTGTCGGTAAATAATCGTCCTGAAAATTTCATTGCTTTGCTGAGGACCGTATCACCGGCGATGAAACGTCTCGGCATACTCCTCAATCGGTTTCCCAACTGAGCCAAATCTGTTTCATCTCGAAGAAAGATCCAGTTCACTGCGACCCATTGCTCATCCGGGCTGGACCATTGAACAACTGCAAGGGTAATACCTTGTTCGCCCGCCCGTTTTATAGCTGCCAAAATATCCGGATGTTCAAACGCCAAAGCCAGCCCTTCAGTCTGAAGCATGTATTCTCCGTCATCAACGCTTCCGGAAACATCAATGGCAAGAACCAGTTCAAGATCTACTTGCTGCTCCGCTGCCAATGCCGTTTCCGCATCACTGAACAAGGTGATCGCCATTGTAACGGATAGCCAAAACCAGAGCCGGAAAAACAGTCTTTTCCTCTTTGGAAAACAAAGCGGCGTCCCACTCAATGTAAATGACTCGATGTAGAAATTAGCATTTTGCCGTCCAATCCAGAAGTCGACGCTGCTTAATGATTGCCTGTCTTGCAAATCATGAATTAAGTTTGAAGCTATATGGGTTTCAAATTCTATATTAGATTATTATGCTTATACTAATAGCAATACAACGCTCGTTTCCAATCAATTAATTAGCAGGAGTGAAAAGATGTTTCGGAGTTTATCCATTTTCTTTGTCATTGCCCTTTTCTTTGTTGGCGTGGCGCACGCGGAAAAAAAGCAGGAAAATATATTCGCCTCGGTGTTCCTTAAAGGCGACAAGATTGGACATATCCATTTAACAACAGTGACCAACGAGAAAGGAGAGATTGAAGAATTAAAAGCCAATGCATCCGTTTCTTTTCTCGGGATGGAAGTCTATGGCTTCACGCAAAACCTGACTGAGAAATGGCTGAACGGGGAGCTTCAGGAAATGAGGGGCAAGACCGATGACAACGGGACCCCTCACGAGATCTCCCTTGATCGGGACAATACGGGATATAAAGCGACATATAACATGAAGGCAATTGACTTGCCGATTACGGCATTTCCAACGTCGCCCTGGCATTACGACATTACAAAGAACAAGCTTCTTTTCAATATTGTTGATTTTGAATTGCTTGCGGTCCAGATACAGTCAGAACCCGACACTGTTGAAATTGAAGGTAATTCTATCGAGACTGTTAAGTTCACCTTCACCGGTGACTGGAAAGCGATCCTTTGGTTTGATAAATCCAACAAATTTTTGAAAGGAGACTACGATATTTCCGGCCGTCAAATCACGGTAGTTGTTGATCAGTAGTTCAAAAATAACGTCGACTTTTATTAACTAAATTTGCAAATCACGAAGTACAACGCTAACTTTATTATTCTGACTATTTGATTCCAACGCGGGTGAGCGGCATGGCAAAGTTTATGCTTTCAGTTTTTCTGATGTTTCTGGCAAGCGCATGTGCCTCTTCATCGCTGGATCAAAATTTTGCTTTTAACACCACCAAGAGCGATGGAATACTTGCAATTAAAAACCCCCGCATAAATAACGAGAGCTGGCTATTCCTGCAAAAAGTTGACCTCACGGAGCAAAAATTCGTCGGGAGCCCTTTGGAATTTTCAACCTGTGACGATTGCCTGCCCTCGTCAAATACTTACAAACTTGAAAAAAGTGATACACCAGACTTCCGGTTGCTGCCGATCCCTCCTGGAACCTATGCCATCGTCGGCTTACTCAAATGGGAGCGTACCGGTGGCAATCAGCGTAAAAGCCTGCATAGCTGCTTTGCCAAAGCAACGGCGGTTTTTGAAGTTAAAGCCGGTAAGGTCAATATGGTCGCCACCGCAAAAAACCAAAACAGCGCCATAAGCAACCTGACCCAGCTAAAATCTCTGGTATCCACGTTCCCGGGCATCACCAGCGATGTAATCTCCGCTCAATTGCTGGCCGTTATTGCTTTTGATGCGAACGGTCATGGCCCGTTACAATCAAATTGCCTTAACGGGATTGATGGACGCTCCTTCAACATTTTGCGGCGATTGGACAACAGAACAATAGCCAGTATTGCAACTACTATTTGAACATTCAAAAGTTGATTTGATCGCGCCTATTTTACCACAAATTTTAGAGATTACTTGGCCATTTATTAATTTCTTTTCGATTTAATATTTCATAAGTATATTAAATCGCGTCGCTCTTGGGGATACTCTTTGCGGTTTCACCTAAAGATCGGAAAATAGTAGTTACTTGTTATTTGGCTTAAACGGGCGGAACCATCGTGGATCATAGAGAAGACGACCCTTCTGGGATTGAAAAACGTCGATACAAGCGCAAAACTGTCATGTGGAGCGGCAAGCTGTCCTTGCTCTGGGGTGCGCGTCTTTCAAATGAGGAACATACCGTTGCAGGCGTGGTCAGGGATATGTCTGTAAGCGGTGCAAAATTTCAAACCAAGGACGTTTTTTCAGCGACTGCAGGGGTCGTGCTGGAAGTCCCCCGGTTTGGCAATTTTAACTGCAAAATGATCTGGCAGGACGGATATGTTGTCGGCTTGAATTTTGACGAAAGCCCTGAAGAAATCTACAAAACCATAACAGAGGCTCTGCCGGGCATCGCCATTGATCCAAATCCGATCTAGCAACAAATCGCTGGCTCGGCTCCCACCTGCCCACTCCTTAAATTGCCGAGGCGTTTCGAAAAACCAATGACGTGTTAATGCCGCCAAAAGCAAAATTGTTCGACACAAAATGCTCGGCTGAAATTGACCTTCCGCTTTCCATTATATAATCCACGTCAGCGCATAAAGGATCAACTTCGTCCAGATTCGCAGTTGGAGCAAACCAGCCCTCTCGCATCATTTCAATGCTAAGCCATGCCTCGATAGCACCGCACGCGCCCAGACTATGACCAAAATAACTCTTTAGAGAATTTATAGGCGTCGTACTTCCCATGACGGTATTAGTGGCCTGGCTTTCCGCGATATCACCCTGCTCTGTCGCCGTTCCGTGGCCACTGATAAAATCTATATCCTGATAACTCATCCCGGCATCCGCAAGCGCTCCGCTCATGGCCAACTCCATGGTTTCTTGCGTCGGGTTAGTGATATGCCGACCGTCAGAGTTCGTCTTGTATCCAATGATTTCAGCAAAAATTGTCGCGCCACGCGCCTTTGCCTGCTCATATTCTTCCAAAATGAGCGTTCCCGCCCCTTCTCCGATAACCAATCCGTCCCGGTCCTTATCAAAGGGTCGCGGGGACAGGTCCGGTGTATCGTTCTTTATGCTCGTGGCATATAAAGTATCAAAGACCGCCGCCATGGTTGGACAAAGCTCCTCGGCGCCACCGGCAACCATGGCATCCTGCATGCCATACCTGATTGCTTCATAGGCATACCCAATCCCTTGACTGCCGGAAGTGCAGGCACTTGATGTCGGGATAACACGGCCGGAAAGGCCATAAAAAACGCCAATATTTACCGCCGTCGTATGGCCCATCATCTTCACATAGCTGGTTGCTGACAAATCACGGGAATACCCGTCTCGGATCAAATCCGTAAAGGCAACAACGGGCTGAGTACTTCCAAATGATGACCCATAAGCCACGCCCATTCTGCCGGAGGTCAGCAAAGGATCATCTGTTAAGCCCGCAGATTCCAAGGCCATTTCCGTCGCATAAACAGCCATCTTGGAAACAGGTCCCATACTGCGAAGCATTTTCCTGGGATATCTTTTATCCACATCAAATCCTTCGACCGGCCCGGCAAGTCTCGTATTCAAGCCCGTATAAAAGTCCCAGCTTTCCATGCGGCGGATACCGGTTTTACCGGCTTTCATTTTTTCCCGCACCTCAGACCAGCTATTGCCAAGCGATGTAACACCCGCCATACCGGTAACGACAACGCGCCGCATTATGCCATACCTCCATTTACGGAGATGACCTGACGTGTAATATATGCCGCCCCGTCAGAGCAGAGGAAAGACACGGTCGACGCGACCTCAGAGGGTGTCCCGACACGTCTAAGGGGAATCATTTTCATTATTTCATCCATTGGCAAATCATCCGTCATAGAGGTTTCAATGAGCCCGGGAGCAACAGAATTCACCGTGATTTTTCGTTTTGCCAGTTCCAGAGCGAGCGCCTTCGTTGCGCCAATCAATCCTGATTTGGACGCACTGTAATTTACCTGTCCACGGTTTCCCATGACGCCTGAAAGGGAAGACAGAACGACAATTCGTCCCCCTTTACGCGCAGAAACCATGGGCAAGGTTACGGGACGAAGCACGTTATAAAATCCGTCCAGGTTTGTCTGTATCACCTCATCCCAATCGTCATCCGTCATTGCGGGAAAAGCTGTATCCCGGGTAATACCCGCATTCAGTACAATCCCATAAAATGACCCATGCTCGGCAATATAAGCCTCCAGAATATCCCGGCATTGCGTGCGGTTTGACACGTCAAACTGGACGAGGCTGGCGTCCCCGCCATCGGCCTTGATCTGCGCAACTGTTTCCTGTCCAGCATCCTTGTTCCGGCCGTAATGGACAGCGATTTCAAAACCGTCTTTTGCAAGCTTGACCGCGATTGCCCGGCCAATTCCACCGCTCGCGCCGGTTACTAATATTCTTCTTTGCATCGGAGTTCATTCACCCTGTTACGGTTGGTATACGTTAAGCCGTGAAGAGGCGACAACCACATCTTCTCGCTCAATACGACAATCAAATACGGCCATTGGCGCCTCATTCCATATCATCTGAACAGTAATTTCCAATTTATCTCCGATTGAAAAAAAGGGGACATTCAATTCCACCTTTCTGGCACTTGCCAAATATCCGATTTTCACATTCCCGCCAGAGTTTTTAGCCTTTATGCCACTATATGCCGCAACGGATTGCGCCATATATTCAACACTCACATAAGAGGGGACGACATCATCCGCCATAAAGGGGCTGTCAGGTGTAATTTCAACAAAGGAGTGAACAGTCTCTGAATCATATGCCTCGATACGATCGATAAGGATCATCGGCACCGCGTGATAGAGAAGATCATTAACTGGATAATTGCAAGGTTGCATGGCAATTACTCCTTCACCAGAACAGCGCTAATATTGTTACCGCCAAACGCAAAAGAATTCGTCATCATAGCACGACTACCATGATCTATTTTTTTACCCAAGGAAACCAGATTTATTTTTTCTATGTCGTCATCTACCTGGCCATCCCATATATGAGGCGGGAGGAGACCGTTCGAATACTTAGATTGCATCGCAAGCCATAGAAAAGCCAGTTCAGTACTGCCTGCCGCCCCCAGCGTATGCCCCGTCATCGCCTTTGTGGAACTGGCAGGAACCTGGCCCAGTACGTCGCCGACAGCACTGGCTTCCATCCGATCATTTAATACCGTTGCGGTTCCGTGTAAATTAAGATAGCCGATATCGGAAGCACTCATCCCGCTTTTTTCAAGCGCGATCTTCATCGCGTTCGATGCCCCTGCCCCCGTGGGATCAGGCGTACTCATATGATGCGCGTCTGACGTTTCACCAATACCTGCAACCCGCACGTCGCTCTCCTCACGCGACATGACGAAAACAGCTGCGCCTTCTCCAATATTGATGCCGTTGCGGTTACGGCTGAACGGCAAGCACAGGTCCTCTGATAATAATTCCAGGGAAGCAAAACCGTTCAATGTTAACCTGCAGATCGTATCCGCCCCGCCGACGATTGCCGCATCGCAAAAACCCGCCTTCATCAAGCGTTGCGCCGACGCCAGGGTTTTGGCACTGGATGTGCAGGCGGTAGAAATCGTCATCGCCGGGCCCGTCAGGTTGTAATAATCCCTCGTAAAATAGGCTAAGGACGCGTTGTCCTGTCGTTCGTAATGAAAGGATTCTGGAAAAAGCCCCGTTGCAACTTTCTGTGAAATACCCTCTTCGTTATCTCCAATTCCCGACGTGCTTGTTCCCAGAATAACGGCAACCCTGTCGGGACCATATTTTGAGATTACCGCACGAATATCCGCATCAATTTCAAGTAACGCAGATAAAAGCAGTCGATTATTGCGGCTGTCATAAATTTCCAGTTCCGGTGATAGGGAGGGAAGCGTCGATCCAACCTGCCCGATGAAGACGGATCGATCCGGTAATTTGCCCGATTGCAATGACATTCCGCCTGTTCGTCCGGCAAACAATCCCGTGCTTACCTCGGATTTTCCAGCTCCCAAAGGATTAACGATGCCGAGGGCATTCAAGTAATACCCGACCGTCATTTATCGATCTCGTAAGAAATAATTGTCATTTCATAATCGTTTTTAGGATCCGTAATCTGCACCGTTTCATTCCACGCATTCTGACGACTGGATTCATACTTAATCTGAAGTTGTTTCTCTTTCGCGTCTAAAAATTGCCGATATACCTCCGTATCCTGGGGCCAATAGGTAACGACGACAACTTTTAAAATATCCAGTGCCTGCAGCTCTTCGGATACCCAGCTGGCGCGACCAGATGTCAATCCCTGATCATCCCAATTGATTTCAAACGCACGGCGTCCAAGCGAGTCCAGGCCAACCATCCGCATCTGCTCGGCTGACATGCTCAGCCTGACTTGCAGCTGAAAATTCTGATCACCGTAATGGCCACTTAGAATTTGCACAACTTCCCGCGGCTTGTCAGGCAACGTCCAGCCAGGGGCATCTGAACGCCGTTGCTCTGCGGTGCTGCAGCCGGCGAGTGTGAGAAAAACAAGAAGCTGAAAAACTGTCAGGCGCATTGTGCCGCCAATAAATCTATGTACCGCCGCCCCTGTTTTACAAACGGGTTTTTCTCATCCCAGGCATATCCCGCTAAAATTGACACGATCATTTTTTTAATGGGATTATCATAAGGCGGCGGATTAAAGAGGATAGTCTGCAATTCTCCGTCATACCATGCCTCGACGAAAGCCCTGAAACAATCGACGCCTACTTTGAGAGGTGCCGCAAAATCCTGCTCCCAGTCGACATCTTCTCCCGACAACTGGCGCATTAACGGGTCAATGAGCAAATCTGCGGATTTAAAGGCAATTGTCACACCTGATGAAAACACCGGATCCAGAAATTCTCCCGCATTGCCGAGCAAAGCGAACTGCGAATTGCACATTCTCGAAACGTTTGACGAATATCCTGAAAGCTCACTGACCGGCCGTCGCTCCGTCGCGCCCTTCAAATAATCGTTCAATTGCGTGGTTTCGCCGATCAGCGCCCAAAGTTTATCAGAGGCCGATCCGTGATAGCGCGCCATATGCTCGGCAGAACAAACAACGCCGACAGAGGAGACGCCTTCTGAAAAAGGAATGAGCCAGAACCATATGTCGCTATGCTTGGGGTGAACGGTAATAAGTATTTTCTCGCGATCAAAATCCTGCCGGTCCAATGAGTCGTCAACATGTGTGAATAATGCATGTCTTACGGGAAATGTGGACGGCAGGCCAAGGTTCAGCAAGCGAGGCAATACCCGTCCATAACCACTTGCATCAACGACAAAGCGGCATTTAATCAAATACTCACCCTGCTGCCCGCATCCCTTTATAGAAACAATTTCACTATCAAACTGCACATCCAACACGGTGTTTTCAAACCAGATTTTCGCCCCGGCTTTTTCTGCTTCGCGTGCCAGCAAACTGTCAAACTTTTCCCGTTGTACCTGATAGGTTGAGGACCAGCCTTCGGTGAATTTGTCGCTAAAATCAATTGAACTGAACCTGGTATCATCTGAAAAATTTGCGCCATTTTTTGTTTGAAAATCCGCGTCCTTTACGGCGCCCAGAATGCCAGCTTTCTCCAGATATACCATACTTTGTGGTAGCAGGCTTTCGCCAATTACAAATCGCGGAAACCCGGATTTCTCAATGACAAGAACATTGACTCCGCGCTGAGCCAGCATCGTAGCAGCAAGAGATCCCGCGGGTCCTGCGCCGATAATTACAACATCATATTTATCTTGGTATTCGGTCATTTTACAAGGGCTTCAAGGGTTGTTTCTTATTGTTGGATGCCAGAGGTGCCAGACAGTAGGCAAGAACTATCCCAACTAGAATAGTAACGCCGAACGCATGAATAGCATATGTATCACTCAACGCAAGCAGCCCGAATGCAAGAATTGTCGATATGGCGGATAAGCCATTGGCCAACATTGCACGCGGCTTGCGAGCACCGAAGGCCTCGCGATTAAATATTGCATAGTCAAGACCGATCGCAAATATCAATATGAGAGACATTGCGTTGAAAAACGTGAACGTTTCCCCGAAAAGAGCAATGATACAAGGCGTCAGCAGCACAGCCCCAATAGAGGGTGACATCGCCTGAAGCGCTCCCAACACCCCATATCTCAAGGATAAGAAGACCCAGACAACGCAATAGGCCACAAGCAACATAAGCAAAGCACGATACCGGTAGGTTCCAAATGTTTTACTTAGATCATCAGCTTGATTGATCAAAGTAACATTTCCCGCTGAACCGGATAATTTTAGGAGAAGATCTGTATTTTCCACACCAGAAAGAGAAATGGAATGAACGACGGTACCAGGTGTGTTCAAGAGCCTCAAACGTTGCAGGCCATAGGGAAGGTCCGTGTTTGAAAAGGCATCAAGGTCCAATGTGTTGTCCGTTAGATCATAGGGTATCGTGCCCGGCAAGCCGATAGCCTCCATATGCTCTTCCAATTTCGGAAGCAGGATATTTGAGACAAGATCCTGATTGTCTTTTTGCCGCAAAACCGAGGGGACAATTTGCGAAACCATCTGATATCCCGCTATGGCGCCTGTCTCCACGAGCCGGTCCAGTTCCACGCCCAGTTTTTCTTCCAGTTGCAAAACGTCTTCTGAAGTTGCTCCGCGCACAAGCAGTTGATGTGTTTCATTACGAATACCGGCCAGCAGGCGTATTTCAAGCTCTTCTGCCTGCAAATCTGCGGGAAGTGTTTGCAGATTGCGCACATCGTCATCAATCTTGATTTTCACGGCTCCAAAAACACCAACAAGCAGGAGGATCGCCAAAACCATAACTTTAATTTTTTTAGAATTTTCCCTTGTCCAGAAGTTATGCACTACCATGGAAAGTCGAAGTATTTTCTCACCATGGGAAAAGTTTTGCGAACGATCCAAAAGCGGGAAAACATACAGAACAGTCAAAAAAGCCATTGTCAGCCCCGCGGCTGAAAAAAGCGCAATTTGCTGCAATCCTGGAAAGGGAGTCAGGGAGAGTGTTAAGAAACCTAAAACCGAACTGACTAATCCAAGCGTCAAGCCCGATTTGATCGCCGCTACCCGCTTTTTGGCGGGTGGCGCCTCACTTTGAAATCGTTCACAAAAATAATGAAATGCGTAATCTACTGCAATCCCAATTAAACCTGCGCCAAAAACAAGAGCCAGCAGATGCAATTGACCAAAAAATAGCAGGACAACCGCCAACCCGCCCGTTATTCCCGAAGCAATAGCCAACAAGCTCAAAAACAAAGGCTTAATGCTTCTGAAAATTAGCAGGTTAAGCAAAATGATCCCGATGAGAGAGACACTGCCAATCAGGGTGGCTTCTCGCTCGGCCTGTCGATACGCTTCCCGCCCATAAAATACAGCGCCGGTTTTCAGAATATCCACATCATCAAAGCTAGAGTTTATCTTGTTTTGGGCATGATGGATTGCGCCAAAGACATCTGCCTGCAATGACTGATCAAAAGCAGAGCCCGCAAGGACTCCATCGACAAGGACATACCAGCGATCGCCTTCTTTAAGCGCCAAAACATCATTATGCTTTCGAAAATTAGTCGAATTTTTTTCAAGCGACGGTAGATAGGCAGGAAAAAGCAGAAAAGGATCCTCTCGGATCATCGTTGAATTTGTGAAAGTTAGCGGAGACAGGATTTGCGCCAGAGCCCGGTCCATCAAATTTTGACCGGCCCCGGTTTTAAGCGCGTCCCGATCCTCTGTTGTTAGTAGCTTATTGCGAAACCGAAACAGCTCTTGTCCAAAGCCGGTCCTTCCAATTTCCCCCGATCGCTTTTGACCCTCATCAAAAACGCCTCCCTCAATCAGCTCTTTACGCATCATATCCGCCGCGTCACGGGCAACTTTGAAGTCTGGATTCCCAACCAGTATGATCAGCCTGCTGGATCCTTTCGATTGTTGCGCGGCTTGGGCTTGCTGTACCCACTCGTTTGAGCCTGAAGGCGGCAGCAGCGCCAGAATATTGGTTTCCAACGGAACCCCGTTGGAGAACCGAACCAAAATTACAATGGCCGCGCAAATCATCAACAGCAGATATGTGAAAAAGCCGGTTTTGCTCAAAGCGGTGCCTGACGGCTTTTCTGGGCTGCGCTACGAACGTCGCCAAGAGGCGCCTTTTGTTGATCAGAGAAAGTTATGATATCTCTATCTTCCTCTCCTTTTTTTATGTCGATCTTGTCCAGATAATCGGTCATCTCAAATGACAGGGCAGTGAAGGGAAATTTTACATCCGATTCCGCTGGAATAAATTCCAATCGCCAACTGTCGGTATCTCTTACAGTTTTTGAACCTGTCATAGTCTCGAGCGGTTCCCAATTTCCACTTAAAGAATCTTCCAGAACATCTCGCAATACCGAAAGCGACGGGAACTGGGCAATACTCAATTTTGATATCTCTTTGCCTGCCACGGATTGGCTTATTCCTTCATCATCGATAACCATAAATGATTTAAACGGTTTTTCCGTCTGCCATATCAGCGCTGTCCCCGGCAGGAGAAAAAACTGCCCCGCTGAAATGATTGGTTTATCAAACCCTGCCAAAAATCGAGATTGAGAAAACTTTCCCATCAGGCCTTCGTCTGGCGCAAGACGAACAGGATCCGCAGATGTCGGTTGATACAGGATCAAACAAAAGGAAAGAGTCAAAAACGCCAGTTTTAATCGCACAGTATTTCTTCAACTTTCTGCCTGAAAGCGACGGGGGACTGGAACATCATTTCTTCCGTATTCCTGTCAATCGCTACCTGAATAGTATAGCCCTTTGTCAGCCTTTCATTGTTCTTCATATCTTGAATGAGATAATTTATTTTTAATCGGTTTTCATATTCGACGAGCGTTGCAGTGACCTTGACACTTTGCGGAAACCGGAGAGGCCGGACATATTTTATCCTCATATCAACAATCGGCCATGCGAACCCGCTTTCGCTCATTTGATGATAATTATAGTTCAACTTGTCAAGCAGGGCGCAACGGGCCTGTTCAAAAAACCGAGCATAATTTCCGTGCCACACGATTTCCATCGGATCCAAATCATAGAATTGAGTTTTGATGACAACGTCAGCTGATATCATATTGTTTCCAAAAGGGTTTTAGTCATCATTTTTTTCCGTTACTTTCCAGCCAAAAGTCAAAGAAGTTATACCATTGGTCTGGATATTGAAGGCATTTTTCTTCTAAAGCTTTGACATACTCTATGATGTATTTTCCTGCTGCCACATCCCGGTTCTGGCGCGGTAAAATTATCTGATCTGTAAGCTTATCGAAGTAAATCCGAAATTTTTCACCGTCCCGAACGCAATTCATAATATATACCGGAGATTTGAGGAGAGATGCAATAATTACAGGTCCTTGAGAGAAGAGAGCAGGAGAACCCAAAAAATCGACAGAAATTGTTCTCTTGTTCCCGGTCACCGGGATACGGTCCCCGGCAATAACAATCCAATCCCCTCTGTCCAGTCTCTCGCGAAGCTCGATTAACGTTCCTGGGCCAATGTCTTCAACTTCCATCACATCAACTGCTGATGCCGGATTATAAGCCGCAAGTAAGTTGTTAAATCGCATTGCATGCTTTGTATGGGCGAAAACCGTGATTTTATTCGCGCCTCTTTTCTCCGCCAGTGCGCGACACACCTCAACATTGCCAAGATGAGAGGTGAAAACCACAATTCCTGTTTCCGAGCTCGCCCGACGGTCCAGTTCTTCCATATTATCAATGGCGAGATCCTTGATTTTTATGTCCCCCAACCAGGCGGATATTTTATCGAGGGCCATTTTCCCAAAGGAACGATAATGCAACCAAAGCTGCCATCGGGTCGGCGACCCCGAAATATTTTTCTGTTTATAAATTCGCTGCCAATATTGTGAAGACGCCTGTCGTTGGACGCTTCCGGTCAGGAAAAAGTAAACCAATATGGGCTGGATTGCGTACCAGCTTAGTCGTGAACCCAGCAACGTATATAGGGCGAACACGATCTTCAAGCCCCAGGCGGCCCCTCGTTCATTGATCCTTGCCCAATGTTTGCTGCTTTCTGGCGGGGCGGGCCGGTTTTTCCAAACCGTTGGAAAGCGTCTGAGCATGCCAAGAACCAAACGCGTATGCATCTTGGTAATCCGCCAATTGTCCGCAACCAGCCTAAAATTTGACGTATTGTCATCCGGATAAGTAACCTCTACCGGCAGCATCCGAATTGGGGTTCCCTGCCAGCACATTCGAACCATAATTTCGGTATCGAAATCCATATAATGACCGACAGTTTGCTTTTCTACAATTTTCATGGCCGGCCCGAGTGGATAAACCCGATACCCGCACATGCTATCTGGTATATGGGTTGACAGAGTTTCAACCCATACCCAAAGATGCGTGAGCCATCGCGCCAATTTTCGGGATATTGGAATGGTTTCATCATAGACCGGAAGGCCGCTGATAAGCGCGTCAGGTTCTGATTTGGACCAATCCAACAGGCCCGGCAAAGAGTTTAAGTCATGCTGGCCGTCAGCGTCGATTTGGACAGCATGTGTATGTCCTGCATTGAGGGCCAATCGAAACCCTTCTATAACAGCACTTCCTTTGCCGGCATTCGTCTCAAACCTTCGGACAGTGACGCCATTTTCAGGATTATGCAGGCTTGCTAAATGCGATTTGGCGGGTTCAACACTCCCGTCGTCAATAATAATAACCGGCACGCTCTGCCCACGGATTGCTGCGACCACCTTATCAATGTGTAGATAGTGGTTATAGCTGGGGACAATCGCACAGGCTGAAAACGTCATTTCGGGCTAAGTTCTAGGCAACCGGACGAGCATTTATTCTCGCCCTGTTTAAATGCAAAGAAAACACGTCGCTTTTCAGGTTGCAATTCTAAGGTGAGGCAAAGCCGGTCACCCGGCTCAATCAGATTGGTAAATTTAATTTGGCTAAGTCCAACGATAGTCCCTAAATTACCAAAATATTTTGCTGACAGTCGCGCAGCCCAATCCAATTGCGCAACGCCGGGAAATATCGGTTGTTCCGGAAAATGTCCTTGAAACTGAAATAATTCCACGGACATCAATATATCGACTTCAACCAAATTTCCGTCTCGCAGCACCGATAATATTTCAGGCTCCGTTTGACTGTCCAACCAGTTCGTTGAAGAGGGCTTTTCCATAGTTTCACACCTTAACGCGGGATTAGTCAGCCCTCAAACAGTTCATCGATTTCTTTTTGAACGCGTTTTCCCTGACTGTTGAGAGGCAGCCTCTGAACAAATCTCCAACGCCGGGGCAAAGCTGCAGATTCAAGATACATATTCAAAAAATGCCGTAAATGGCGGTTAAGTCGAAACGGTCCAATTTTCTCATGTAACTGCCAGCCCGCTTCGGTGAGTTCTATGGCAGCCGCCAATGATGCGCGTTCATCGTTAAGAACCACGGCAATTGCATCGGCGATCAAATCAGAGCGCAACAGATATTTTTCTATTTCCGCCAATGAAATCCGTTTTCCCTCAATTTTTACAAACTGGTTTGCCCGGCCAATCAGTAGAAATCTACCATCTTCAAAAAGCTTCGCGATATCATTGGTTTCCGCCCAATCCCGTTTATCGGTGTATTTGGACTTAACGCTGAGCTTACCAATCTGATCGATCCTGACTTCCATGCCCAATAGGGGACTGAACGGCGTTGTCGCTGTTTCTTGCTGGCGAAAAGCGATACCACCCGTTTCAGTACTGCCGAATATTTCAGTGGGATATGTACCAAATATCTTAGCCGCATTTCGAGAGGATTTGAAATTCAACGGACCACCGGCGGAAAGTATCATTAGGGGATTTTGATTGGCTGACAGAGGATCAAAGGGCGGGATACGGGACAGATGGGCCGGGCTGGAAACAAAACAGCTTCGTGAAGGTGCCTGAGCAATCAGTTCTTCCCAAATTTCGAACCTTTCCGCATAAAAGGGACGACCAGCGCATAGCGGCCAGAGCACTCTGAAATACAAACCATAAATATGTTGATGGGAAACCGTTCCTAAAGTCGCAGCTGCCGATAACATTTCTCCCCAGTTTTTCTGTAAAACAACCAGTTCTTCGTCAATCTGGAAAAGAGTTTTCGGTATTTTCTGCGGTGAACCGGTGGAACCTGACGTGAAGAATTCGAGCCAGCATTTTTCCGGGTCAAGTTCTTCGAAATTGAACTGGCCGCTCGCGGCTCCCCCAATTTTTATAAAATGGGGATTGTCCCCATATGTGGTATCGCTCAGATGCGGGCAATCTCGTGTGACGAAGTTTATCAACATCCCGGAAAGATTGTTGGGAGGAATAACAATGCGGCAGTTCGCATACAATGCCGCAAAAAAACCAACGGCGCAGCTATAACTGTCTTCGGTGGACAAGACGACACGCGCCACGCCTTGTTCCTTCAGCCGGTGAATTGTCGCAACAATGTCTGTACGGAAGGTGGCAAAATGTTGCGCGCCGCCATTCAAAACGGCCACAACAAAATCGTCTGGCCTGCCGGATGCCAAAAGTGTTGACAGAGGGAAAAATTGCACTTCTTAGCTTACTTTCTTTTGTTTAACGAACAAACGAATAATGAACTCAAACCCAAACATCAAGCCGATTAATATATATGAAATAAATCCATTATAAATAGTCCATAATTCCAGCGATCCATAAACAGCAGTCCAGGCAGAAACAGCACCATTGGCAACAAAAAACACCACCCATGCGATCGTTACCTTCTGGGTGTAACGGACGCCCCGCGCGTCCAAATCCGGCTCTCTTAAGCGAGCAATTCTCTCAATGATGGTCGGCGGGTATAATAGCGAATACCCAAAGACCATTGCGAAAGAAATATTCATAAGAATGGGATAGGACTTAATTGCAAGGCTGTGGTCAATCAGGAAAAGAACGCCTGTCATGGCCAGAACTAAAGAAAATATCAGGAACTCAGATTTCTTCCGTTTTTTGCTTAATAGCATTCGCACCAGTAAAAATACGATCAAGCCCAACCCAATAATCCACGCAGGGAGAGTTTTCAGGCCAAAATAAACAATAAATGGATATGAAAAGGTTACCAGAACAAGGGCAATGTCCAGGAGAGGTGTTTTAGTCTTCCAATAACGCATAAACGCGGTCCACGACGTCATCGACCGTTCGCACCGTCTTGAATTCTTCAGGTGGTATTTTCTTATTGGTCAAATCCTGCAGTTTGACGACCAGATCGACTGCATCGATGCTGTCTAGATCAAGATCCTCATACAACTTTGCATCCGGGGTTATATTTTCTGCGGGCACCTCAAACAAATCCCGAAGGTATTCGCTTAAACTATTATATACTTCTTCACGCGTCATCATGCGCTCATTGCCTTCCTTTCAGAAGAGATGAAAATAGCAAGGCTTCGGATGGAAGCGAAATGTTCTTTTACATCTTCATTCTGTGCGTTTATTTTTACGCCATAGGTTTTCTGAATCTCGACACCCAATTCAAGTGCATCGATTGAATCGAGGCCGAGCCCATCGACAAATAACATTTCTTCGCTTTCAATCTCCTCTGGAGTAATATCTTCCAGGTTCAATGTCGAGATAACAAGTTTCTTAATCTCTAGTTCCAGCTCATTCATAACTTAGCTTTCTACCATAATATTGTTCAAGTTCGTCTGTTAATCTGCGAACTTTTATTGACCGCGGTTCATGCCGCAGATAATCGCTCATGTCCAGTTGTTCGTCAAAAGTAATATCAAATAATGACTGCCGTGACGGAATATCATACCACGGACTTCCTTTCGCTAAGGTTGACGGATCGCATTTTATTGTCACCAATTGTATCGGTGTCGAAAAATAAACAGCTATATTAGCAAATCCCCTTTGAAATTTTACCCTTTGTCCCGGCACTGTTCTCGTTCCTTCAGGAAAAATAAGAATATTTTGTCCCATTTCCAGCGAATTCTTGCATTGATCGAGTAGAGCTTGAACGTCCCCATCATTTCGAATATATCCGGCTGCGCGCATGACGCCGCCCAGAAACCTATTCTCCCAAAGCTCGTATTTAATGATGCATTGTACGTTTGGCATCTGGGACATCAAAAAGACGGTATCCAGTAAGGAGGGGTGATTGGCAACTATGAGCGCCCCGCGGCATTTGTTCAATTTTTCGACTGCGTAAAATCGGGAATTGATAACACCGCTGATACGCAGCATGTAAACGAAAAGCCGAAAAGTAGAGTAAATTACATGACGGACACGCTTAATCCGCAGGTTCCTGTCTGGCGTAACGACAGCAATAATTTTGAACACAACCAATGTCATAAACAAGCCGCCTAACCCGAAGCTGGCGAATGCAATGCCGGTTCCTGCTAACCGCCAACAATAATTAAGGCGCCTATACATGATTGTGGCACGACCATTTACCCTGGGCGCCGGTCCACGACCAGTCATCAAGACCGCCAATCATAAACTTTAGAAAACTTGCAATGGGATCATCCTGTCCAGCGGCTGCCCGCCCACCGGCAAAATTCAACGTCAAATGATTTTGTGCCGGGTTTTGCGATGTAATCACCAGAGCCAGTGCACATTGCCTAACGGAATGATCCTGGAAAGGTGTGTAGAATTCCGGCAATACATCATCGCAATGAATCAGCATAACTGGCTCATGCGGATTCTCTGCCAGAAGCCCTAGCGCCTCTACCAATCCCATGCAAAAACTCTCTGATCCCGCAGCAATCGCCGTTTGAGATCGAACATTTTTTGTGATAATTGACAGCATGCCAACAAGAGAATTATGAACCGACATTCCAAATCCGGTTGGAGAAATTGGCTCGTCCACAGCCATCGTCTGTAATAGCTGCAGCATTTGCAAAACATTTCCATAACGAGAGCTAAAGACAATCCGGGTCGTATCAGCTTGTCCTGCATCCAAGGCCACTCGCAAGGCCATCTTTCCTAGCAAGGAAAGACGCCGGCGCATACCGGCAGGGAGATCCCGAACGTCCGGAATTCCTTCGGCCCTAGGGAGTTCCTGACGGTCACTGTACCAGTCCCTCCAAGCCTCGGGGCTCTCTAACCCCGGCGCCCAGGCACTCCAGCTATCGATCGAGAACCCCAATTTATCCTGCATCAAACCTTTAGCCTTCTAGCTCGCATTCAGCGTCGCTCGATACATTTCCTTGTTTATGTCCTGCTCCAGGGTTTTCACCCATCTATTGTAATTTCGGTGAATCTTGGAGCCATCATAAAGTAGATCCTGGCTCGAGACATAATCGATTGAATAGGACTTGTTTGAATATTTGATATCAACGACTGCTTCATGCGTTCTCTGTCTCAATGTAGCCTTGATGAGACCCGGGCTAACATCTTGAACCTGCCAGCCACGCCCAGTTACTGCCACCTTGATAATTGCCTCTATTTTCGATGCCGGCGCATCTTGTAACGCCACCGGTACAGCCATATCATTTACGTTGTAAACAGGTTGTAGCCTGCCGAAACATCCGGTCAA
The DNA here is from genome assembly GCF_023746535.1 of Sneathiella marina. Classification (GTDB taxonomy): domain Bacteria; phylum Pseudomonadota; class Alphaproteobacteria; order Sneathiellales; family Sneathiellaceae; genus Sneathiella; species Sneathiella marina. Next base: position 1,345,527 of record NZ_CP098747.1, on the reverse strand, counting down.
CACTGCTGCTAAAAGCGCGACCATCATTACTCGTAATAGTATCTTCATCAATTTTCTCCATGGGCAAAAAAACACAACACAAAAGGATATGCCACCCCATGTTATTTAATGGTACTATTTTTTACAACCGTCGCGATTTAATAATTCATCTTTTCTAGATCAATTTCGTATTATATTTTTCAGCAATATTCAGTGCGAAACGGTACCGCCTTCAGCTCATTCGGTTGTATCAGCATGCAGCATTACAATCTCGCCATTTCCCCCTGGAATAGCCGGGTACCATTTGCGCGTCAGCGGATCATGCCCCGGTATTATATGCTGATCTGAATCCGCCAATCTTCTTAAAATATCATACCCGGCCAGGGTTTCCTCCATATCGACAACGATAGGAAATGGTTTTCCACTCCTGTAGTTCTCATAATAATGGCTAGAATCAGAAGCAAGAACAACCCATCCACGGCGAGTACGTACACGAACACATTGCTGGCCCCGCGTATGTCCACCAATCAAGTGGACTTCAACACCCGGCGCGATTTCCCGAGAGCCATCGCAAAATTCTACATTCCCCAGATACAAGGATCGGATAACTTCGCATATGTGATCCTCGGAAAACGGAAAACGCAGGAGGTCATGGCACATGCACGGGCCGGTTACATATTCAAGTTCAGAGGGTTGCACATAAAGTTTCGCATGGCGAAAATCAGCAAGGGATCCAGCATGATCATAATGCATGTGGGTTACGACGACGTCATCAATAGTTTCCGCCGGAATGCCGAAATCAGCTAGTAGGGAAACCGGGTTGTCCATGATAGGCCGATTACGGCGTTTTGCCTCATCCTTGTCATATCCTGTGTCCACAAGAATGGTTCGGGTTTCATTTTTAATGATCCAGATAAAAAAATCCATTGGATGCTTTGATGCATGGTCATCATCCATAATGAAGGAGTCTTTGCGCCAGCGATCAATCCGATCAGCATAACGGATCGCAAATATTTCCCACGTATCACTCATATTATTCCCCTACAGAGCCTGCAAACCATGCTTGGCTATTAATTGGACCAGTGTCTCCGCTGCCCGATCTCGATGTTTCTTATGTATTTCTCTAGCTTTCTCAGGATCTCTATTCCGGATCGCCTGAACAAGATTACGATGTTCACGGTTGGAGGCGATTGGCTTCTCCCGCATTCTCAAGGTTACTTTTCTCGCACGATACACCTGATCCCAAAAGGTCGAAATGACCCAGATAAGCCGCTTGTTGCCCGAATAACTCACCAGCAATTGATGAAAATCATGGTCCGCATCAGCCCAGGCGTCAAGGTTATCTTCCTCAAGAGCCTTATCCATAACCTCAACGCATCCACTGATGCGCGTTAATTGCTCGTCTGACAATCCCCTGGCTGCCGCTAATTCGGCGGCCATGGGTTCCAGTTCTGACAGCAAGGCATATATCTCAGTCATATCTTCCGGAGAAATCGGCAAAACAGTTATGCCGTGCCGTGGCCGAATTTCCACGAAACCTTCTGCCTCTAACCGACGAGCAGCCTCGCGTACTGGTGTTCGGCTCATACCCAGCAATTCAGCTAGCTCCCGCTCAAGATAAAACGCTGCCGGAACAAGTTCATTTTCCATTATGGATCGCTTCAGCGTACGGTAGGCCCGCTCTGTCTGGGAGTTATATTGGCGGCTACCACGATCTACATTATCGCCCTTCACATCTCCACCCTGCATCTTCTACCGGTCAAAGCCGATTCATAAATAAGATTTTCGAGAACCAGATTAGGCAAATAGTTTTCCACAGAATTTTCAAGCTCTCCCCGACCCAGGCAAAAGTCGGCAATATGCTTTTGAAAGTTAAAAACACAATCCCCTCCAAACCCCTTAAGCCCAATGTCATAGTCAATTTTTTGACCCTCTTTCTCTCCCCTGTTACGAAGAAAAAGTTCGGCATCTCCATTAAGTGTAATGGTCGCCTTTGTTCCTTCCACAACAAATTCCCCCATTGTCAGACGGTGATTGTCCGCGGAATGATCCAGCAGCCGGTTTCCATCAAATACAGCCCGCTGCCCGTCCGCATATCCGAAAATAAAATATCCTGCATCTTCGCCCGAAATTTCAGGATTTAGTCTTCTTAAATCACCATATATTGTTTGTGGAATTCCAAACAAAAATCGAAAGACATCGATCCAGTGAATTCCCGTCTCATGAATGAGAAATCTTTTCATATTCCGAAAATATGGCTGCCGATCAAAATAAGCGTCAACACCCGCCCCATCTCCGGGGCGTAACCGGAATTGAGCTTGCAAAACTTCGCCAAGCTCTCCTGAACAGATAATCGATTTTATTTTTCGATACCAAGGCTGGAAACGAAAGTTCTCGTGGATCACCAAAGTCGATTTTGAGCCTTTAACCATTTCGGCAATTTCTTCAGCTTCGCTCAGGCTAACACAGAAAGGCTTTTGACAGACGATCATTTTAACCCCATTTACCGCGTCACGCAAAATCGTGCGATGCGCAGAAGGTGGCGTTGCAATATCAAGTATATCCAACTGATTTTCTGACAATAAATCTTCTGCTGACCCATAAAGTTTAATTTCCGGCAATTCCGATGCGAGGATTTCGCGCCGGCTTTCGTCCGTTTCCGCGATGGCGAGTAAATTTACCTCATGGAGCCGTTGCCAGGCATCGATATGAAACCTGCTAAAATATCCTGCGCCGATAAGACCTACTTGCAACATTCAGCTGGCCTCCGGATTTCCGTCAGAACCGTTTGACGGAAGCGCCTCCAGGACGGCTAAAGCGCATTCCTCCGTACCAAGCTGGCCTCCCAAATCACGGGTTAATCCTCGCTCATTCGCCAGAACGCGCGTTACTGCGTCGTCAATCCCCTGACCACATTCGATCAGCTGCGGTACGCCATGCTGATGCCCCAGCCAAGTCATCATCATTCCTGCGGATAGAATCATTGCGAGCGGATTTGCGACACCTTGGCCGGCGATGTCCGGCGCACTGCCATGGCACGGCTGGAATACCGCATGATCATCGCCAATATCGGCGGACGGCGCTATTCCCAAAGACCCCATAATTCCAGCACCGAGGTCGGACAGAATATCCCCAAACATATTTTCGGTGACAAGAATATCAAAATCCCAAGGCTTTTGTACCATCCACATGGCCATCGCATCAACATACGCGGCATCCGAGATAACATCTGGAAACGACTTTGCACGCTCTTCAAAAATCGACCTAAAAAACCAAAAAGACCGGAATATATTCGCTTTGTCGACACAGGTCACTTTCCCAGGCCGCCCCTTCTCCGCCGCTCTTTGCCGGGCAAGAGAAAAAGAGAAATCAAAAAGCTTCTCGCTGGTAGAACGTGTAATCTTCAAAGTTTCTGTAGCATATTGATCATCAACGACTTTTCCGTCATGCATATGGGCGAACAAGCCTTCTGTTGATTCACGAACAAGGACAAAATCAATGTCTTTGGCGCGTGGATCGGAAAGCGGACATTTTGCCCCCGGGTATATCTTGACAGGACGCACACCAGCATAAAGATCGAGGTTAAATCTCAAATCGACCTGAGGCCGGATCTCGGTCCCGTCTTTGTATCGTACGTCGGGTAATCCAATCGCCGAAAGCAAGATTGCATCAGCCGCTCTTGCACGATCCATGGATTCTTTTGGTAAAGCCGACCCTGTATCCCGATAATGTCCCGCCCCAGCAGGCAAAAACTCGAAATCCAGTGAAAACCCCTCGTAGTTAGACGAAGCCGATTTTAAGATTTCCAGTGTTGGCTTTGTAATCTCCGGTCCGATTCCATCGCCTTCAAATACCGCTATTTTGAAACTATTGCTTAATGTACCCATCGTTCATTCGTCCAGTATTTGTGCCGTTTGCCAAAATCCGATTTATTAGAAAATTGGGATTTTCGGATTATTGACAGTGCCTTTTTTTACGTATACGTTGTTGCGTGCTAAAAAAGCAAGTACGGATTTATTTTCCGAAATATTGGGAGGAATTATGAAAAAATTATTGGCAGCAGCCCTGCTGAGCGCGTCCATTGTTGGTGTTGGTACACCGGCATCCGCGGATAAAGTTAAACTCAACATGCCATCGACGTTTCCTGGCAGTCTGGTCCAACTGGGCCAAGCAGGTGTCCGTTTCCAGGATACTGTCAATGAAATTTCCGGCGGTGATATCGAAGTAAAATTCTTCGAACCAAAAGCCCTTGTCCCGCCGCTTGAAATCTTTGACGCAGTTGCCAATGGCTCCGTTGATGCAGGTTGGTCAGTCGCTGGCTATTGGGGAAGCAAGAACTCTGCCTTCAACCTGTTCGCGGCCGTTCCTTTCGGCCCAGCCGCTGGTGAATACATCGCCTGGATGTGGTATGGCGGCGGAGAGAAAATGATGAATGACCTGTACAATCCGTATGGCATTCAATCCTTGGTTTGTGGCGTGATCGCGCCGGAAGCGTCTGGCTGGTTCCGTAAAGAGATCAACTCTCCTGAAGACCTTCAAGGCCTGAAAATGCGTTTCTTCGGTCTGGGTGCAAAGGCCATGCAGAAACTGGGTGTAGATACGCAGCTTCTTGCAGGTGGTGATATCTATCCGGCTCTGGAACGCGGTACGATCGATGCGACAGAATTTTCAATGCCTGCCATCGACCAAAATCTTGGCTTTTATAATATTGCCAAGCATTACTATTTCCCAGGATGGCATCAGCAGTCCACAATTCAGGAATTGCTCGTCAACAAGAAGACATGGGATGGTATGACCGATCAACAGCGGGCAATTATCTCCACCGCTTGTAAAGCCAATGTTGCCGTACAACTGGCGGAAGGTGAAGCGATTCAGGGTAAGGCTCTTGCAGAAATGGCCGCAGCCGGTGTGACAATTCATCAATGGTCTCCGGAAATGCTTGCCGCATTCTCCGGCGCCTGGGATGAAGTCGCAGCTGAAGAAGTAGCTGCAAACCCGGATTTCGCAAATGTCTACGGAAATCTGACAGAATTCCGCAAAGGTTACGCTCAATGGAAAGACCTGGGATACCTCAAATAAAGGTTTCCTAGATTGATCTATCTAATGATGCCCGCCGATACTTTTCCGGCGGGCATTTTTAACTAGGGAGTTATTGTGACAGTAGAAGATACCAAAACCAGCCGAAACTACTTGCAGATCAAATAAAATACTGGTGGTATCTTGCTTAAAACATTCTGGGAGGGATGATTATGGAGACTTTATTAGGCTTCAGCCGTTTGCTTGACAGGTTTTTGGGAACCGTTGCAAAATTCGGTGGCTGGGCTGGAGTGATTCTAGTCGTTGTTGTTTGCTATGACGTGGTCGCGAGATATTTCGGTGTCCCAAAACCATTTGGCCTCAATTCTACAATGATCCAAGAGTCGGAATATTGGTTTCATTCCTACCTAATTGTCCTCGTTATTGGCTACGGTTACATCCGTCAGGCCCATGTTCGAATAGACCTCCTGAGAGAAACCCTGTCCGACAGCAAGAAATACTGGATAGAGTTTTGCGGGGTTATCGCATTTCTTCTACCTTATTCAATTCTCGGCATTTGGCTTTCGCTTCCCTACACTATTAACTCCTTCAATCAAGGCGAGATTTCTAAATCACAAAATGGCCTCAGCAATATCTGGATGCTGAAAGGTGGCCTTGTAATATTGTTCATACTCTTGCTTTTAGCCGCGATTTCTCAACTTATTAAATCCTATGCTGGCATTCGCGGGCAGCTGCCACAAGAAATGAAACAAATGACCATTGGAGGAGATCACTAATGGATTTCGTGGAACTCCTCCCCGTTTTCATGTTCGGGGCATTGGCAATTTTGCTTTTCTCCGGATATCCCGTCGCTTTCATTCTAGGGGGTGTCGGCCTTGCCTTTGGCGTCATTGGCATATTCTCTGGCGAGTTTATGTTTATTCAGTTCCGTTCTTTGCCTTCCCGAATATTTGGCGGGATCATGGAAAGTCTGATTTTGACAGCAATACCCATGTTTATTTTTATGGGTACCATGCTCGAAAAATCCGGAATCGCCCGCGACCTCCTCAATTGCCTGCAAGTTTTACTCAGACGTGTTCCCGGTGGACTAGCCCTGGCTGTTACCTTGATGGGGACCATCCTTGCAGCAACAACCGGTATCATTGGCGCCTCGGTCATAATGATGTCATTGCTGGCCCTCCCGGTGATGCTGAAACGAAACTACGACGCTGAGCTCGCGACAGGGACCATTGCCGCTTCGGGCACATTGGGTATTTTAATCCCACCGTCAATTATGCTGGTCATTATGGCGGATCTGCTGAGTAGGTCTGTAGGTAATTTATTCGTTGCCGCTGTTTTCCCGGGTTTGATTTTGTCCGGTCTGTATTTTGCGTACATTGTTATCAGATGTACAATCAATCCATCGCTGGCCCCTCCCCTGCCCAAGGACATTGGTCCGCAAACGACTATGGGTGTTCTGGGAATGGTTCTACGGAGTTTCGTGCCGCCTGTAATTTTGATCGCCTGCGTTCTCGGCTCCATTCTAGCTGGCCTAGCAACACCTACAGAAGCGGCCGGCGTTGGTGCCTTAGGGGCAATTTTGCTTGGTCTTTTTAACTTGGTTTTATTGCCGGCCATGGGTGTCAAGGAACTTCATTTTGACGGAGAGGCTGATTCCAAGCTTGAAAGCCATGCCGCCCCTGGCGGAGTGAGCGCTGAGCTAAAGCATTTTTGGGACACTTTAAAAGATGTCGTAGAAAGAACTGCTCTCACCAATGCGATGATTTTCGGTATTTTCATTGGCGCGACGCTGTTTTCATTCGTCTTCCGCTCTTTGGGTGGAGACGATCTTGTTATTGACGCGGTTGAAGCGCTTGGACTTGGCTCTTGGGGGCTTCTTTTCCTGATCATGGGGCTAGTGTTCATCCTTGGGTTCTTCTTTGATTGGATCGAAATTACACTGATTGTTTTGCCGGTTTTCGCGCCGGCAATTGCCCTCCTGGATTTTGGCGATCATGTTGCGAAGTTTGAGGTTACCTATTGGTTTGCCATATTGCTGGCAGTTAATTTGCAGACATCATTCCTGACGCCGCCCTTTGGATTTGCGCTATTCTATCTCAAGGCGGTTGCGCCAAAAACAGTGAAGATTCAGCAAATTTATCGCGGAATTATTCCATTTGTGATGCTTCAATTAATTGGCCTGTCACTTGTGGCGATTTTCCCTGAAATAGCCTTGTGGTTACCGAGACAACTCCTTAATTAGCGAGCTTGGCTTTATACATATAAGTTCAGCCAAGCTAGTGTTGAATTATGTCACCTGTCGATCCCGTTTTTCGCCAGCACTTATAGCCTCGTAAATTTTGTTTTCAGGTGGCGAAAGCGGGCAGACATACGCAGCATTCATAGCGCAAGATGGATTATAGGAAAAATTGAAATCCAGTATAAGTCGGCTATCTGGATCTAAGCCCAGATCCGCCCCTTTTATGGCATCAATAATATATCGGCCCCCACCGAAGCTGGTGTCCCCATTGGATTGATCCTGAAAAGGGATAAATAAGCCACCGCCATATCCTAATATCCAAAAGACCGTGAGTTCCGAACCCAAACTTTCCTCAAGGCCACAGGTTTTTGCCACGCTTTTATACGTCATGACACCATCCGGACCTAGGTCTACAGCTGTCGTAATGGGCACAACAGGGCGAAGAGTAACACTATATCTGAATGCTGGATCATAAGAAAAGACGTTTATCTCTTTGAACTCGCTTCGTTTTTCCACTGGCACCGGCGACATGGCATGATGCTTGAAAAGCCGAGATCTTGTCTCGTGCCAGAGTTTCCAGGCGGCCACCGGGTCGTCCATCAATCTTATCCTGGCATATAAATCGTTGATCTGGCGTCGCCAATCAGCCAGTTCTCCCATTCGTAACGATCCAAATACAGTCATGGTCAAAAATCCGATTACCTAAACACACATGATTTAATACTTAGGCACCAATCTACACAGGATTTGAAATAACAGACTGTGATTGTCGTACGAAATCAGGACTTTACCTTGAGCATTTTTGGATCATATAGAGGCTGCAGTGATGGGCTCGCGGAGAAGCGTTCTCCCGCGATTTCAATCTCATAATCCGCCGATAATATACAGGCTGCCGTTGTATCCCCGTCGGGACAGTCCACATACGCAAAGCCCAATGACGCCTTTAGGGTATGTCCATACATCGCAGAAGTGATATGGCCTACCATCATTCCATTTCGATAGACCGGCTCGTTATGGTAGAGTAATGGATCGGAGTCATCCAGTTTCAACAGCACTAACCGCCGATTTAACCCCTTTTCCTTCTGAGCGAGTAACGCATCGCGGCCGATAAATCCACCTGGTTTATCCATCTTCACAGCAAAACCAAGGCCGGATTCAAGGGGTGAATCTTCATCGGTGATGTCGTGCCCCCAATGCCGATATGCTTTCTCCATTCTGAGCGAGTTTAAGGCATGATAACCTGCATGCATGAGACCGTGGTTCTTGCCTTCTTCGACAATCACATCATAAACATCCTGCACAAATTCCATTGGGATATACAGCTCCCATCCAAGCTCTCCCACATAAGTTATTCTTGAAGCGCGAACACGTGCGTAACCAAGGTCAATTACTGCGCTGGTCCCAAATGGAAATGCCTCGTTGGACATATCGTCCGGCGTGAGGCTCGCCAGCAATGCTCGTGAATTAGGACCCATTATCCCAAGTACCGCATAGGCTGATGTCATATCTGTCGCGATAGCATGCGCATCTTCGGGTATATTACGTTTCAGCCAGCTAAAATCACGAACTTGCGATGTACCAGACGTGACGATCAGATAATGATCCGTCGCCAAACGCGTCACGGTCAGGTCCGCCTCAATCCCTCCGTGATGGTTCAGCCATTGTGTATAAACAACTCTGCTGATATCGACATCTATATCGTTGGCACAAATTTGATTTAATACCCGAGTTGCATCCCGTCCCTGCAGCTCAAATTTCGCAAAAGATGTCTGGTCAAACAGGCCAACTTTTTCACGTACCGCTTTATGTTCTGCTGCGCTATGTTCAAACCAGTTCTGGCGGCCGTAGCTATATTCATACTTGGCTTCGACACCTTCAGGCGCGTACCAGTTCGGACGCTCCCAGCCAGCCAGCTCCCCGAAACAGGCTCCGGCATCATTCAGGCTGCTATGTAAGGGTGATTTTCTAACACCTCGAGCGGATTCAACCTGACGAAACGGCCAGTGCATGGCATAAAGAAGACCGAGAGATTCAACCGTGCGATCGCGCAGGTATTTTCGATTGGTTTGAAAGGGCATCATCCGGCGGATATCCACATCCCACAAATCCATTGGCGGATACCCATCCAAAACCCAGTCCGCGAGAACACGCCCCGCCCCGCCAGCGGATTGGATACCAACAGAATTAAAGCCGGCTGCTACAAAGAAATTCTTGAGTTCCGGCGCCTCTCCCAGCAAATACCGATCGTCGGGCGTAAAGCTCTCGGGACCATTGAAGAACAGCTGAATACCGGCTGTCTCCAATGCGGGCAGACGCTTCAATGCCAATTCGAGAACCGGTTCAAAATGGTCCCAGTCATCCGGCAATTGATCAAATGAAAACCGCTCCGGAATTCCGTCCATTCCCCAAGGTTTGGCAATTGGCTCAAAACATCCTAACAACAGCTTTCCGGCGTCTTCCTTATAGTAGGCATAGGCGTCAGGGTCGCGAACAACCGGCGCGTTAGCGGCCAGCCCCTCCATGGGATCGGTCACAATATAAAAATGCTCTGCCGCGTGAAGCGGAACATTAACGCCTGCTTTGCGACCTAATTGATGACCCCACATACCGCCGCAATTGATAACGATTTCCGCGTTAATACGTCCCTGATCCGTGACCACACCCGTCACACGTCCTCCCTCTTTGAGAATATCCGTAACTCCGACACCTTCAATTATATTGGCACCTCTCGACCGGGCGCCTCTGGCCAACGCCAATGTGATATCGACTGGATTGGCTTTGCCATCCGTTGGAAGAAACAAGCCACCAATCAAATCCTCTGTGGCTAGGAGCGGCCATAAATCCTTTATTTCAGATGGGGATATCATATGAGATTCAATCCCAAAGACAGTCGCCATGGAGGCGGTCCGTTTTATCTCTTCCAAACGGTCAGTATTAGCGGTTACAAACATTGAGCCGGTCTGTTGAAACCCGGTCGCCTGCCCTGTTTCCTCCTCGAGACCCGCATAGAGCTCTGCGGTGTATTTCGCGAGCTGTGTCATGTTGTTGGTCGCCCGCATTTGACCAATTAAGCCTGCGGCATGCCAGGTGGTACCACAGGTCAGCTGGCTGCGCTCAAGAAGAACGACATCTTTGCAACCGCGTTTGGTTAGATGATAGGCGACCGAACATCCAATGACGCCCCCGCCAATGATTACAATTTGCGATTGCTCGGGGAGTGTCTTTGTCATGATGAAATTCTCAAGCCAAGAAAAATAAAAGGAGCTTCGGCGTTCAGCCTATTTTACAAATATTATTCTAAAAATGAAATATTTCTAGTTTTTTTTAGTTATACTAATATAATTTCAAATTATTTGAACGTGATATAATATGCCGATAAAGTGGAACCGCCTAGGAAGTTGGCGCTGCAAATTGGTACCAATGCAATCGCAATTTTGGCTGAGGCAACTTACCCGAACATTAACATGAAAAAATCAACTTCGAGAAAAATTGGATTTGCTCCCCAACAGGAAGCAATCGTTGAGAACACCAAATCCGATATACCTGCTTCCATCGGCGAGCAGATCCGTCAGCTACGTAAAGCAAAAGGTTTGACAATTTCTGATCTTGCGTCACGAATTGAAAAATCCAATGGGTATATTAGCCAGATTGAACGCAGTCTTTCAGGTGTATCTATTTCAAGCTTGCAAAAAATTGCCGGCGCACTGGATGTCCAAATAAGCTGGTTTTTTCAGGGCCAGGGAATAGCACCTGCTGAAGAGCGTGATTTAATCGTCCGCGTTCATAACCGCCGCGTTCTGGAATTCAACCCAAGAGGCATAACAGAGGAGTTGCTTTCGCCAACATTAACCGGCCAATTCGAAATAATCCGGACTATTTTTTCACCCGGCGCCTCTTCAGGAGAGGATGCTCGCACACGAGCGGATGAGGAGGCAGGTGTTTTGATAAGCGGGTCTCTGGATATCTGGATAGGCGATAAACAATTTCATTTGAATACAGGCGACAGTTTTTCATTACCTGCCGGCGGACATCATCGGTGTGAAAATAACGGAGACGTTGATGCCGAAGTTATTTGGATAATCAGCCCGCCGACTTATTAGAATATTTTTATACTGGAAACGGACCGGGTTTATTTAAAGAAACCAAGGGCTCGGCAGTTAATGCCGAGCCCTGATGCTTCTAAAGCACGCTTAGCATCCAGCAACACAGATTCCCGAGCTGTCAAATTCCATGACGGCCCCGCTTAACGGAATATGGACAGGTACTTTAACCGCTTTTTGAAACGCTTCTGTTCTCGTTCCGGGGAGAACCTTACCATCGCGCGTTGCTTCCTCATTTGCATGAGAAGCAATGACGGAGTTGGGTTTGACTAGCTCATTGATGACATAAGCCGCTTCTGTAGGGCCGGTTGTAAAGGTATCGCCAATATTTATAACAGCAAGTTTTGCATTATAGAAATTCCTGACGACCAGCTCCTGCTCTGCTGTGATGCCTGTATCACCGGACAAATAGACGGCCAAATCGTTGGAGAAACGTATGACAAAGCCCGTAGGCGGCCCAACATGTCCGCCAATGCCAGCGGCAGCCATCGCTTCACCGAGTTCCCCTCCTATAAAACTGGGAGACACACCGTTACTATGGACGGCTGGAACAGTTGCGATCTCCACACCGCCAATTTTTTTACTGCCACCGAAGCGAACCAAAAGAGAGTTTTTCGGATCCCCTCCCAGCGCCTTTAGCTTACCTCCGAAAAACAGCGGCATTTCGCTTCCGGTTACTATTTTGGCATTTTTTTCAAGCAATATATTAACAACATTCGTGTTGGGGACAGCAGCAACGGACAGGTCCGGCTTCGCGCAGCTACCTGCATTTGGTTCCGCATTATGGCGAGAACCCACATGGTCACCATGCATATGACTGATCAAAACAACATCAATTTTCCCCAATCTCGGGTCCCCAGGTCCAGCCACTGTCATGCCAGGGTCATACAGCAATCGCGTTCCATCTGGATCTTCAAACAACAGCGCACGATCCAACCGGCAAAACTCGCCTTCCTGCCCTCCCAAAGGCGTAACCTTGACGTTAGTAGAATCTGCATTTGCCACCTCGGTACCGCCAATAGCAGCTGCCAACATAGCCAAGAAAAACGCAAACTTTCTCATCATTTCTCTCCCTTTACCAATATGTCCAGCGCCCAATTCACCCCAGGATACTATGGATTTTCTTGGTGCTGATGCGCAAGGTTAAGTTTTATTGAATGAAGGTGCCTTGAGTTTGAACATCGCTAGATAAGATAGCTTTGCGCCCTTTAGTTTGATAGATTTTGCGTTCAATCACAATAGTTGCCGACGAGGAGCAAACAATGAACCTGCACCATTTCCTAAAACAAAGGGCTGAGAATAATCGCCCGATTGGTGTCGCATTAATTGGTGCGGGAAAATTTGCGACGATGTTTCTCACACAAGCGCGATTGACGACTGGCATGCATATCGTCGGCATAGCCGAACTCGCCGTTACCCGTGGTCAGGCAGCGTGCGTGCTGGCCGGTTGGCCTTCCGAACAAATAGCCGCTCAAAACCTCGATGATGCCGCGAAAAATAAAACAACTTTTATCACCGAAGACGTTGATGCCCTGATCGCTCATCCGTCGGTGGAGGTTGTGATTGATGCAACCGGAAATCCCCATGCCGGTGTTGCCCATTGCCTGAAGGCGATATCCAATGGGAAACATATTATCATGGTCAATGTCGAAGCCGACGCACTTGCAGGCCCGCTATTGGCAAGAAAAGCCCAGCAAGCAGGCGTCGTTTATTCCCTGGCCTGGGGCGATCAGCCCGCTCTTATCTGCGAGCATGTGGACTGGGCCCGGGCTTGCGGATTTACGGTTACCTGCGCCGGAAAAGGAACCCGCTATCTGCCCCGGTATCATGAGCTAACGCCTGATACCGTCTGGGATACCCTGAAAGTCTATCTTGATGTAAACGAAGACAGCGACATCAATCCCAAAATGTTTAATTCCTTTCTGGACGGTACGAAGTCAGGCATCGAGATGACGGCCGTCTGTAACGCAACAGGATTAGTTCCCCAGGCGGATGGCTTGAGTTTTCCGCCAGCCAGCCGCTTCGACCTTGCCGATACCTTTAAGCCGCAAGATAAAGGAGGAACCTTAACCAGTAACGGTACAACCGAGGTAGCATCTTCCTTATTCCGTGATGGAACAGATGTACCAGCCCACCTGGTCATGGGTACATTTGTAGTCATTGAAGGAGAATCCGAGTATGCGCGGGAATGCTTCAAGCAATATCATATGCTTCCGGATAAAAGTCATCATTACGCGGCTCTGTATAGGCCAACGCATATGATAGGCATGGAGCTTGGTATCTCTGTCGCCGCCGCTGCCTGCCGCAATGAAGCAACCGGTGCGCCAATATGTTTTAATTCCGATGTGGTCTCGATCGCAAAGCGCGACTTGAAAGCCGGCGAAATTCTGGACGGTGAAGGTGGTTTCATGGTTTGGGGCAAGCAGATGCCTGCGGCCAGCTCCATGGCCACAGGCGGTTTACCGCTTGGATTGGCCTCAGGAATTCGTCTCAAGCATAGCATTGCGAAAGGCAGCCACCTCACCTGGCAAGATGTCGATATCGACGAGAACGATCCGACTGTCAGGTTTCGCCGGGAGATGGAAGCTGCCTTCGCGCTACCAAACATTTGAAACTCCAGGCTTTGCAGCCTAGTTTTCTTCCCTCAACTCCACCCTCCGAATTTTTCCGGAAATGGTTTTTGGCAATGCTGTAACAAACTCCATTTCCCGTGGATATTTATAAGGTGCAGTCAAATTTTTACAAAAATCCTGAATTTCAGTTTTCAAGCTGTCACTCGCCCGCTCAGGGTCCTTCAAAATGATATATGCTTTAACAAGCTCACCTCGTGTTGCATCAGGCACACCAATCACGGCACTTTCAACAACGTCGGGATGTTCCAACAAGGCGCTTTCAACCTCAAAAGGACTAATACGATACCCACCTGAACTGATTAGATCATCGGCTCTTCCTTCAAACCACAGATAGCCTTCCTCATCGCGCTTTGCCGTATCGCCTGTGTAATACCATCCATGGCTAAAAGACCCTTTATCCGGCGCGTCACCCGTATAGTAACCATCAAACAATCCCGGCGGCCAGGATCCTCCGGTATTTACAGCGATATGTCCGACTTCATTATTCGGCAACCGGTTCCCGTCGTCATCAATGATATCTACATCAAAACCGGGAACTGGTTTCCCCATTGAACCATACCGGATTTCCATGCCTGGGAAATTTCCAACAATATTGATGGTCTCAGTTTGTCCATACCCATCCGCAATCACATTCCCCGTATGGGTTTCCCAAAACCGGATTACTTCCGGATTAAGGGGTTCCCCGGCCCCCAGCGAGCGACGAAGGTTGGAAAAATCGTAAGGTGATAAATCCTGTTGGGCAAACAGTCGGTAAACAGTCGGTGGGGCGCAAAAGGTTGAAACACCGAGTTCCTCGATCATTTTTAAATGAAAAATTGGATCAAAAGCTCCATCGCCATCATACAAAACGATTTTTGACCCTGCAAGTAAGGGCGGAAAAATTAATCCCCACGCAGCTTTGGCCCAGCCGGTATCCGTTAATGTCCAATGGACATCCCCGTCGCGAAGATCCATCCAAAAAAGTGCCGTCGCCGCATGCGCCAAACCGTAAGAAAAGTCCCGAGGCACCATTTTCGGCATAGACGTTGTGCCCGAAGTAAAATAAGCCATCATCATATCCGCCGCCTGCGTCCTGGGCAGGGAAGACCGATCTATTTCTGACGTATTTTCATCAATTAAATCTTCCATTGATAACCAACCCGGATAGGTGCCACCAACGACGATGCAATGTTCAATGCTGGGGCATTGATCGCGCACTTCTTCAAATTTTGGGCAATGCTCCGGTGTAACAACGATGAACCGGGCGTTCGATCGCTGAATGCGGTATGCCAAATCCTTCGCTGTTAGCAAGTTGGTGCCGGGCATGGAAATAGCGCCAATCTTCATGCAGGCAAATAACACGGTATACCAAGCTGGAATACGGCCGATGACAACACACCCAAAATCGCCTTTGTCAATGCCAAGGGCGACAAATGCGTTGGCAAGACGGTTCGAATCCTTTGAAAAGGTATCATAAGTTACCTCTTCAATTTTTGTATGGTCTCGCGAGACCGCAATAACTGCGACTTTTGTTTTATCCTCTGCTTTCTTATCAATAACATCGAAAGCAAAATTAAAATCCCCCGGAATATCCAGACTGTAAGATGCCTTGGCTGTTTGATAGTCCCTGTTTACCGCTTCTAGATCCATGCTATTTTCCCAATGTTGGCGCGCCCTTGATAAGAATTTCAACAGCCTACACTCTCTCCCACTTTTTTTTCAAGAAACATGACGAAATTGATGAAAGGAGGGGAAATATTATGTTCCGGGTTTGACGACGTCCGTTATCCGGGTACTGTATCAAAACACATCAAAATTACCTCACAATCAGAAAGCGGAACGCATGAAAGAATTCGAAACAAATATTGCCACTGTTGACGGGGACATGGATACTTTTGTTTGCCATCCAGATGAGGGGGGTCCTTTTCCCGCTGTCATTATGTACATGGACGCCCCGGGTATCCGTGAGGAATTGCGCGACATGGCGCGGCGCATTGGTACGGCGGGATACTACGTAATATTGCCAAACTTATATTATCGTTGGGGCCGCGAAGATAATTATGGCTTTGAGCGGGCACGCATCAGAGAAGATGAAAACGAGCTGCAGAAGATGTTCGATTTAATGAATGCCGCCACGACAGAAAAGATTGTTGCAGACACACGTCCGATGATTGATTTCATCGCAAATGACGCGGAGGCAAAAAAAGGCCCGCTTGGCGCTGTTGGATATTGTATGAGTGGAAAATATATTGTCGGAATTGGCGCCGCTTACCCGGCAGAGTTTGCGGCACTCGCGTCATACTATGGCGTGGGAATTCAAACCGAAGAAGCAAATTCACCGCATTTAGACGCGCATAAAATCACGGCCGAACTGTATCTCGCTTTTGCAGAAGAAGATGTCTATGTTCCTCCCCCGCTTCTGAAAAGTATCCCCGAAGAGATGGAGAAAGCAGGCATCAATTGCCGTGTCGAAATGTATCCCGGAACAGGCCATGGTTTCGCATTTCCGCAAAGGCCCGCTTATCACAAACAGGCGGCTGAACGGCATTGGGAGCGGATGCTCTCACTTTTCGAGAGGAATCTGAAATCCTAGCGGATCAGGTTTTGCCGGCAATGCGACAAATTCGGTGTCGATTGCCGGCATTATATTCTACTTAACCGGCGTATTCCCCTCGCCCATATCCCAAAACAGGCCCGTCATCATCTGCAAGCCTTCGCGCATAATCGGCGCAAGTACATGTTCATTGGGAGCATGCTGAGAGCAGGCAGCATAAGAATGCGGTACCCAAATAGTTGGCATACCGATGACGTCAGAGAAGACATCATTCGGCAGGGATCCCCCGAGGTTTGGTAAAATGACGGGTGCCTTTTTCATGGTTTTTTCAACTGATGCCGATGCCCATTTTACCCAGGGATGATCTGGCAACAAACGGGTAGCCTGCATCATAAAACCATCTTCTTGCTGACCAACGGCGACATCATCAAAACCTTGCTGGTCCAGATGATCACGGATAAGAGATAAAAAAGTATTCGGGTCCCTGTCCACGGTAAATCGAATTTGACACCAGGCTGTGGCACGGGGAGGTACCGCATTGACAACTTTTTCAGGATCTCCGGCTTTCATCGCCAATACTTCGAAACTATTCCACGCAAATACCTGCTCTGCAGGTGTCAGGCCAGGCTCTCCCCACTCTGGATCTACCTCCGGCGCGCCGTCTCCCCCTTCAATCGAGCAGCCGCGAAGAGCCTGCCGAACAGAGGGTGGAATTTCTGCAGGCTTTAGCCCGGCAGGTAAAATCTTGCCTTTTTTATCAACAATGCTCGAAATGGCATTGGCAAGACGGATACTGGCGCTAGAAAGTAATCCGCCCCAGTTTCCCGAATGATGCCCCCCTTCCCTGAGATTTACCGTCAATTCAAAATTTATGGCACCGCGCGTCCCCATAAACAATGTTGGTGCATCAGGTTTCAATCTTGGGCCATCGGATCCAATCAACACATCTGCTGCCAGGGCTTCTCTTTGTGCCTGGCAAAACTCCCGTAGCCCGGCAGAGCCGGTTTCCTCTGAAGTTTCAATGAGAATGCGGGAATTAAACCCGAGAGATCCCCTTGTTTTTAATACATGAGCCAAAGCTGCAATATTGATCGAATGCTGACCCTTATTATCCGCAGTCCCGCGCCCGTACCACCGATCATCCTGCTTTTCCATTTTCCAGGGTGAACGCCCATCGCGCCATTTCCCCTCATGCCCCCTTACTACATCACCATGCCCATATGTCAGGACTGTTGTTAGATCATCCCCTTCGTGGCGATCTGCAATTAACAAGGGACCGCCTAAAGGATCGGGATTTTCATGGAGGGAGGTTTGATACCCCATTTCTTCAAGGCAAGGCCCAATTTCCTCCGTAAGATAAACATATAAAGCGGGCCGTTTATCCGGGTCCTGACTTGTTGAAGGAATAGCAATGCGGCGGGCCAGATCTTCATAGAATTCGCCCTGATCAAAATATTTTTCCACATTGTTGATCGCTATTTCCCTAGTCATTCAGATATTTCCTTCACATAATATTTGCTTGATCATACGTAAGCGTAAAAACTATTTTGTCCAGCTGCTGGCTAGGCTCCCTGAAAATTGACTCGCTTTCAACTACAAAAATATTCACACTCGCCCAAAGCAACTTATTTGTGAGCAGCCAATGGCCCGGCGTTACTATAATCTCCCACCTCTTAATACGTTAGCTTCATTCGAATGTGCTGCACGAAACCTGAGTATCAAGGACGCGGCTCAGGAACTCAATGTTACGCCCGGCGCCGTCAGCCATCAGATCAAAGCACTTGAAGGTGAACTCGGGATTTCCTTGTTTGAACGAAAGCATAGAGGCATAGGATTGACAGAAGATGGCCAACGGCTCCTAGCTTCTCTTCAACGGAGCTTTTCCGATGTTTCAAGCACATTAGCTCATTTGCGGCGGACAAGTTTTGACATTTCAGTAACTATTGCTGCGACAACGGCGGTTTCCTCACTTTGGCTGACACCACGATTATCACGTTTTTGGAAAGAACATGGCGGTATTCCAGTCAATCAGCTTCTTTCTGACCATGCTCCGAAACAAGGCGAACGCGTGGATTTGAGAGTAAAGTACGGCAAGAGTAAGGATACCAGCAAAACCCATCAAAAGCTCTTTAGTGATCATCTTGCACCTATTTGCAGCCCAACTCTGGCGCAAAAACTTGCGGGAACGGACTTGGAAACACTCGCCTCAATGCCACTCATACATAATGAGGCAGATGATGAAAGCTGGACAACGTGGGAAAGCTGGTTTCGGGAGCTAGGTTATACCGGTGATATCGCGGCTGGTATTCACGTCAATAATTACACCATAGCGTTGCAGGCGGCGCAGGATGATGCAGGTATCGTTTTAGGCTGGCAAAGGCTCATTCGGCCCCTACTCGAGCAGAAAAGGCTAATTCCCTTTGGACCCCATGTGTTGGCGGCCCCGCATTCCTTCTATATTATTACTGAAGGCGAAGACATGCTCAGTGACAACACGAAAATCTTAAGAGATTGGTTACTTGAACATATTTGAACTGACGCAAGTTTAGTTTTTTTGATCCCTTGCGGAATTTTACTGATGTTGAACACAGGCATTAATTGACGCAAAATTTCCCATCGCTCAACAAAGATGGGAGCTTCATAGATGACACAGCATTCCTCGATTGATCAGGTCCTGGTGCCCGTAAACAAGGCTAAAGGTCTCCCGAACGAACATTATATCTCGCAGGAAATCTTTGTAGAAGAAAAGCATTCTGTTCTTTTCAAGAATTGGTCCGGAATAGGTTTTGGCGTTGATGTCCCTAATTCCGGTGACGCCAAGCCAATTGACTTCCTCGGAATACCGCTTGTGATTGTTCGAGATCGAGATGGCTCGGTCGGTGTGTTCCAGAACACTTGCCGGCACCGTGGTATGATTTTAATTGATGAGCCAAAAAATATCCGGGGCACGATCCGCTGCCCTTATCATAGCTGGTGTTATAATTTGAATGGTAGCCTGCGTTCGACACCGCATGTCGGCGGCCCCGGAAACAATACACATGAAGATATAGACTGTGATGAACTTGGCCTTGTTCGTATCCGATCTTACATATGGAAAGATGTTGTCTTTGTAAATATTTCCGCCGACGCTCCGGAATTTGAAGAAGCTCACAAAGATCTGCTGGATCGCTGGAAAGAATTTGATCAACCAATGTTTCACGGTGGCAAAACTTCTTCTTTTAAGCTGGAAGTAGAGACAAATTGGAAGTTGGCGGTCGAAAATTATTGCGAGGCTTATCATCTTCCCTGGATACATCCGGGCCTTAACAGTTATTCCAGATTGGAAGATCACTACAATATTGAAGTCCGGGATGCCTATTCAGGTCAGGGTACCTATGTGTACAAACAGCTTAAAGGCGATGATGGCCAGGTATTTCCAGATTTTGACAACCTGAGCGACCAATGGGATGAAGGAGCAGAATATATTGCTGTTTATCCAAATGTCCTTATGGGCATCCATCGGGACCATTTCTACTCCATCTTGCTTGAGCCTGTCCAAATGGACCGAACTGTGGAACATGTGGAAATCTACTATCCCGAAGATTGTCAATCCGATCCTCATTTCGGCGAGCTGCTAACAACCAATGCGCAACAGTGGAAACGAATTTTTGAAGAAGACTTGTTCGTGGTGGAAGGCATGCAAAAAGGCCGCAAAGGCGATTTGTTTGACGGCGGGAAATTCTCCCCGGCCATGGATGGCCCAACCCATAATTTTCACCACTGGGTGGCTTCCCAGATAAAACGGAATCGACGGGAATAGATGATAGCATTTTCTGCAGCAGCCCGAAGGCGCTCGAAGGTATTCAGCTTAATCTAGTCTCCCGAGAATATTAAATAAATCACGGCGAGCAACTGGTCGGTGGTCCAGGTTTTATGAAGGAACAACATGTCGCATTTGGACCAGTGAAAACATACGAAAAATCTAAAATACTATGGTAAAATACATATGGACATTACGCAAAAGAGACACAGAAGCTCATCGCGGTCCAGTAAAACTAGTAAGATTTACTTAGAAAACAGGGGAGAAGTATTATGTCGATAAAACCGCCGTTTACGGATCTGGATATTAATAAATCCGGATCAGGTTTTTATGAAGGGCACAGCGTTGAAATCGCGCTACTGAGCAAGGGCATAATGGTCGCCCTCGTAATATGGGCACTTATGTGGCCCGCAAATGCGAATGGTGTACTTGGTAGCCTCAATTGGAAATTACTCGAAGATTTCAACGTCTTCTATATTATCATTGTCGGTTTTTTTGCTTTCTTCCTCTTAGTTGTCGCAGTTATTCCGCAAACCGGAAAACGTATTATGGGGCCGGCGGGCGAAAAGCCGGAATTTTCAAACTTTTCATGGTTTTCCATGATGTTTGGCGCCGGGCTGGGCGTCGGACTTATGGTATTTGCCACGGCCGAACCCCTGGGTTTATGGGGATCAAATCCAGTAACTGTGGCGGGCACGGTCGCACCGAATACCGAAGCTTCCCTAACCAGTGGTTATCGATATACCTTCCTGCATTACGGTTTTCATGCCTGGGCAATCTATGTCGTTACCGGGCTGTCCCTCGCCTATTATGCCTACACTCGTAATATGCCTCTAACCATCCGCTCTGCTTTGACACCACTGTTCGGCAAGTTCATGAACGGCATATTCGGCCATATCGTAGATGTTCTTGGTGTCGTCGCAACCATTCTTGGCGTTTCCGTTACAATCGGTTTTGGCGTCAGCCAGTTCATCGACGGAATGTATGCGATTACTGGTGCAACCTGGATGATGGACATGACGGGTGACGCACCTGCACCCGGAACAGTCGGGCTAATTGCTGGATTGCTCGTTATCATGGGTCTTTCAATTATTTCAGCCGTTTCTGGTGTTGGGCGGGGTGTGAAATACCTGTCAAACCTTAACCTGGTTCTGTCGATTATTCTATTAATGACATTTATTATATTCGGCTCCTTCCTTTTTGCGATGACCACATATGGCACTGCCCTCGTTGACTATATCCTGCATTTTGTCTCCTTAAGTTTCGGTGCTTATGGACCGCAATCTGCTGACGCTTTTGCAAGTGCGCTGCCTGAAGCTGCGAAGCCTCTTGCGGGAGACTTGATGGCCGGTGCAACCAATGCATGGGGGTCGTTCGACGGATTTAAATCAGGTCTTGAAGGGGCAGCAGCCGCCCTTCCAGAAGAAACTCTGGCAGCTGTTTACGCTGCGGGCAACGATGGGCGCCAGTTCGCTTGGCAAGCCGGTTGGACAACCTTCTACTGGGCTTGGTGGATCGCCTTCTCACCTTTCGTCGGTTTGTTCCTGGCACGTATCTCCAAGGGTCGGAGTGTTCGCGAGTTTATTGTCGGTTGCGTCTTCGCACCGGCGATGGTTTGTTTTGCCTGGATGACAATCCTCGGCGGTACCGCGATTGATCTGGAACTCGCTGGTGGTGCAGAGGGTGCTATTATCGGGGCCTCCAATACAGCTAAACTGTTCGTAACACTCGGTGCCATGATTGATGGTGGTTTCCTGACGGGTATTACCATTATGTGTGTTGTTCTCATCATGACATTCCTAGTGACATCAGCTGACTCCGGTATTCTCGTGATGAACACAATCATGTCAGGCGGTGCCCAGGAAACCGGTATCAAGCACCGGATCGTATGGGGCGTTATCCTCACTTTGGTTATTGGTACGCTTCTGGTTGCCGGTAAAACCAACAGCGGAGCCGATCCTATGGAAGCATTGAAAAGTGCGATGATTATTGGGGCACTGCCCTTTACCATGGTCATGGGTCTGATGTGCCTCTCGCTCATGAAAGCGCTTTATAGAGATGGCGTGCGCGACAAACACGCCGCCACAACAGAGCAGCTGGCAGAATAGTGCCGGTGTGCTGTCGCACTTAAAAGCCTCCTAAAGGGGTCAGCATTTTTATGCTGACCCTATTGAGACCGGGAATTTATTACACCGTTCCCATGTAAGGCGAATATTTATCCCCCTTTAGTATGATTTTTGAGGCCCGCAATGAGATCCCATGCACAGGTCGTTGTTATAGGTGGCGGCGTTATCGGCTGTTCTATCTTGTATCACCTGACGAAACTCGGATGGTCTGATGTCGTCTTGCTGGAACGAGATGAGCTAACTTCCGGTTCCACATGGCACGCTGCAGCCAATATTCACGGCCTGCACGATTCAACCAATATCAGCCGTATTCAGCATTACACAATGAATTTATACAAGCAGCTGGAAACAGAAACCGGGCAAGGATGCGGCGTGTTTCAGCCGGGATCACTGTATCTGGCACAAACCGAAGCGCGGGAACATCAGCTGCGATTGCAGGCGGCGAAGGCAAAATACTATGATATGAACTTTCATGAAGTGACCAGAGCTGAAGCGGAAACTCTTCATCCAATGGTCAATTTTGATGGTGTCCGCTGTATCATGTTTGAACCCGATGGTGGCAATGTTGATCCGTCAGGCGTTACCCAGGCCTATGCAGCCGGCGCGCGACAAAATGGCGCTGAGATTCATCGGTTTACACCGGTAACTGCCACACAGAGCCAGCCAGATGGAAGCTGGATTGTACGAACTGATGCTGGCGACATTAGAACCAGATGGATCGTCAATGCCGCCGGATTATGGGGACGTGAAGTCGCTGAAATGGCAGGCGTCCACCTCCCCTTGCAGCCTACAGAGCATCAGTATTTCGTCACCGAAGCCATTGCCGAGATCGAGAAAATGGACCGACGGCTCCCCTCCGTTGCAGATCGCGATGGGGAATATTATTTACGACAGGAAGGAAATGGGTTGCTTATAGGCGCCTATGAGAAAGACGTACGTTTCTGGGCAGAAGATGGTACACCCAATGACTTTGGTCATGAGTTATTTCCGGATGATCTGGAGCGCATTATGGAGAATGTCATGCGCGCCATGGACCGGGTACCCGCAGCAGCAGATGCTGGTGTCCGGCGTGTTATCAACGGACCAATGATCTGGTCACCTGATTCAAACGCCCTGTTCGGCCCGGTTCCGGAAAAATCCGGATATTTTTGCTGTAACGGAATAATTCCAGGCTTTTCACAATCTGGCGGCTTGGGAATGTTGACAGCCGAATGGATCGTTACGGGCGAATCCCATCTGGATATGTTTGCATGGGACTTGGCCCGCTTCGGTAGCTGGGCCGATAAAAAATTTACCAAGGCACGGGTTGAGGATCAGTACGCCAATCGTTTTGCCATTCATTTCCCCAATGAGGAACGATCGGCAGGCCGGCCGGCACGGGTCAGGCCTGTGTATGAAACTCAAAAAAAACTGGGGGCTGTGTTCGGGCTCAATTACGGGTGGGAGCATCCGCTCTGGTTTGCAGATACGGCTGGAGAAAAAGATACAAATGGTTTTACCCGACAAAACTGGTTTGAGCCCGTTGGCCGGGAATGCCGCATGCTGCGTGATAAGGCCGGCATCATAGATATATCGAATTTTGCCAAATATAACGTTAAGGGTATCGGCGCAGAGGACTGGCTCAACAGCCTTTTTGCCAATATGATGCCGAAAGCGGTTGGCCGCTCCTGCCTGACACCTCTCATTGGCATACGTGGTGGTATCGCCGGTGATTTCACTGTCACACGCTTGGCGGAAGATGAATTCCTTGTGGTTGGTTCAGGAATGGCCGAGCGCTATCACAAGCGGTTCTTTGATGCAGTTCCCCTCCCCCAGAATACAGAGTTTCAAAGTTGGACAGAGGCTTGGTGTGGTTTCAATGTGGCTGGACCCCGCTCGCGGGATATTCTAAAGCGCCTGACAAATGCCGACCTGTCAACCGGCGCTTTTCCGTTCATGCGCTCTCAGCAAATCGAACTCGCGGGGATACAATTGATCGCCATTCGTGTTTCCTTTACCGGAGATCTGGGTTGGGAATTGCACTGTAAAACCGCAGACCAGGAAGCCTTGTATACCGCCCTCTTGGAAGCAGGTACAGAATATGACGCTGGACCTGTTGGCAGCCGCGCCCTGATGTCGCTCCGGATCGAAAAAGGATATGGCAGCTGGAGTCGGGAATATTCCCCAGAATATTGGCCGCAGGAAGTGGGCCTGGATCGCCTGATAAAGACGGATAAAATGTTCCTGAACAAGGATGCATATGTGAAATTGAAAGATAACCCACCACGTGAGCTGCTATGTATCATGGAAATTTACGCCGATACTGCGGACGCCACAGGTGGCGAGCCGATATTTTTGACGGATGGCACACCGATTGGCCGGGTATCGTCCGGCGCCTATGGATATTCAGTAGAGAAGTCCTTGGCTTTGGGCTTTATAAAAACCGAGCAGGCTAATCCGGGAACCGAGTTGGCTGTCTATATTCTAGGTCAACCTCACAAGGCGAAAATCCTCGAGGAACCTCCCTTCGATCCCTCAGGTCTGAAGTTGAGGGCTTGAAAGCAACTGTCCTGGAATAGTTAATACCCACAAAGAAAGGCTAGATTGCCAGCAATAAGCTCTATATAAAAATAATGACATTTTCTCTCGACTTAAAAAACAAACAAGAATGGAGATGAAGCGAAGATGGATCTCAATGGAAAAACGGCCGTTATAACAGGCGGCGCCTCGGGGCTTGGCGCCGCAACGGCACGAAAACTTGCCGCAGCAGGCGTCAAAGTCGGTATTTTTGACCTCAATGAAGAACTTGGGAATGCCATTGCCAGTGAAATTGGCGGTGCCTTTGCCAAAGTCGATGTCACGTCTGAAGAAGACGTGGATACAGGCTTCGCCTCGATCCGATCAGCATTGGGCCAGGAAAGTATTTTGGTCAATTGCGCAGGAACCGGCAACGCTGTTAAAACCGCCAGCCGCGACCGGGAAACCGGCGAGATCAAGCATTTTCCGCTAGACCGGTTTGAATTGATCATTCAAATCAACCTGATCGGTACGTTCCGCTGTATCGCTAAATCTGCTGCGGGCATGATGACCCTTGAACCCACTGACGGGGAGCGGGGCGTGATTATCAATACCGCCTCAGTTGCTGCTGAAGATGGCCAGGTTGGTCAGGCATCTTATTCTGCCTCAAAAGGCGGTGTTATTGGCATGACCCTGCCCATCGCCCGCGATCTGGCGCAAGAGCTTATTCGCGTCAATACCATTCTCCCCGGCTTGTTTGACACGCCACTATTGCAAGGGGCTCCGGATCACGTCAAGGCGGCGCTGGCTGCGCAGGTTCCTAACCCGTCCCGACTGGGTAAGCCGGAGGAATATGCTTCCCTCGCTGTCCAGATGTGTGAAAACGCCTATTTTAACGGCGAGGATGTCCGCCTGGACGGAGCAATCCGCATGGCGCCGAGATAGATAAAAAAATAACACCACAAAGAATGGGAATTTAAGAAATGACCGACGCATATATTATCGACACCTGCCGTACACCACGCGGCATTGGCAAAGTGGGTAAAGGCAGCCTGGCCCACCTGCATCCACAATATCTCGGTGCCACAGTGCTCAAAGCCCTGGCTGAACGAAATGACTTCAATACGGCAGAAGTCGACGACATAATCTGGGGAACCTCCACGCAAACAGGCAAGCAATCAAGTGATCTTGGTCGCATGGCTGCGTTGACAGCAGGATACGACCAAAAATCTTCTGGTACGACCTTGGACCGGTTCTGCGGATCCGGCATTACAACCGTCAATATGGCGGCGGCGCAGATCATGTCCGGCATGGAAGATCTGGTCATTGCTGGCGGTACTGAGATGATGAGCTATACCGCATCCGTCGGAAATCCCGAAGTATTGCCCATGTTGGATCAAGGCAATATGAAACTGCGCGAAATGCATCCGCAGTCCCAGCAAGGGGTTTGCGCCGATGCCATTGCCACTTTGGAAGGCATCGACCGTAAGGCCGTTGATGAGCTTGCCGTCGAAAGCCAGACCCGGGCGGACCGCGCCATTCGTGAAGGACGGTTTAATAAATCTGTCATTACCGTCAAGAATGAGGACGGCTCCGTCGCCCTGGACAGGGAAGAGTTTCCCCGCCCCGGCACAACCATGGAGTCCCTAGCCGGATTGAAAACCGTTTTCAGCATGTGGCGGGATATCCCAGTAGATGAGAACGGGGAAACCTTCGGAACGCTAATTCAGCGACAGTATCCTCAGATTAAGGAGTTTGATCATGTGCATCATGCCGGAAATTCCTCTGGTGTGGTCGATGGTGCGGCTGCCTTGCTTCTGGCCTCACGGGAATACGCGCAAAAGAATAATTTGAAACCACGTGCCCGGATCGTTGCCACGGCCAATATGGGCGACTGCCCTACACTGATGCTCAACGCTCCAGTTCCGGCGGCGAAAAAGGCTCTGGCTAAAGCAAATTTGACACCCAATGACATAGACCTTTGGGAAATCAACGAAGCTTTCGCTGTTGTCGCGGAGAAATTCATTCGCGATTTGAAACTGGACCGGGACAAGGTCAATGTAAATGGCGGCGCCATGGCACTGGGCCATCCCATCGGTGCCACGGGCTCTATTTTAATCAGCACCTTGCTTGACGAATTGGAACGTCAGGATAAAAAACGGGGTCTTGTTACCATGTGTGCAGCAGGCGGAATGGCCCCGGCTATTATTATCGAACGGCTCTAGGCATACAAAAACACATAGCACATAACATTGACCACGGGTTTTTAGTTCCATGAACCCGTGGTTTTTGTATCCATCCTAACATTTCTACTCCGCAGTTTCGCTTACCTGTCCCGCAATCTCGATCGTTTTCTGAATCAATGGTGAATTATTGGCCGTTGCGAAAATGCTGTAAAAAGGAATGGGGGGGAGCGCCGGTTTTGTTTTCAAAATCCGCATGCGATCTAACTGCACATCTTCCGAATAATAGTTCACAGGCAGTAAGGACACCCCGAGGCCCGATCGAACCAGCCCGGCACTAACTTCCATGGAGTTTGTTCGATCCTGCTTCTGCGGTTGGGCGTCATGCGCCCGAAACCAGTTTTCCTGAAGATCCGACAAAATGGAGTTCGGCCCCAGGGAAATAAGCGGCCAATCCTCCAGATCCTTGGGGGTCAGCTCCCGCTGTCGCACCTCCAGTTTAGGGGATGCCATAAACGCAAATCTGATCTTGCCTAAAGGGATCGCCTCTATGCCTTTCGCAAAGTCACCGTCGCCGGGAACAATACCCAGGTCAGTATCACCGCTCACTGTTTTTTCTCGAATATCACCGGCCAGCCCTACTTCCAGCTCAATATCAATGTTCGGAAAAAGATGGCTGAGCTTTGCCACCAGATCAGGCAGCCATGTCAGGGCAACAAGCTCCGCCGCACCGATTTTTATGGATCCGGTCATAGTCTCCGGGCTGGCAACCTTTGCCTTGAGGGCGGTCACTTCGGCATGAATATTTGTTGCATATTCCAACAATTCTACGCCGCTTCTGGTCAGTTTTACCTGCCTTTTCGTACGATCCAGGAATTGAACACCCAGTTCATTTTCCAGCTCGGATATCCGCATGGAGATGGTGGATTGCGTGGTGTTCAATTTACGCGCAGCCTTGGTAAAGGATCCTAATGCGACAACCCAGCGAAAGGTTTCCAATTGTTGTAGGTTCATCAAATTTTCCGATCGTGATCATCATATTTAATCATTTCCTATGATACTATACTTCCTCTAATATATAGAAATAAAGAATAATCGACCTTGAAAATAGAAGGATCTAGCCATGATGGAACGTCCCTTTCGCGAGATTACACAAGAAGAAATTGCCGCTTTTCATACAGATGGCATCGTCTTTCTGAAGGGTTTTTTCAACATGGATTGGGTTGAAAAACTCCGTGAGCAAGCGGAGATAGACCTGGCGTCACCGGGGCGCTTGCACCAGGAACTTACACAGGGTGAAAATGGTGGGCGCTTCTTTTTCGATACGTTTTTATGGACCTTTAACGAGGGCTTCAAAGAATTCGTCATGTCATCACCCGCAGCGGAAATAGCCGGGCAGATGATGAAGGCTGATAAAATAAATGTCTTCTTTGACCAGCTTCTGATCAAGGAGCCGGGTACGTCAGAACGCACACCGTGGCATCAGGATTTACCCTATTGGCCGGTGGATGGCGAGCAAGTATGCACCCTATGGCTTGCTCTTGACCCAGTAGATGCAGAAACCGGTGCTGTAGAATATGTCAAAGGCTCGCATTTATGGGGGCAGGGTTATAAACCTCCGGCGTTTGCCGGCGATGACAAATACAAACTGCCGCTGCCGCCGGTTCCGGATATTGAAGCACAACGGGATGATTTGGACATCGCGCAGTTTGAATTCGAACCCGGCGACTGTACCATTCATCACGGCAAGCTGGTGCATGGGGCGCCAGGTAATGCGCGGGCTGACTTAAGACGACGTGCCTATGTTACCAGATGGGCTGGAGACGACGCAATTTACACGCCGGACCCAGAGAAACAAGAGATGATGTGGGACCCGGAAATTGAAGCAGGTGGCCCGCTTGATAGCGATTTATGGCCAATAATCTGGCAACGGTCGTGATGTTCGATGTTTAGGGTCTCCGGTTTGACCCTGACCCGGGATGCGGATAGGGTTTATAGATGAATAATCACGATAGGATAGACGTCAATATTGAAGGCCCCACTGCCTGGACTACAGGCAGTCTTGGCTCTGTGGGAGGGGTTTTTGGTATTTCCGACGCTTGCTACAAAGAAATCCAAAAGCTGGCGACGTTTCTGGAAGAGAATCCCCTACCCGTAACCAGTCTTAATTCAGCAGAATTTGATTTGCCCCATTGCCGGGCAATCATGCAGGAAGTTAAGGGTGAGCTGGAGAAAGGATGTGGGTTTGCCCTCATCGACCGACTACCGCTCGAATACATGCCACCGGAAATTGCCATTTCCATATATTGGGTCCTGATGGGGATGATCGGCAGAGCCGTTGCCCAGAAATGGGACGGCAAGATGGTCTATGGCGTGGCAGATTCCACAGGCAAGCAACCAGGCAACGGCATCCGCGCCGATGTAACCAACGCAGAGCAGAATTTTCATACTGATAACTCCTATAATATTTGCCCGCCAGATCATGTTACGCTGCTTTGTCTGCATCCGGCCCGCGACGGCGGTATTAGTCGCGTAGTCAGTCTCAATACTGCCCATAACCGATTGCGGGAATCCCACCCGGAGTTGTTGGAGCGGCTATATGAACCCTTTTATTTTGACCGACAACGGGAACATGGACCCGAAGATCGGAAAATCATCAATCGCCCTATTTTTTCCGTCTCCAACGGACGCTTAAAATCCCGCTTGTCTGCCTCTCTTGTGCGGCAAGGGTATGAGCTGGCGGAAAAACCGCTAGACGTAAAAGGACAGGAGGCCATCGCAGCGCTATATGAAATCCTCGACGATCCAGACCTGTACCGCGAGTTTTTTTTTAAACCAGGTCAGATACAAATCGTCGATAACCGTATGCTGGCCCATAAAAGAACCCAATTTTCCGACTGGCCGGAGCCGGAACGCAAGCGTCGGCTCATCCGGCTGTGGCTTCGTCAAGACGGTAGAACGTTTTATAACGGATAATCACCGCGATGGTTCGCTTACAGAAATTGACCGGGTTTATGGGCGCAGAGATTGAAGGTGCCGATTTGCGTCAGCCAATCTCCGCAAAGCTTCATACTTTCCTTCATCTAGCTTTGCGGGACCATCAAGTGGTTATCCTTCGGGATCAGACCCTGAATTGCGATCAACATAAACATTTCACGGAAGTTTTCGGACCTCTGATGAAATTACCCTATGTCGAACCTCTGGATGAAGATGAATATATTATCGCAGTCCTGAAAGAAGCTGAAGAACAAGGGACCGGAGTATTCGGTGGAGAATGGCATTCAGATTTCAGTTTTCTTGAAAATCCGCCTGCGGGTTCCGTTCTCTACGCCCATGACGTCCCGGATGTGGGAGGAGATACGGTCTGGGCCAACCAAGTGGCCGCCTATGCCAGCCTGCCTCCTGACTTGAAAGAGTTTGTCACCGGCCGGCAGGCCATTCACGTCGGCGCACCTTATGGGGTGCTGCACGCCCCGCCTGAAGAGGCACAAGCAAATACTTCCATTCGCATGGTTCGAAATGACCCCAGCGCGGACCGTGAAACCCGGCATCCCGCTGTTCTGACCGATCCGGATACGGACCGAAAATCGCTTTTTCTCAACCCCATTTATACAAAACGATTTGAAGATTTAAGCGCATCGGATAGCCAGCCTATCCTTCAGGAAATCTACAGACATGCAACGCGTCCTGACTTTTCGTACCGGCATCACTGGCGCGTCGGCGACGTTGTTATCTGGAACAATCGAACTTGCCTTCATTACGCAACAAATGACTACGATGGTAATCGCCGGTTGCTACATCGAACGACTTTCACAGGGCCTTCACCAATCTAGTTGCGAGACCTTACATCAGCTGTAATTAAACCCGCTCAGGCAGAGGCGTTATGCGCGGAATGTGAACTGCGACACAAAATGGTTCATTATTTCGACAATTGGCGAAAGATCATGTGACAATATAAAGGGCATGCCTATATTAACTAACGGGGCGCGAACAGCAGGAGACAATTAGAATGGGGACTGCCATTATTATTGGCGCGGGCGAGGGCCTTTCCGCGTCCTTAGCGCGTAAACTACATCTTCGTGGACATACTATTGTTCTGGCCGCCCGCAATATCGAAAAACTTGACGATTTGCAAAAGGAAACGAACGCATTTTTGGTTGCTTGCGATGCCGCTGACACCAATGACATGGAAAAAGTCTTTGCCGCCGCCGATGCCCTGGGTGAGCCGCTTGACATAGCCGTATATAATCCGTCAGCCCGGGTTCGAGGCGGCATTACAGAGCTCGATCCCGAGGCCGTAAAATCCGCCATTCTGATCACCAGCTATGGAGCGTTCCTAATGGCCCAGCAAGCGGCAAAGCGCATGATACCACAAGCAAACGGCGCAATCTTGCTCACAGGCGCATCAGCCGGCGTCAAGGGATATCCAAACTCCTCCACCTTCGCAATGGGCAAATTTGCATTGCGTGGATTGGCCCAGAGCCTTGCCCGGGAGCTTCACCCACAAGGCATCCATATTGGTCATTTCGTTATTGATGGCGGTATCCGCAGTACGGCACGACCAGAGCGTATTGACGCCCCGGACAATCCAGATTCCATGCTTGATCCTGAAGCCATTGCAGACAGTTACTTGCATCTCCTCGACCAACCGCGTTCAAGCTGGTCTTGGGAAATGGAAGTACGTCCCTGGGTGGAAACATTCTGAGCCTTCCCTTTCCTCTTCTTCACAAACAACACATGAAAGCGGCAAACCTTGTTTAATTTACTGCCGTTGACATCTATATTGCATAACCAACACGACAGTGATCGAACACTGAAGTACCACAGGAGAATAAAAAAATGACAGAGTCCTCATCATATGTCCCGCCAAAAGTCTGGAAATGGGAAAGTGAAAATGGTGGCCAGTTTGCCAAAATCAATCGGCCAATCGCCGGTCATACTCACGAAAAGGAACTGCCTGTCGGAAAACATCCCATGCAACTTCACTCGCTCGGGACACCCAATGGGGTCAAGGTGACCATTATGCTGGAAGAGCTTTTAGCCCTGGGATTTGAAGGCGCCGAGTATAATGCCTTTATCATCAACATCGGCGAAGGGGATCAATTCGGAAGTGGATTTGTTGAAATCAATCCGAACTCAAAAATTCCTGCGCTTCTTGACCGTAGTACCGAGCCGCCGACCCGGGTGTTTGAATCCGGTGCTATCTTGCTCTATCTCGCCGAAAAATTCGGAGCGCTTTTACCTTCAGATCCAGCTCACCGGGCGGAATGCCTTTCCTGGCTCTTCTGGCAAATGGGGAGTGCACCATATTTAGGTGGCGGCTTTGGCCATTTCTATGCCTACGCCCCCCATAAAATCGAATACGCCATCGATCGCTTTGCTATGGAAGTGAAACGGCAGTTGGATGTTCTCGATCGTCATTTGGCCGACAACCAGTATATGTGCGGGGATGAATACACCATTGCCGATATTGCTATCTGGCCCTGGTATGGCCTGTTGGTCGCCGGCAAAGCCTATAGCGCCGGTGAATTTCTGGATACTAAATCTTACAAGCACGTAAATCGCTGGATGAAACAGATTGGTGAACGTGAAGCTGTGAAAAGAGGCCGTATCGTCAATAAATCAACTGGCGAACCCCATGAACAATTGCGCGAACGGCATGATGCCAGCGATTTTGACACAAAGACACAAGACAAAATCAGCGACAGTTAATTTTTTGGCGCAATATCTAATGTCATCGAGACTATGGATATTGCGCCTTTTTTAACCCGCTGGAGGGCAGTCGTAAAATTCAACCGGGGTCATGAGCTTGTTTTCCTGACTTACCAAGGCACCAAGCTCCCCACTCCGTTTTACATATGCCAGCCATTCCGCATCCGCCCAAAGTGTCGCACGCTTGGTTTCGCGATCACCTGCATCCTTGAACATCCAAATATGCACATACTCGTTGATATTTCCGGTCTCGGTTTTCAAAAAAGCCAGCGGTTGCCCTAAAATTCTGGATTGCGGCGCTTTTCCATATTGTTCATACAAGGCCAAGCAAGCGTTCAGTTTTCCGGGTTTTGTCACATAAGTTCGAACATCAAGTAGCATCAGGGCTTCTTTCTTTTTCTGTCATAAAATTCATCAAAACCCAGCACCGCTGCGTTTGCACCATGCTGTGATTTCTGTTTTCGCAGCATGGACGTTATCCCCTTCAGAGTTGGAGTTTCAAGCCCAAACTATCGCCGCTGGAAAAGGAATGATTTTCATCTGGTCTTCATTCAGGTAAAATAAACAAAATCATACAATGAATAAGAAAGTCCTGAACAATGACCCTACCCTCCAACGCCCAATTGGACTTGCAACTGGCCGCCCGCGACCTCGCGCAGGCGGAAATCCTCCCAGCTGCAGCACAAACGGATAAAACAGAGCAATATCCCTGGGACAATGTTGAGAAACTGACCCAGGCTGGGTTTATGGGCATGACTATCCCGAAGGAATATGGCGGACGCGGCCTCAGCTACTATGATGCCGTACTAGTGATTGAGGAAATGGCAAAAGTCTGCGGCGTTACCGGGCGGATCGTGGTGGAGGCCAATATGGGCGCCATCGGTGCCGTCATGAAATACGGATCAAACACCCAAAAAGAACTTGCGGCAAAACATGTGCTCGCAGGGGACAAACCCGCCATCTGTATCACGGAGCCCAATGCCGGTAGTGCCGCCACGGAAATGACCACAACCGCCACTAAGAAAGACGGCCGCTATGTGATCAATGGCAAAAAACATTGGATCACCGGTGGCGGCGTTTCCAAGATGCATCTGATCTTCGCCCGGGTCATGGAAAATGGTGTTTCTCAAGGTATTGCCGGATTTCTCGCCGTGCGTGACGAGACAGAAGGATTGATCATCGGCAAACGCGAACCTGCCATGGGACTGCGTGGCATTCCCGAAACCGAAGTTATTTTTGAGAATATGGAGGTTGATGAGGGAATGGCTGTCATCCCGCCTGAAGGATTGAAACGCGGTTTTGCCGGGTTGATGACTGCCTATAACGGCCAACGCATTGGTGCCGCGACTGTTGCCCTCGGTATCGGTCAAGGATCCTATGAAGTCGCTCTTGACTATGCCAAATCACGGCATCAGTTTGGCCGTCCTATCGCGGAGTTCCAGGGCCTGCAATGGAAACTGGCGGATATGTCCATTGGGTTGGAAGCCTCTCGTGCCTTGATCCATAACGCCGCAGCCGGTGCTGGTGACGGCTTCCCAGATATGCGAGCTGCGGCACAAGCCAAGGTTATGGCCTCCGAAACCGCGATCAAGGTCACCAACGAAGCCCTGCAAATCCACGGGGCCATGGGATATTCCCGCAACCTGCCACTGGAGCGCATGGCCCGCGATGCCCGTATGTTCACCATCGGCGGCGGTACAGCGGAAATCCTGCGCACCCAAATCGCCGGCTCCATCCTCGGTATGAAAACCCCTCAGAATCGCGATGGCTATGTAAATTATTCCCGAGAAGCAGCAGAGTAAGCAGGAGAATTCCTACTCCGGTCGACACTAATCAACGGGGATTGGTCAAACCCGGCGTTCGTGCATTGCGCAAGCTTGGCAGGCTCGAGATAATAATACCGGGGGTCAGGATCATCAGGCTGATTACACCCAGCCATGTTGGCGTTTCGCCAAGAAAAATATAAGCCAGAAACGCACCAACTCCCGGCACGCCGGACATCAAGGCCGCCGTCACCGATGGGCCAACATTGCGCACGGCAACGGAAATGAGAACAAGACCAATAATATTGGGCACGATTCCCTGATATCCCATCTGAAACCAGAGATGATCCATGGGTGTTTCACTGATTCCGGAGGGAAGAAACAAAAAATATATGGGTAAAAACATGATGGCGTTGAGGACCGATCCACAGAGCCAGATCTGTGTCACGGACAGGTGCCAGACCCGGTTAAGGATCATGTAGACGGCAAATAGACTACCGGCGGCGACAAAC
This sequence comes from Sneathiella marina, assembly GCF_023746535.1. Classification (GTDB taxonomy): domain Bacteria; phylum Pseudomonadota; class Alphaproteobacteria; order Sneathiellales; family Sneathiellaceae; genus Sneathiella; species Sneathiella marina. Next base: position 1,310,415 of record NZ_CP098747.1, on the reverse strand, counting down.
AAAAGATCTCCGAACCAGGTTGTGGAAACATCAAATCCAGCAATACCGAAGGCGGCAAAGCTTGCGCCAATGATAATCAGGATTGCACCCAGAATATGCTGTGATGTGGGCTTCTCCCGGAACATGATATAGCCCAGCACCATGATCAAGGTGGGCAGCATTCCGTTCATAAACACCGCCCCATGAGCCGCAGGGGCATCATGAAAGGCGCTGAAGATGATCAAGGAATAGGGCAATCCGATCACCGCCGTTGTCACCCAAAGCTGCTGAAATGTCATATGACGCCAAGGCTTGGCATAGAGCACGAATGGCAAAGCAAACAGGCTAGCAATGCCGAAACGAAAAGCCAGCAAGTCATAGACAGTCAGGGTCGATTGTACACCAGCGCGGCTGGTCACTAACCATCCCGACCAGATAACAACAATGGTCGAAGCTGCTAAAAGGCCGAGCCAGGGCCGCGCAGGTTGCGTGTTTTCAGTTTCTTTTTTTTCTTTGGACATGCAGCAAACCCGACCGGGTTCTCCTGATTGAAATATGGGGCAAAAGCTATGGCGGGAACCCGCTGCTTTTGTTTGACAATAAACATTTTATGACCGGCGTAAATGGTTAGTTGACCAGAATGTGTTCACCGACACTGACTATTTGTCATCAATGGCGCAGATATCATTCCCACAATCGATAACCGGGATGCCCCGTCCCAGCAGACGCATTAATGTCAGGGTAAGTGCAATGCCAATCATCATTGCAACAAAAGCCGGCAAAGCATGAGGCGATAGCGATGGCAAGCCTTGAAACATCAGCACGTCATTCCCACCGGGGATAAAGCCTGCGCCTGCACCCATCAACACCCCGCCAAACAAATAGTTCAGCCATTGGCGATTGGGAGCAAGAACCAAGCGAAACCGGTGGCCTTGCCAGGCTGATAGAAACACACCAACCACCAGCGCCACAAACAACAGCCAGTAAATGACCGCTGGCATCGCCGCACCGGTTACTGCATTACGCGCAGTATGGCCCAAGACATATGTATATGGCCAGGCCCCCACAAGGACATAGAGGATGGCATTGCTCACCCCCATCAATAATGCCGCGGTCGATAGTCGATAATGGCTAGCCGTCACCTTGTTTTTCCATCCTGAAGGACTGAAGCTACGCCTCAACTTTGCCAACTCCCAGAGCATCCATAAAGACAATGCGATGGCCAGCGGCATGTGCCATCGGGTCAAAAGCGACATCCCGGTTTGAGTGTCCACGGCCAAGGATGAAAAGGGGCCCATAGGTATCAATTCAAGCAACGCAGCGCCCACTACAAACCCGACGAGCGAGAGCAGCACCCCAATATTGCCGCCACCAAGCCGGGTCAAAGTAGAGAACGCACATCCACCATTTATGGTCGCCCCTACTCCAAAGAGCAATCCTCCAACCAAGGTCAAAAGGGAAAGTTCCTTGCCCACAGTCATCATGACGTCCACTGGTACAAACAAGGTGATCAAAAGTGTCGCGCCCATCACCCACAGGGACGATTTCACAAAGCTGGCAAGCATAAAGCCACGCCGGGTGGTCAGCAATTCTTCAACGGCCCGGACAGAGCACAGGCTGGCGCGATGCGCAGAGAATCCGATTAATCCTGCCAATCCAATGCAGACGATGCTGATCCAAAGTATCATTTCCACCTCATATACCAGATGCTAACCGAGCGAGTACCAGCTTTCTTATGGCACATATACAAGGCGCTAAGAAACCCGTCATGATCACATCTTCACACTTGCCATAATTTACGCCCGAAAAGCCTCAGCCAGATGATTGATCAATGCTCGAATACGCGCTGTCAGATGCCGTCCCGGCGGATAAACGGCATATAAGGTAATTACCGTTGCCTCCTCTGCTTCGAACAGGACTTGCAGCGTACCGTCTTCCAAAAACGGCTTTACCGCATAATGCGGACATATGCCAATACCGGCACCATCAACAGCCATATGGGCAATTGCCCGCGGTGAGTTCGCATGAAATGGGCCATCTACTGGAAAGGACACTATCTCTCCATCAACGCGAAATTTCCAGTTATATGGATCAGCAGAGGTCAGCTGTATCAGGCAATTATGGGTTTCCAACGCACTTGGATGCCTGGGCTCACCATACTCCGACAAATACTTGGGTGAAGCGATAACCACAAGTCGCATATCCATCAGCTTGCGGGCCATGAGGCTGGAATCTTTCAAAGCGCCGAAGCGGATGGCCAGATCAAATCCCTCTTCAATGATGGCGACATGTTGATCGGACAGGCGAATATCAAAAGTGACCTTGGAATGCGCTTTTTGAAACGGATGTAAAGCCGCCACGAGTTCGCGGCTGCCAAATCCTGTCGGAGCCGTGATACGAATGGGTCCAGCCAGTTCAGATTGCCGCTCCTGCACCAATCCTTCCAGTTCGTCGAACTGATCCAGCAAGGGCAGGCAGCGTTCTAGATAAGCTGTCCCTGTATCCGTCAGAGTAACAGTTCGAGTTGTCCGGTTAAACAGCTGGGCACCCAGATGCTCCTCCAACTGACGCACATATTTGCTGGCTAATTTAGTACTAATGCCCAGTTGACCGGCTCCGCCGGTAAAGGATCTCTGGCCCGCAACAGCAACAAAAGTTCGCATGCCGTCGATTGTATCCATGGCAATCCTGTCTCCTGCCAATTAATTATCTTCATTATGTACATAATATATCCCACAAAAGGTGTATTATCAACGATACAGGCGAATGCTATGTAAGGTTCATCAACAAAACTACATCTCTTGAACATCTCTCGGAAGGTCACCCTCATGTCAAACGCCGTTAAAATCTACAGCTTCCCCCTCTCCGGCCACGCCCATCGCATCGAGCTTTTCGTCAGTCTAGCCGGCATTGCCCATGACGTTATTCTTGTAGACTTGGCTGCCGGAGAGCATAAACAGCCCCCGTTCCTGGCATTGAATCCAGCTGGTCAAGTACCGGTGATCAAGGATGGTGACACGGTGGTGTCTGATTCCAATGCCATTTTGGTTTATTTATCTCGGAAATATGCTCCCTCTTACTTGCCGGCAGATCCAAAACTGGAAGCGGAAGTTCAGAAATTCCTGACATTGGCAGCCGGTGAACTGGCTTTTGGCCCCGCCGCCGCCCGATTGATCACCGTATTTGGTGCCCCGCTTGACGCAGACTTTACCCAAACCGTTGCCGCACGGGTTTTGGCCAAGTTGGAAGTGCATATGGAAGGACGTGATTTCCTTGTCGGAGACGCGCCAACAATCGCTGATATTGCCATTTACAGCTATACAGCCCATGCACCAGAAGGCAATGTGTCACTGGAGCCCTACCCGAATGTCCGTCGCCTGCTGGCAAATATACAGGCACTTGATGGTTTTGTTCCTATGCCTGCCTCCAAGGCCGGCCTTGTTGCATAAGGCAATCACACGAACGTGGTGATCATGTTTCCGCGACGCCCCCCGCACTGCACAGGAAACCATGGTCACCACACCCCTTACGTCCCGGCACAGGAGATAGGCGATGCATGACACGGCAGCACTCAATCAAACGATTTCTCCCTTCCATCCAGGTGAACAGGAACTCCAATCCCGCGCCGGCAAACGCGAAATGATGGAAAAATTTGGCCGCCGGGCCATCCGCACCTATATGCCCGATCAGCATCGCGACTTCTTTGCGAAACTTCCCTTTCTTGTGGTCGGGAATGTCGATGAGACAGGGTCACCATGGGTATCGATCCTATCTGGCCATCCAGGTTTCCTCTCCTCACCTGAACCCACTATTTTGCAGGTCAACTCCGCAGCGTCGAAAGGCGACCCCCTTACCCAGAGCTTGACGCGGACTGGCGCACCGCTTGGATTGCTGGGCATTGAGATGATGACCCGTCGCCGCAACCGAATGAATGGCCGCATTTCCGAAACAAAACCGGCGCATTTTTCAGTGACAGTTGATCAATCCTTCGGGAATTGCCCGCAATATATTCAAAACCGTTCCATTGATTTCGTGCGCGATCCGGACACTCCGCTAGATGAAGAGAATGTGGAGACATTTACCAGCCTGGATCCCACTTCTGTAAATTTGATCACGAATGCAGATACTTTTTTTGTCTCCAGTTATCTCGCTCCCAAGGATCAGCCTGAGATCGAGGGCGTTGACGTCTCCCACCGCGGGGGAATGCCGGGTTTTGTTAAAGTGGAGGAAAATATTCTGACAATTCCCGATTATCCGGGTAATTACCATTTCAACACTTTTGGAAATTTCCTGCTTAATCCAAAAGCGGGCCTGACTTTCCTGGATTTCTCCACGGGTGATTTGCTGATGCTTACTGGCGGCGTCGAATTGCTTTGGGATCATGATGAAACCGTGACTGCCGTTAAGGGGTCAGAACGGGCCTGGCGGTTTACACTGGATCATGGCATTCGGCTAAAAAACGCATTGCCGTTTCGTGCCAGGTTTTTTGACTACTCAACTCATTCGGAAATGACCGGTACCTGGGCGCAGGCCGATGCCTTGAAAGCGGCGGAGGCGAAGCGCGAAGAATGGCGTCCCTATCGCCTCGCCCGCATCAAGGACGAAAGTTCTGAGATCCGGTCTTTTTATTTTGAACCGGCCGACGGCCACAGCCTGCTGCCTTTTGAGGCCGGGCAATTTTTAACCTTACGCCTGACGACTGAGAATAATTCGAATCCGGCACTTCGGACTTACACCGTATCATCAGCACCGGGTGAGGACTTCTACCGGATCTCAGTCAAGCGTGAAGACGAGGGCCAGATCTCTCGCTATCTGCATGACCGACTGAAACCTGGCGATATCATTGAGGCCAAGGCACCACGAGGAGATTTTTTCATTGATCCAGCCGAAACCCGTCCGGCTGTTCTGCTAGCCGGTGGGGTTGGTATTACTCCCATGATGTCCATGGCTTTGCATGTGGTCAGTGAAGGGGTTCGAACCCGGCATATGCGCCCACTCACTATATTTCATTCCGCCCGAACCACGAAACAACGCGCCTTCTATGACTTGTTTAAGCTGTTACAGCAACAAACCGAAGGGATCGTTACCTATTACTCCTTTATCTCCAATCCAGCCACAGATGAAAAACCTGGCGTTGATTTTAATGGCAGCGGCCGCATCCATGGAGACGCTTTTCGCCAAGCCCTTGGTCTCGATGACTATGATTTCTATCTATGTGGTCCACCAGCATTTATGCAAGCCATGTATGATACGCTGCGAGGCCTGGCTGTTAGGGATAGCCGAATTTTCGCCGAGGCGTTTGGCCCCGCTTCACTTGCCCGCCAACCCGACGGAGGAGCTACAATGTTTGAACCAGAAGCGGAGGCGGAGCAAAGCGTCATCACCTTCGCGGCCTCAGGTTTCGAGCAACGTTGGAATGCCGGGGACGCTACTTTACTGGAGACAGCTGAAAGTCACGGTTTATTCCCTGCTTTTAGTTGTCGGGATGGGAAATGTGGGTCCTGCGCCACAAAGATCAAATCCGGCAATGTCGCCTATCGCATAAAGCCAACAGCGTCGGTTGCAAAGGATGAAGTGCTTCTGTGTTGCTCGGTTCCGGCAAAGGGATCAGATAATATTGAGCTCGATCTTTAGCAGTGACAGGAAAAAATCTTGAATTCTTATTTGAAGATCAGGATTAATATAATTATATAAGCAGTTGATATATTTACATAGAAACCCTAGATATTAGTAATGTTTTTTAACCGGTTAAAATTGCCTAACTGACAGATCGAATAATTTATCGAGTGTCATTTGCACCTTTTAAAATCTATGAGTTAGGCAATTCATCGCCCATCCACAAGAATAAACACCACTCTGCACATGGCATCAGAACGGTTCGCCCAGCCATGGTTGGTCCCTCTCTGGATCAGGATATCCCCGGCCTTTAGAACCGTTTCTCCTTCGTCCATGATGGCCGTCAACTCCCCTTCAATAATAATGGCATAATCGACAGTGCTCGTCTTGTGCATACCATAATGTCGTGTATCGCTGGGCGCGTGCTCGGCATCGGGGTACAGGGTTTTGAATGTCTTCTCGACGATCTTTCGAAACTCTTCCGGATCTCCCGTTTCCGGCGGGATGTCTATTGCCCGTATGACCGTCCCCATTTCGGGCGGCGTTACGCCACGATGCTCCAAGATGTCATCATCCGCATGAACGTCAGCTGGCGACTTTCCTGTACGCCAGATATTCGTGACGGCATAATCCGGACGGCCTTCAATGGTTTTTGTAGCCGGTGACATCCCGTCTTCTTCTATCACACTGTATCCCGCATCGTTATGCCCGGTAACCACGCGACGTACGGGTTTGAGTTTATTCTCCATAACTAACCTCTGCCTTAATCAAATAATTCGGATTTCCCCCGACGAACCCTTTCCCATTCTTACAACAACAGAGATAGACAATTGCGGCAGCTGGGCTTGAGGATGTCAAATCTTCTGGCCCAATGCCGCTTTCACCCTGTTCTTGATATAAACGCCATCTCTCGACGGGAGCACCCGCTCCACCTCCTCCGCATCAATGGAGATGGCCGCGCAATTCAACGCATTACGGGCGTGCACTCGCCTACGCAGATCCTTGACCTCAGCCATATCCGTTATTCTCGCGGCCCAGTCAAACTTGACGCTTGCCGCTACTCTATCCAGCTCCACACCGCGGCCGGAATGGCTAAGCTGCATGCCGGTTTCGCCATAATACCCATTATCGAGAATTGCAATGGTGAGGTTTTTGGGCGCCTGAACTGCAATAGTGGCAAATGCCCCCATGGCCATCAACATTTCACCATCCCCGGTGATCACCAGCACATTATGGTCGGGGCGTGATTTTGCCAGCCCCAGTCCAACCATGGCCGCCCCGCCCATTGCGCCCCAAAGATAATAGTTCAAATCATGATCCCCCGCTGCCATCACATCGTAAGACGGAGACCCCAGCCCGGTGACGACAATCGTATCACCCCGGTCTTTGAGTAACTCGGCAACAACGTCCCGGCGTTTCAAAAGAACCTTGCCCATTTTACTTCGTCCATTCCTTTTTCCCGATGAGCCGCTGACCCAGCAATACCGCACATGCTTGATCCCCTTCAAATGCCATCGTTGCCGCACCCCGCACCAATGGCTCCACATCTTCGGGTCTATCGACGCGCCATGTGAGGACGCCCATCAGCTTCAGCGCCGCTTCTGTCGCTTGGCCCATGGGGTTTTGCCATTGATTAAACTCTCCCCAATCCCCCCGCATAGTTATCAGCATTAAAAGCGGAAACCGGGCATTATTCTGCAACGAGAGCATATTGATACAATTACCAACGCCGCTGGATTGCATCAACAAGACGCCTCGATCTCCCCCGAGACTGGCTCCTGCGAGGTAGGGTATTCCCTCTTCTTCTGTTGTCAGAACAACGGATGTTACATCATTATCAGCTTCAAATTTGTTGATAGCCGTCGCATGGCCCGCGTCTGGGACATAGGCCATATGTTTGATTTGAAATTCTTTCAAAACATCATAAATCTGAGATTGCCAAGTATTTGAAAACTCAGCCTTCGGAGTAGTTCGCGTCATAAAATTCAATCCAAAAATTTATGTTTTCTTTAAAAAACATAACAGCTTGTAACCGGCTGTACAATTTTTGTGATGCCGGGCGGATTTAATGCAATACCACTTTGGAAGGATTTGTTATGACCCGAAATGACGCTCTTTTTTCTGCCACTGCATAATTTGGTTCCACCTGTTGCAACGCTCGCGGACGCAATTGCAATTGAAGTGACCTGTCGGACAGTTCCTGCGCCCAGTTGGCGATGACTGACTGGGCAACGCGGACAGTCGCAGGTTCCAGAAAATGTGAAATCAGCCGGGACACCTTCTCTTCCCGTCCCGCCTGTACTAACGCAATGGATTGCAACATTCGCCATTCATCTTCTGATATCCCGCCGCAACAGGGGCAGCGGATATCCACCGGGCGGCTATTCCCTGAAATAACGAGCGAGAGAAAATTATCGAGGGCCATTAATCCATTAGAACATTTCGCTCGCTGATAGGCTTCTCGCAATGTGGCATAAGGAGAATAATTTTGCCGATATCCATCAGACCAGATACGGATGCTCCAAAGCGTTAATTGCTCGGGGTAGTATAGATCCTTGAGATGGTTTGGAACCGCTTCACTAATTTTCATAATCAATCTCGCATAATGGCTTACCGTTTATTAATAATGATAATCATTCGCAATTATGCAAGAATTATTTTCATTGCACGTGTTTTTTTCGCTTCCGACACATGCGTGTCATGGCCAATCCATCCCGGATGTTCAAGCCCATCAAGATAAAATTAGCCGCTCCGGCTACCAATTCGACGCCTTGAATCGTATAAAAAATTCCGTCAAAATCCCCTACTGAGGCCTTTGATTGCAGGTAAATGGCAGCGGGTACCAGTACCAGCAAACCATTGGCCACGATAAAAGGCATTCGTTTTTTTTTGGAAACTGCCGGAATATCGGTGCGCCGTTGTCCCATGACCATCCCCGACCCCCCGGCGATCATTAACGCGGGAATCAGAATAAACATTCCCTGCAAGATTGCTGTCTTTACCGAGGCGATATCTTCATAACTCCCGAACAACTCACTTAAAACAGTCGATGTCCAGAATATGCCGATGATTAAGAATCCGATTATTCCTGCAGTAGCATGGATCTTCGTTTTCATGAAATTTCCCTTTCTTTCTTCAGATGGTCGAATTTATATAGCATACTATATAATATTGCATAGCATACTATTCAAGTGCTAGAATCAGGCATGGCTTTTGAAAAGAACATATCAGCGGGATATCTCGCAAATCATATGGCCCGGCTATTTGCCAAAGGCCTGCAGGAACGCATTACTCCGTTGGGTATTGTCACCGGCCAGTTTCCGATGCTGTTGGAATTATGGGAACAGGACGGCATCTCCCAAAGAGAGCTGCTGTCCAAGCTGGATGTTGAACAGGCCACCTTAGCAAACACCCTGACCCGCATGGAGCGAGATGGATTGATCAAGCGCACCAAGCATCCCTCCGATGCGCGGGCGCAACAAATCTGGTTGACAGACAAAGCAAGGGCTGTGCGTGAACAGTCCTACGCTGCAGCGTCAGCACAAAACGCAGAAGCCATGTCTGCTTTGTCGTCCACTGAGCAAACCCAGTTCATCGACTTTATGCATCGGGTGATCGGAGCGATGCGCCAACGCTAACCTACCAATTCCCTTCAATCACAAAACATATACATGCAACATTGCGAATTTGGAAAGCCAACGACTTAGGCCCGCATATTCGCGCCATTCGCATCATAAATCGGCGCGCCCAGAATTTCCGCGTTATATAATTCACCGAGGATCTCCACGTCCAGCTTGGTACCCGGGGCAGCATGCTCTATATCCACATATCCCATCGCCATGGATTTCCTGACATGATGCGCGTAACCGCCGGAGCTAATGTATCCGACAGCTTGTCCCTCTTTCAAAATCGCTTCATCATTAGACACATCGATCCCATTCACTTCAATAGTCATAGTCACCAGCTTCCGGTGAATACCATCTGCGCGAATTTGTTCTGTTGCTTGCTTTCCAACAAAATCTTTTTTCCAGTTGATGAATATGTCCATCCCGGATTCCACGGCATTAAAGTCAGGACGAAAGTCCAAAGTCCAGACGCCCCATCCCTTTTCCAGGCGCATGGACATCAAGGCACGGGCGCCGTACCAACCGTACCCGAGATCTTGCCCGGCATCTTCAATAGCTTCTGACAGACGCAGTAAATATTGGGGACGACAATAAATTTCATACCCCAGTTCGCCGGAAAAACTGATGCGGTTCAAAATAACCGGCACACCGCCCACAAAAGTCTGACGCATGTCGCGAAATTTGAACTCCTCCGCCGATATATTATCCCGTGTTATTCGCGCCAAAAGATCGCGTGATTTCGGCCCAGACAGCGCGATCCCATGCCAGTCATCGGATACATTTTCATAGGAAACATTCGTCGGCAGATCTTTTTCAAACCATCGGCGATGAGCTTCCTGCATCGCGCCGGAGCCAAAGATCATAAAATGATCCTCTGCCAAACATGCGACTGTTAAATCTCCATAGAGTTTGCCGTTGGGCGTCAACATGGGAGTTAAGGTCAGCCTTCCCGGCTTTGGAACATATCCTGCAAGTACTTGATCCAGATAAGCACGGGCACCCGCGCCCTTGAATTCATGCTTGGCGAAATTGGCAATCTCAATACCCCCTACCGCCTCGCGCACTGTCTGAATTTCCCGTGCGACATAGTCATGGGATCGATTGCGCTCAAAGGTTGGCTCTTCATGGGCTTCGTCAGGACCATCAGCGAACCACAAGGCATGCTCCAGGCCAAAACCCTGACCCATCCGCGCGCCTTTCGCAATAAGACGATCATACAATGCTGTCGTTTTCTGCATGCGTCCTTTGGGTAAGGTTTCATTTGGGAAGGTCATGACAAATCGGCGCTCATAGTTCTCAGTGGATTTGATTGTCCCCCAATCAGGAGAGGCAAAATCTCCGAACCGGGCCACATCCATGGCCCATACATCAATGCTCGGCTCCCCGTCGATCATCCATTCCGCCATGGTCAGGCCAACCCCGCCACCTTGACAGAACCCGGCCATAACACCGACGGCGACCCAGTAATTTTTCATGCCTGGAACGGGCCCGATCATGGGATTGCCATCAGGGCCAAAGGTGAAAGGTCCATTGATGAAATTTTTGATGCCCGCCTGACCGATAGCGGGAATACGTTCAAATGACATTTCAAGCCTGTCCGCGACCCTGTCCAAATCAGGCGGCAATAGCTCATGACCAAAATCCCAAGGCGTACCGCCCACTTTCCAAGGTGTCCCTTTAGGCTCGTAAGTTCCAAGCAGCATTCCCTGCCGCTCCTGACGGAAATAGATATTGGCTTCATAGTCAATACCAGCGGGCAACCGCGTTTTGTGGTTTTTAACAGCCTCGATATCCTCAGTGATCAGGTAATGATGCTCCATCGGTTGCACCGGCAAATGAATGCCCTGCATATGGCCAACCTCTCGAGCCCAAAGGCCGCCGCAATTGACAATATGCTCGGCGTTGATAACAGCTTTTGGGGTCGTTACATCCCAGGATCCATCGGGACGCTGCGTTGTCGCGGTCACCGGTGTATGGGTAAAATACTGCGCACCATGCACTTTCGCCGCTTTGGCAAATGCATAAGTTGCACCGGATGGATCAAGATCACCATCCTGATCATCCCAAAGCGCTGCATGATAATGCTTCGGATCAATCAACGGATGTCGATCCGCCACTTCCTGTGGTGAGATAAATTCCTGATGCAGCCCCATATAACGAGCCTTGGATCGTTCCCGTTTTAGATAGTCATACCAGTCTTTTGTTGAGGCCAGATAAAAGCCACCGGTGATATGGAGACCGACTGAATGCCCGGATGTTTCCTCGATCTCCTTGTACAGATCAATGGTATAGCTCTGCAGGCGGGAAATATTGGGGTCGGAACTGATTGTATGAATCTGCCCTGCTGCATGCCATGAAGATCCGGATGTCAATTCATCGCGTTCCAGCAGCACAACGTCTTTCCATCCAAATTTGGCAAGGTGGAAAAGAATGGAACAACCGACCACTCCCCCTCCGATTACCACTACTTTGGCATGGGAGGGCAGCTTCTTTTGTTGCGAGCTTGTGTCTTTTTGAATTTCTGGCATTACTAGTCTCCGCATTTATTCTGCGATGATTGGTTCCAATTTATGTTTGCTAATACCACGCGTCCGGAAGTTCCTCTTTCCGTCTCGCAATAAAGTCCTGCAAGGCGTCGCGGACGCTTTCCTCCATTTTTGGAGGTTGATATTCGGTCAGCATGGTGGTCCATTTCTCAAAAGCGCGCATGCGCATATCGGTAGAGCCTCGCTCCTCCCAGCTTTCGACATTTTCACTATCAGACAGCGTGGCTTCATAAAATGCGGTCTGGTAGTTTCTCATGGTATGACCTGATCCAAGAAAATGGCCGCCGGGGTCAACTTCACCATATGCATCCCGAGCAAATGCCTCATCTGAGACATCCAACCCTTGCCCAAGTATTTTCTGGTAGCTCCCCAATCGATCCGCATCCATGATAAGCTTCTCAAATCCGGTACAAAGTCCACCTTCAAGCCAACCCGCGGCATGCAATACATAATTAGCTCCTGCCAGCATGGTCGAATGCATGGAATCAGCTGATTCATATGCCGCTTGGGCATCCTCTATTTTTGCCGCCGTCAGTGAGCCGCCACAACGTAGTGGTAATCCAGCGCGACGGGCAAGCTGCCCGATGACATAATTGCTCAGAACCGGCTCGGGCATGCCAAATGTCGGGGCGCCTGATTTCAGCGACATGGAAGACAGAAAATTACCAAGGATAAAAGGCGCCCCCGGCTTCACCAGTTGGGAAAAAGCACAGACCATCAAGGCTTCCGCCATGGCTTGGGTAACAGACGCTGTTGTCGATGCCGGCCCCATGGCGCCGCTTAGGATAAAAGGTGCAACGATGATCCCCTGACCGCGCGCGCAATATACCTGAATTGCTTCCGTCACCACTTTATCAACGAGCATCGGAGAATTGGTATTGACGTTTCCAAGAATGACGCAGTTGTTTTCCATCACCTCCTTGCCAAATACGATTTCCGCCATATCAACGCTGTCTTGAGCTCGCGACTTTTCCGTTATGGCACCAAGATGCGGCTTGTCACTCAAAGTCATATGCGCATACAGCATATCCAAATGCCGCTTGGAAACCGGCACATCGCAAGGCTCGCAAGTTACAAATCCTCCGTGATGCAAATTCGGATGCATATAGGTAAGCTTGACCAGATTCTCGAAACTTTGCATGTCTCCATACCGGCGCCCTCCTTTTAAATCTCGTACAAATGGCGCTCCGTAAATGGGTGCAAATACTTGATTGGATCCGCCAATTTTCACAGAGCGTTCAGGATTGCGCGCAAGCTGGGTAAATTCTCTTGGGGCCTGTCGACACAGATTTCGCACCCAGTCCGCCGGAGCACGAATAATATCCCCATCTATTTTAGCGCCGGCCTGTTTCCAGATCTTAAGCGCTTCCGGATCATCTCGAAAGGCGACGCCAACTTCTTCGATGAGCCAATTTACCTGGGCCTCCAACTTTACAAGCTGCTCATCGTCCAAAATATCATAAAAAGGCAAACATCGCCGAATATGCGGCGACGCCGGAATACCAACCGCCGCAATTTTGCGATCCCGTGAGGCTCTTGAACGACGTGCCATCGTTTCCCCTTTATGTAATTTAAATTATGCTACACTATGAAACAATTGTTGTGATGCTTGAAAAAATTGATTAATTGGATAATTTCAGCTTATGCAAGAACTCTGGAAATTGGCCTCATCTCCGCGGCATTTGATTGTTTTCGAAGCTGCCGCCCGACATGCCTCCTTCACCCAGGCTGCGCGGGAACTGAATGTTCAGCAACCGGCTGTCAGTGCTGCCATCAAACAACTGGAGAATAGCCTGGGCGTTTTGTTATTCGAGCGCGGCCATAAAAAAGTTTCTCTGACCAGTTCCGGCCAGAGATTTTTTGTCGATGTATCGAAAGCACTTGATGGAATGCTGGCGTCGGCGCAAAAGCTGCATGCGAGCGGTCAGAGTAATCAGGTTACATTAAACGCCTCTTCCGCTTTTAATTTTTACTGGATGATGCCACGACTGCATGATTTGCGGGAGCATTTTCCGGGGATCGATCTTCGCCTCCAAACCAGCGATCATGAACCTAATATCGACGCAGAGAATATTAACCTCGCGATTAGACGAGGGAGTGGTGTCTGGGAGGATTGTCACTCAACCATGATCGCCAGCGAAGTAATTTATCCTATTGCAAATCCAAGCGTGATGCATACAGCAGTCAACTTAAAAACAATTTCCAACCTGCAACATGAACGGTTAATCCATTTAGAAGAACCCATCCGCGAACGGCCGACATGGAAAGATTGGTTTGCTCATTTTGGAGTTGCCAATATTGATACATCCTCGACTATAAGACTAAACGACTATGCCCTTGTCCTACAGGCCGCCATAGCTGGCGAAGGTTTCGCATTCGGATGGAAACATCTTACAGATCCACTGATCGAGCAAGGTTTGCTGGCTGGCCGCAGGGATTGGTCTTGGGAAACCGGATTGGGGTTTTATCTTGTCTGGTCACGACATAAGGCGTTAAGTTCGCAAGCGCAGCTGACTAGAGACTGGATTATCTCTGCTTGTGAAAATAAAATCTATTAAGTTGACCGCGACCTCTCAAAACCCGCTCCTGTTAAATTCGGCAATTCCTCATTTTCTTTTGCACCCGCACAAACCGGACTAAATTTAGATTGTTATTTTGCAATCAACACAACAAGATACCCTAATGGAACCCATCTTGATCACGCTAAGCATCACTGTCTTCTTTGCCGCCGCTTTGCAATCGGCGACTGGGATCGGATTTGGTGTGATTGCCGGCCCCATCATGTTACTAGTACTCAACAATAACAGCTCCATCCAGATTAGCATCATTTTGAATCTGCTCATCGCTGTATTGCTCGTACGCAGCATTCGGCTTGAGATTAATAAAACCATTCTTTTCCAGCTTCTTATCGGCTCGGTCCTTGGTCTACCTTTGGGGCTTCTGATTTTCCTGAATGTGAATGTGGTGATGCTAAAACTTCTCGCCGGCGCTGCCATCTCCCTAACCGCCCTCCTCGTTATCCGAAACAATATCATGAGAACGAGACCGGCAGCAGCTGCACCATCCAAACGCGGAGCTCTTGTTACAGGGGTTGCTTCCGGTTTGATGAGCAGCAGCCTGGCCATGCCGGGTCCTGTTGTCGCAGCCTGGATGTCAGCTACAGGGATCGAGAAACAGGTTGTCCGGGCGACGACACTGACTTTATTCGTATTTTCCTACGGTGCGGCATTATTATTCCAGATCCCGTTTGCCGGTGTCGAAAGCACCACTTTGTGGACCTGTCTTAAACTAGTACCCGCTACGATCGCCGGGATATATGCCGGAAGCTTGATAGTGAATTGGCTCACAGAGCGTGTTTTTTCTTGGCTAATTATTGTCATCCTTCTCCTGACGGCCGCAATCCTCTTCGCCTCCAGCATTTAGAAAGGTATCACATATGACATCACCTATTCTTCCTGTTCAAAATCTTGGACGGCTTTATGACCTCCCGCGCACCCGGCTTTTTTCGGGAATACCTCCCTTGGAAGCCATGCTCAATTTAGAAAAAACTTTAAATACTTCGGCTAACCTGTTTATAAAACGAGATGATTGTACCGAATTAACCTTTGGCGGAAACAAGGTGCGTCAATTGGAATTCTACCTTGGTGAAGCGATCACACAACAGGCAGACACAATTTTGATCACTGGTGCGGTTCAGTCAAATTTTGTCCGGTTAGCTGCCGCAGGGGCCCGTAAGCTCGGCATGGACTGTCACATCCAGTTGGAGGAACGGGTCAAGAAAAGCAATTCTGATTACCATAAATCCGGAAACGTCTTTCTAGATCACCTCTTGGGGGCGACCATGCATAGCTACCCTGTCGGGGAAGACGAATACGGTGCAGACCAACAGCTACAAACTATCGCCAATGAATTGAGAGTTGACGGTAAAACGCCATATATTATACCTCTAAGCCCGGAGCATCCACCGCTAGGTGCTTTGGGCTATGTTGTCGCTGCTCAAGAAATATTAGAGCAACTTGACAGGCAACAATTAGAAATTGATGAAATTGTTGTCGCCTCCGGCAGTGGCGCCACCCATAGCGGATTACTTTTTGGCTTACGGGCGCTTGGCTCAAATATCGGGGTGACAGGTATTTGCGTCCGCCGGGCCAAGGGTGACCAGATGTCGCGCATCAGCGATAAGTGCCGAGAGATTGCAACAATGCTGGATATTGAAAACCCCGTCGTCAACTCAGATATCGTTCTTGATGACGCATTTTTAGAACCAGGGTATGGACAGGCCGGGAAAGATTGCGTTGATGCCATTAAACTTTGCGCCCGCACCGAAGCCTTAATTCTGGATCCAACATATACGGGAAAAGCAATGGCAGGATTTATCCATCGGGCAAAATCTCTAGATACCAGCCAATCCCTGCTCTTCATTCATACGGGTGGTGCGCCGGCGATTTTTGCCTATATGGATGATCTTGCATAAGTGAAGGTAAGGTAACCAGGCGCCGGAAAAGCAACCGCAACTCTTACCGGTTTCAATAAAATGGGTAACATAATGAAGACATTTCTTAGTTTCACCTCATGGTATTTCGTCCGCGATCTTTTTCTACACACGCCTTTATGGGTGAGATTATGGGTTTTAGTCTTGATGGCTGTAATGTTTTTCGCGCCGTTGTTTTTTCTCCAGCACTCCACCGCAAAATGGATGGTCGCCGCGTTTTTACTGGGTGGTATGATCATGGGGTGGATGCATATGAAAATGGGTATCACGAAGGCCATGGGAGTGGCACATATACCATGGCTGCTACCTATGGCCCTTATTTATGCAGATCTATTTAGTGGCTCATCCGCCGGAAACTACTTTACCTGGCTAATAGCAGCTTGTGCCATCGGCACAATCTGTTTGATTATTGACGCGCTTGATATCATCTCATTTCTGCGCGGCAATCGAGCTCAATCTGCGCCTCCGGCTCCCTAAGCCGAAATATTCAAGTTTCTAAAACGCTTTCGCATCCATCAATTGCTTTGCCGTGTCTTGCGCAGCCATACGAATATCCTCAGCCAGTTCGGAATCGGGGAGCGTTCGGGCCAATACCATGCCCCCAACACAGAGTGCGCTGAGAGACAATGCCTTTTGTCGATGGTCATTTTCATTGTCGGCAATACTATTTTCAAACAACCAAACCATTGCGTTCAAAAGTTCCTGAAATGAATTTTGGACTTCGGGACTTGAACGGGCTACATCGGTTGGCAAAGCAATCATTGGGCATTGACCATCAAGATCGCCCAGATGATCTGAGGAAAGATAGGCATCAATCATATGCTGTGCCATTTCCGGCTTAAGATCTGTCATGTCGATACCCGCTTCAGATCTCCAGCGGGCACCTCTACCCATCAAGAAGCTTGAGACCGCCGCTTCGAACAGGGCTTCTTTGTTCCTGAAATGATTATAGAAGCCACCGCGCGTCAGGCCGGCCTCTGCCATAACCATATCGATGGTGACTTTGTGAAATCCATATCTATTGAAAAGAATCCGCGCTGTTTCAATGATTTTGGCATGTGTCTTTTCTTTATGCTCTGCACTATAGGGCATGAATTTACCTCCTATTTCCAGAAACTATATCGATAATTTAAATATGATCTTTAACATATTTAAATGCGTGCCATAAAGATGATCTTATTTTTAAAATCAGGAGTTTCTTACATGCCTAAATTCGTACTCGCCTATCATGGAAGCCCGCAATTCGACACCAAAGAAGACGGGGCTAATCATATGGTAGCCTGGAAACAATGGAGCGAAAGCTTGGGAGATGCTGTCGTTGACCCGGGAATGCCCGTCGGAGCGTCCAAAACTGTTAGCTCGGCCGGCATCGAAAATGGGGGCGGCGCAAACCCTCTCGCCGGTATCACAATACTCCAGGCCGAGACAATTGATGCTGCTGTTGTCATGGCGCAATCCTGCCCACATATCGATGCAGGTGGATCAATTGAAGTCGCTGAAGCAATGGATATGGAGATGTAGGCGGTTTCAAATATTAAAACTCATTGTTGGGTCCTCTCTATTGCCGTCAACTTAATGGGTTTAGCAAATATTGTTGCGCTATCCGACGGCACCCTATTTTGCGTCAAAAAATTCGGTGTCGTCGCCAACGGCCTCCGGGTTTTCCAGGTAGAACTTTGCGCGTTTCAAATAATGACCCGCCACACCATCATTCGGCCATTTCCGAAGAAACTCTTCTATTAAGGGGGCTGCCGCACGCCACTCGCCTTTGCGAATGGAGGAGAATGGTGCCTGCCAGTTCTCCGCAATTTGCAAAGACTCCGAGTTATCTGTGTCTTGCAGGCCAAGCAGCTCAAAAATCACAACGGGTTTGCTAACACCTTTTGGTGCCACCCGGCCCACGGGGCGCCAGAGAAATTCTTCTCCGGCCGCTTCTTGAACCGATGAGGACGCCAGAATTTCCGTACCAAAAACTTTGTTGAGGCCTTCCAGCCGACTCGCTAGATTAACTTCAGATCCCATGACTGTGTAGTTCAACCTTTCAGTTGATCCGACATTGCCAACAATAACATTTCCCTTGTGCAAACCGTACCTCGTTACAAAGACCGGGTCCCCTGCCGCTTGCCATTGCTGATTTTGCGCCTTCAATTTCTCTCTCGCAGCAAGTACAGCAAGACAGGCGTTCTTTTCCATTTCCGGATCTTCAAGCGGCGCATTCCAAAAAGCCATTATCGAGTCGCCGATATATTTATCAATTGTCCCCGCATGCTCCAAAATGGCGTTAGATTGGGATTCCAGGTAATCAGACAATTGGCGCATCAAATCTTCAGATGCGGCGGCTTCAGCAATGTTTGTGAAATCCTTGATGTCGCAAAACATGATGACCATGTCGCGACGTTTGCCACCGAGTTCCCCACCCGTTCCTGAATGCAGCAACTGTTTTACGAGTGTTTTAGGCACAAATTTACCGAAAACACCAAGAACAGATTTCATGGCTTTTGTTGCCGTCATCAATTCATGTATCTCAGAAATACGTGAATTGAGCGCCACATCGTCCTTTAAGTCCAGCCGGCTGATTTTATTGGCTTCTGCGGTTAAAGCTTCAATTGGCTTCGCCAGTCTCTTCGCAAGATACAAGGCGATCAGCATCACGATAACACATAGCCCCAGGGCAACAATTAAGGATTGATTGCGGGCCTTGGTGGCGGCGGCGGCTATTTCTTCCCATGGAACCGCTAGCAATATCCGCTTATCTACTGCTTCCGTTGCCCCAAGCTGGAGCGGAATACTTCGAAAGAGATACTCCTTTCCTTCAACAAAAACATGCGCATCAGAATCAGCCTCCTCCGACGATCTGAGAACTGAATTCAGAATATTATCTCCCGCTTCCGACAAGGTCATCAAAGACAGAATATCTTGCCCGTCCGCTTGTTCCGAAATGCTTACACCCGTGGTTTCGGAATGGGCTAGTATCAGTCCATTAGCGGTTGTAATGGCAACCCGGGATCCTGGCGTCACTTTAAGTTTTCTGAGAAAACTCCGGATAGTCTGCAAATCCAGATCAACACCAATGATTCCGGGATCATTTCCCAACATTGATTTAGAGAACGTTATCCCCGGTAATCTGGACGTTTTAAAAACATACGGTCCCGTTCTTTGCAGTTCCGGCGACTTTGCAGCTGGGCCAAACCAGGGGCGCGTCCTCGGATCATAGTCCGCGGCGCGCGCCCATCCAACTTGACTGGGACTACCATTTTCTAAAAGTGGTTGGGTTGTCCTTACTTTCTCATTTGCAGAATCATCCCGAATGGTGACAAAGGCGAATTTCGCGTTTTCATTCGCATTGTATACTTTTCTGCTTTTCTCGTTTTTCCCCGTGAAGGAGACCACTTGTGAAAAGTCGCCGTTTGGATAGCCGATGTAAATAGACCGAATATGTTCATTGAGATTTAGAGTCGGAACGGTAACCTGCAAAAACCGATTTCTGATATCGTCAGCATATAAAAGGTGTGGATCTTCGCGTGTAAGGCGGTCAATACTTTGTAAAACAGGACGTATGAAGGCTTGGATTTGCTCCGATATATATTCCGTTGCTTCATCCATTTGTCTTTCGGTTTCAATTTTCGCGAAGTTCGTCACCTGATAATAGTTTGATAACGCAACAAGCCCACTTGCGACCGCAACAAGAGAGACCGCCCCTGCTGTTAAACTGATACTGAATTTAATCCCTTTGAATTTTCTTTTTCTTGCCATTTTTTACGCCAGTTCTAGCCAATACTCCCAAACAATAAATTATTCATAATTAATATTAGCATTGTCATACTACTGTAACGTAAAAGATTTTTAGAAGTGAATAATGATTATTTCAAATGGGTCATGAGACCAGAGCCAATTCTTGAGCCGTTGTGTATATAGCTTCTTCAAAACTTTTAGCTGCAGGCGACAAGGAAGTGTGGGTATTAGAAAGGATATCCATTTGTCGATGAGCTGCGGGATCGTTGACATGAACAAATGCGAGCTGGTCAATATTTGCAACAGCCAATCGCGGCAAGATGGTTATGCCCACACCAGATCGAACCATTGCAATTAAGGATGTTGTATTTCGCACTGTCAGGGATGATTGAGCAAGAAATTTCTGGAACCGTATATCCGATATTTGCTGACAAATACCATTGGCGATTAAAGGCCACTCTTCTATTTCCTCCCAGTCGATGGGCTTACTTGAGTACGCGAGGGGGTGATCCTCAGGACATACAACTCCGAAAGTATCCGTAAACAACTTTCGCGAAGAAATATTGGAGCCGGGCTCTATGGCAGTTGCTAAACCTATATCAACCTGCTCTCGTTCAAGCTCTCGAATTACAGCGACTGAATCCATATCGCGAATATCGACTTGGACTTTCGGATGATCTGTCAAAAACTTTCTTATGGCCAAAGGAAGTATTTCTGCCGCGACGGACGGAACGGCAGCGATACGAACCAGGCCGGACTGAGAGCGCGCGAAGTTTTGAATTGCTGTTACCGTAGTATCAAAATGATCGATCTCTCGGGAAGCCTCCTCCAAAACAAATACCCCAAGAGAGGTAAGTTTACTCTTTCGATCCGTTTCAAACAACGCGCCGTCCAGATGAGCTTCAAGCTGTTTAAGCATCATTGAGACGGCTGACTGTGTCCGTCCGAGTTTATCCGCCGCATCTGCCAGATTCCCAGCACGTGCCACAATTGTGAAGCAGCGGAGCATTTCAATTTTGATTGCCAATTTCAGTTTTCCTGGAATAATTTACAATTATTTAAATTTGACTGAAATATATGGATAAGTCCATAGTCCTATCCATCTGAATTTGCAACACGGGATTGGGACAGGGCCATAGAATGGGAAATCAGAAGAAAAATTATATTGGTGGTCAATGGGTCGCCGGAGACACTGAAGTCGAAAATCGTAATCCGTCAGATATTTCAGATGTAATTGGCCTTTTTGCCCAGGCGAATTCAGATCAGCTGGAAACTGCTCTCGATTCCGCTCGCGCCGCTCAGCAAGAATGGGCATCGTCCGGAATTGAACGACGATACGAAGCTCTTATGGGCATTGGCACCGAATTAATGGCGCGCTCAGCCGAATTGGGAGAGCTTTTATCACGGGAGGAAGGTAAACCGTTAGCTGAAGGGAAAGGTGAAGTCTATCGAGCGGGTCAATTCTTCACCTATTATGCAGCGGAAACTCTCAGACAGATTGGGCACAATGCGGATTCAGTGCGCGACGGTATTGAAATTGACATTCGTCGCGAACCGGTTGGTGTTGTCGGGATCATTTCACCCTGGAATTTCCCCACAGCAACTGCAAGCTGGAAAATAGCGCCGGCACTCGCCTATGGGAATGCTGTAATCTGGAAGCCGGCCAACGCAACTCCGGCTTCGGCAGTAGCTTTAACCGAAATCATCGAGAAACAAAACCTGCCGGCTGGCCTTTTCAATTTGGTTATGGGGTCCGGACGCTCCGTTGGTCAGGGACTTGTGGAAAGCCCTAAAATAGACGCTATTTCTTTCACGGGATCGGTTCCGGTTGGCCAGGGGATCGCCATGGCAGCAGTCCGGAATTTTACGAAAATACAATTAGAAATGGGTTCGAAAAATGCCCTTGCTGTCATGGACGACGGGGATCTCGATATCGCCGTAGCAGTCGCTCTTGGCGGCGCGTTCGGTGGCACCGGACAAAAATGCACAGCTTCATCCCGACTGATTGTGCATGACCGGGTACATGATGCATTCGTTGAAAAGCTTGTCGCAGGAGCAGAGGCCTTAAAAGTTGGGCATGCCCTTGACGGACAAACGCAGATAGGACCAGTTGTCAGCCAAGAGCAGCTTGAGGAAAACCTGAGCTATGTCTCTGCCGGAAAGGAAGAAGGCGCTGAATTACTATGTGGTGGCAACAGGCTGGAAATGCCGACGGAGGGATATTACATGGCGCCTGCCGTGTTTGCCGGAACAAAAAATGAAATGCGAATAAATCGGGAAGAAATGTTTGCCCCAATTGCCAGTGTTATAAAGGTTAGCTCCTATGAAGAGGCATTATCGACGGTAAATGATACGAATTTTGGCCTGACATCAGGAATAGTCACCCGTTCCTTGGCGCGAGCAACGCATTTTCGTCGCAATGCCCGAACTGGCTGTGTCATGGTAAATTTACCAACTGCCGGAACCGATTATCATGTTCCGTTTGGGGGTCGTGGTGACAGTTCCTATGGACCACGGGAACAAGGTTCCTACGCTGCTGAATTCTATACGGTTGTCAAAACTGCTTATATCGCTTCTGGACATCCTGAATAGATTATCTTTGTCTCGCTCTTGTTGTCGGAATTATCTTTGTTAAAAGGAAGAGGGTTTTCTGACTGACGTGAGTTTGATGAAAACCTCCCTTATCTAGAGGGAAAGTGTAAAATTTTTTTGGCTGGTATGGCGCTAATGCGATCCGCCGCTGACGCTGAAAGTGGATGTTACTGTCCACTTTCAGCAGTAAAATTATTACAGATCAATAGCAGCTGTATTCTGAATGCCTTTCCATTGAGTTTCTGCTTTGGAAATGGTTCCCGCCATATCTTTTTGGTAAATTTTGAAAATTTCTTCATTCAGGAACACATAAAGTTTTCCATCAATTACTGAAGCATAATCAGGGTCACCATCAAACTTTTTGCCGACGGAAACACCATAGGTGCAAAACCCGCCATTTTGCGGCGCATATAGATCGGGGTTATCCTCAAATTTTTCCAGGTTTTCTTCTGACGCGAAATAATATGCGACACCGTCATGAACGGCTGTAAAAGCGGCCGACCCATCAGCTCGATTTCCTAGATCTATAAAGGCCACTGGATCTACGCCATGTAAACCAAGCGGAGCGCCAACCGCAGTAAGACCCGGAGAGGTATTGAATTCATCTGCTGCAATCGCAGTCGAAACTGTTCCCATGCTTAACAGGGTTACGATAGCAAGCGTCGAAATTTTATACATTATATTTCCTTTCATGAGCATTTAAAATTCAGCCAAGAAAAGTGCCAAAAAGTATTTTTACGCGAAAACTTTTAGCCACTTGGCTTGAATGAAACATGAGCGGATTAGTACAAATAATCAATAATCTTGCCGGAAATAAGGGTATTTAGCAAAACTTATGATACGATATGCAAATTTACGCTGATTTTCTATATTTCGTCGGCGCTATACCAAATTTGTCAGAAAAAGCGCGCGTGAAGGCAGCTGGGGACTGATACCCGGAGTCAGAAGAAATTTCTTGGACGGATTTCTTCGAATTGTGCAAAAGGAAAAGAGATTTCTGCAACCTCCAGTCCGCAAGATAGGACATAGGGCCCATCTTTAGAAGGGATTGAAAACGATTGGCGAAACGGCTGCGTGACATTCCGATTTCACGGGCCAAGCTTTCTACAGTCCACAGATGCTCTGGCCTTGAATGCATCAGAGACAGGGACTGGCTTATCTGACTATCACTAAAGGCGGAAAGTACAGTTTCCAAATGCTTGTTGTTCTCAATGCCAATTCTAAGCAATTCGATAAACATGACCTCCGATAACCTTGTCACGGATGCCGCAGACCCGACTTTGCTTCCAGAGAACACCTGTCTTACTAACATCCGGATGACCTCGTCCAATGTGGCATTTTCAGCGCGCATTGATGCCGTCATAACCTGAAAATCAGGTAACGCATTTAGGATCGGATGATCTGCCTCGGGACGGAAACTAAAATGACCGCATATGAGTTTTGTTTTAGCATGAGGCTCGCCATCACCAACTGCAAGAACACCGTCCCCTGTATAGCCAGCGTCAGCGAGAACTGTTTCCAAAGAAGGCGCCGTTTTACCAGCTTCATCAGATAAAATATGTGAGCGGCCTCTCGGGATCACAATTAAATCCCCAGGGCCTAATACAGTTTGCTCACCAGAAGAGGGAAATCGAATATGCAGCCGCCCCTCTACGACCAGGTGAAATCGGGCTGCTTGCTGCAATTCAGGAACTTCAACGGCCCAGGGAGGCGAAAAGTTGGTTCGAAAATAGAATGCCCCCTTCAAATCAAGTGTATCTAAAACATCATCAAGTGTATCCATAAATCAAGCATAAGCCATTACATATCGTCTCGCAAGATGATACGATATGTAAATTTAACACGCAGTCGATGGAATATTGAGCGCGTTACGCTGCGGCTGAGCGAGGATAGAGTTCTCGCCAGGCACTTCTGAGAACACGGCTGGCAGAGCGCAGGAATAAAATCACCAGTGCAATTGCAATCAATATATCCGGCCATCCGGAGCTAAACGCCCAGACAGCCAATGTTGCCGCAATGACCGCAAGTCCTTCCATAACGTCATTGCGCGAGCATTCCCATACCGACGTCATATTTACGTCACCATTTCGATAAGGATACAATAAACGCAAACACAAGAGATTTGCCCCAAGATTGAGGAGTGCGGCTACGCCCATGGTTTCAAAAATAGGGACTTCAACATTTGACACCCGCCACGCAACCTGAACGGCCACCGCCGCCGCGGCACCGAATATCAGAAGGCCTTTAAACAATGCAACACGCGCTTTCATGGCAATGCTCGCCCCCACGACGGCCAAACTTAGTGCATATGTCAGCGCATCACCAAAATTATCCAATGCCCCTGACAACAGGGACGAGGACCCACTGAAGTAAGCTGCGCATATCATCATTACAAAAGTTGCAGCGTTGATCAAAAGAACCTGAATCAAGACCCGCCGCTGACGGTCCTTCAGAGCACTCACATCAATCTGTTTTTCACAGCAACTATCGCCCAAATCATTCTCCTTTTGACACGGCTTTACACAGAATTCCCATTTTCAAGAGGCACCAAAAAAATACCACCTCAAAGGGCTAATTTGACATTGACATTCTCTGATCCCTGGACTGACCAAAGACTGAGACGAAAATCTGATCAAGTGAGATCAAACCAGGCCCTTTAACAACGAGGTAGATTAATGGAAACATCCACAATAACCGCTGATCCATGATAACACTATCTTGCACACGATCAAACAGCTGACCAATTGTCTTGGCATCAATATTATGTCCGAAGATATCGACGATACTCATGATAATTATCATTACAGCCATACCAATCGAAGCTAGGCGTGTCGCCAGACCAACAAGTATCAAGGCTGGAAGAATAAATTCAGCATATGTTGCAGCAAAAACTATGACCGTATGCAGTGAAGACAGTTGGTCTGTGTCATATTCTGCTGCTTCCAGCGCTTTGGGGAAAATCTGTGCGTACGCGCCAACGGAAGGCGAGAATATACTATCTCCGATCTTCGTCAGTGCGGATTGCCAAAAGAAAGCAAGGAGGACGCTTGAGAAAATAAGGCGCGCCGCAAGACCAGGAAGCCAGTTTTGCAGCATTGTTTCTAATGGTCCGAACACGGCGGCATAAACATTACTGACGGTACTCATAAGTTTGGCCATGGTTCATTATCCTCGGTTTATGGCTGTTACCAGCCCGGTTTCAATTAATGCTGCAATCGCACTCGTAAGGTCAAATCCCTCAATCTCACTTGCTCTTTCAGCGCTTTCACCAAGTGACAATTTACACTGAAGATTTCTTATAAAACTTACAGTACCGACAGAGAGAAGGCGCATTCTGACATCATTTTCCAGCCGCCAGACCAAAACCTCTTCACCATTGGAGGGAATTTCGGGTTTCACCGCCGCCGTCTCTGCATTGTTCCAATGCCAGATGGAGGCAACTGGGTACTTGAAAACGGCAAATGCCGAAGCCGGATGAATAGAAAGAACCAGAGATTGAAATTCTGCCTCGGAAATCTCGGCAAAGGCAAGCTGCGAGACGGAATCCTTATCCGCCGCATGATAGACCTGTCGCCGCAACTGTTCGAGATAGGCCACCTCAGGTAGGTAATGAAGATCTGCAACCGGTTCAAACTTCGACAGAAAGTCTGGAAACATATCGCCATAAAGCATCAAAACAGGCGACTTTGGCGGATACTTCCGAACGAATACTGCTGCCATGGCACTAAAAAACTCATCTCCTACAATTTTCAATACTGTTGGAAAGGCTGTCTTGAGGGCCGTAATAAGGCTTGATACAACATTATTTTGATAGACAGAAAATCGTTTAGCAATATCAATGCCGTCACGAACCATAATTTCCGTAGGTAGCAGATTTTCCGGATTTAGCAGCGCACCAGAAAATGACTTCTGCAAATGATTAATGGACATTGAGGGCCTCATGTAACGGCAATGCTGCCCTCAAGATCTGCTCAGCTTTTTGAACTTCTGCGCTCAATATGTTCCAGCGAGGAATATCACTATCCCATTCGATGATAGTTGGAATAGATCCTATGCGTCCGATCAAATTCGTATAGAGCTGCCAAACAGGTTCCGCTACTTCCCGATTATGAGCATCTATTAGCAAAGAATTGTCCGTCGTCTCTGGATCTTTTGAAAAACCTGCAAGGTGGATTTCTTGAACCAGGTCGACTGGAAATCCAGCAATATATTCTTGAGCATCAAACCCGAGGTTGGTCGCCGAAACAAAGACATTGTTCACGTCCAACAACAAACCACACCCTGTGTGGGAAGTGACTTCTTTTAAGAATTCGATTTCCGAAAGGCTATTCTGATGGAAAGAAAGATATAAAGAAGGGTTTTCCAGAAGCATCTGTCGACCAAGGCAATTCTGAATTTGGTCAATGTGACCGCTCACCAGTTTAACAGTTTCTTCCGTATAGGGCAGCGGCAGTAAATCGTTGAGAAAACTACCGTTATGGCTACTCCAGGCAAGATGCTCGGAAAACAGTACTGGCTCATATCTGTCGCAAATCTTTTTTAATCGTTTCAAGTGAGCTGGATCAAGCCCCTCCGCAGATCCAATTGACAGTCCAACGCCATGGCAGGAAATTGGATAGTCGGCGCGAAGACTTTCGAGAACTTGATGAGGTCTGCCGCCGGCCCCCATATAATTTTCTGCATGAATTTCGAACAAACTGGATTTGTGATTTCCCTGAAGGATCTCTTCAAAATGCTCCGGTTTAAAACCAGCGCCAGCTCGCAGTAATGAGTGTGGCGGTATAGTTGATTCAAGAGCATTCATTTCCATTTGTCCTCAGCTAACGCTGAAGTCCGGTATTGCAATGACCACCAATAGAGTAAATCAATTGCGAATAAAGCACTTCAGCGAAGCATAGGTGTTGCTGTTAGGCCGCTGGATCACGATCTAGTTCGGACAGAGATCCTTCTCGCGCATTCCCGTTACTATCTTTGGGTAATTCCATTGAAAGACAGCTTCCCTTAGGAACCAGTTTCCAAGCGTTTCCTTGGTAGTCAACTGTTGATGTTCCGGCACACGTCGTACCTGGACCAGCCGCACAATCGTTTTCTCCTGCCAGCGAAACGCCGAAACATTTTTCCTTTGCTGCTGCTTCTACAGTATTCGTAGTAAGTGCAACGGTTGACAAAGCAGCGGTCACAGCTCCCGCCAAAGCAACTGCTGTCAGTGTTTTTGAAGCCATTATCAATTTCCTTTCATTAGGATAATATACGTATGTCTCTAATTGCGAGAGGTTTAGCCCTGTTCCCGCAATCAGAGACTTTATCGTTAGTCGATCTATTTCTGCAAGGCTTCTGGCGCTGTGTCTTTAATATTGACCCAATTAGTGTCAGCCTGCGCAATAAAGTCAGCTTCTTCGCTTACCCAGCGTTTTTGAACTGCTGGAGAAAGGTTCAAGTACAATTTCTTGTCAACAATCTTCCAGATAGAAGGATCGCCATCAAATTTAAATCCCATGGCTGTACCAAAAGCGCAGTACCCACCATATGCTGGCGCGAAAGCAACTGGATCAGCTTCAAATTCTTCTTTGTTGGCTTTGGAAGCAAATCGGTATGTCGCGCCGTTATACTCGGCAGTGTATTTTAGATCACCGGCGACAGGGCCGCTATCTTGAAAATAGGAAACCGGATCAAATCCACGCATTGCAAGACCAGTTGTTGTAGCATTTACATCGTTTCCTGCCGCGAAGGCTGAGGTAAGGAATGCGGTAGATAGAGCAAGACCAACTAGAACGGTCCGTAAGAACTTAATCATTTTTATTCTCCTGTTGCGGCATTTTCCGCCGCCTTTCTGTGGACTAATGTTTTCCGTCAGCACCCTTAGTAATGAGATATTTGCCAACCGGTAAAATGACATATATAATTAGGAACCAATTGGTACAATACACATAGTTGTGAACAGTTCGTGATCTGAAATAAACTATGTATGAAATGATGTTGGAGAATGGATTTGGCCAGACCGAGAGAGTTTAACATAGATGATGCGCTGGAAGGCGCCATGCAGATATTCTGGAAAAACGGATATGGCGCCACCAATCTGCCTGATTTATTGAAATCCATGAATATAACACGCGGTTCTTTTTACAAAGCCTTTGGTGATAAAAAGTCCGTGTATATCGAAGCGCTGAAAAGGTATGACCAAATACATATTAAATCGGCTGTTACCCTGCTGGAAGATGAAAAGGCAGGCACCAATATTGAGCGTTTGTCTACTCTTTTTTCCAACAGCATCAATGATGACATGCCCAGAGAGGAAAGACGGGGCTGTCTGATGTGTAATGCAATGGTTGAATTAGGGCCGACAGATGCGGTGGTCGCAAGATTAACAAGTAAAATGTATGCTTCCATACAAAGGGCCATCGTCTCCGCACTAATAGAAAATCGCGAAGCATGTGAATTGACAAGAAAAAATCTCAATGAAAAATCGGTTATTTTGACCAACCTGTATTTTGGATCCCATGCAATCAGTAAATCTGGCCAACCGGCCCCGAACTGGAGCACCCTTATCCAGGCGATCATCGGCGAAAACTCAACTTAATTGAAGCTCACCTTTGGCTGCTAAAACTCCTTGATGCAAAGTCTACTTTAAAGGCAAATTGTTTCGACAGATGACATCGATTGATAAGGACGTTACTGTCACAAACCTCCTGCCAAGCAGCCAGACCATAGTTTAAAGCTGTCTTACCGGGCAATTGCTACGAAGAGAGAAAATCAAATGCTGCAAACAAAACGTGCCTATGGCGGAATGGTCACTTCACCCCACCACCTCGCATCACGTGCCGGTATTCGGGTTCTAGAAGAAGGCGGCAATGCCATTGAGGCAATGATTGCCGCAGCAGCAATGATCACTGTCGCCTATCCTCATATGAACGCAATGGGAGGAGATAATTTCTGGCTGATCCATACGCCAGGTAAAAAAGTTCAGGGAATTGACGCCTGTGGGGGAGCAGCGGCAAAAGCCGATATCGAGTATTATAAAAACCAGGGATTTGACGCGATACCCTCCCGTGGAAGCCAGGCTGCTCTGACCGTCGCAGGCGCGGTTTCTGGATGGCAGGAAGCTTACAATTTCAGCCAAAAAAACTGGGGTGGAACTTTACCTATTGATCGCCTGCTGGAAGAGGCTATTTATTATGCCGACCAAGGTATTTCCGTTTCACAAACTTTTGCGAGCAATGCAGAAGCTAAACTGAAAGAGCTTGAGAATTCTCCCGGCTTTAAGGACACATATTTTATAGACGGCGCACTTCCGAAAATTGGTGCACGGTTCCATCAACCCCGTATTGCCGAAACTTTTCGGCATCTCAGCAAAGCCGGGCTGGATGATTTCTATCGTGGTGATCTGGCGCGAAAAATAGCGGCAGATCTGGAACGGGCTGGTTCTCCGTTGCGTATTGAAGATCTTGAACGTCACAATGCGCTTTCCGTCTCCCCACTCGCAGTTGATATTGCTGGCCATAAGCTATTCAACATGCCCCCACCTACGCAAGGATTAGCATCACTTCTTCTGCTTGGTGTTTATGAGCGCCTTCATATTGCGGAAGCTGAAACCTTCGATTTTATTCACGGACTTGTTGAAGCTACCAAACGGTCATTCAGAATCCGCGACAAGCATGTTACAGACCCCGATTTTATGGAGACGGCCCCAGCGGATTTTTTGTCTGCAGCTATTTTTGATAGCTTGGCGTCAGACATTGATATGGAAAGAGCTCTTCCATGGCCCGAAGCAGCTGCAAAAGGAGATACGGTTTGGTTAGGTGCTGTTGACAGCCAGGGGCGTGCCGTCAGCTTTATCCAAAGCATTTTTTGGGAATTTGGGTCCGGGGTCGTTCTGGACGAAACCGGAATTACCTGGCAGAACCGGGGTACCAGCTTTTCATTGGATCACACTCATCATAATAGTCTGCAGCCCTTTCGCCGTCCTTTCCACACCATCCAACCGGCTTTGGCGCACTTGAAAGGCGGTCGGGTCATGCCCTACGGAACCATGGGCGGCGAGGGCCAGCCGCAAACACAGGCAATGATCTTCAGTCGACATGTTCTATATGGTCAGGATTTGCAGCAATCCATTTCCGCCCCGCGTTGGCTTTTGGGCCGGACTTGGGGCGCTGAGACATCTAACCTTCGGATCGAAAATCGGGTTGCGCCCCATATCATTCAGCAATTATTGGAGGCTGGCCATGATTTAGAGGTGATCGGAGCCTATGATGAAGTAATGGGACATGCAGGCGCCTTGGTTCACCATCCAAATGGCCTTATCGAAGGGGCTGCCGACCCGCGAAGTGACGGTTTAGCTCTTGGATTTTAGAGCAGTAGTTCAGCATTCAAAATATCAAACACCTTCAATTTACAATCGCGTTATAAACCCAGTTTCTGATTTTTGGTCGATATAGGGACCTTTGATCCGGCTGCTGTATCATAAAGACGATGATCAGCTCTTCAGCCGGGTCAATCCAGAAATATGTACCTGCATAACCTCCCCACCAATAGCTGCCTTTCGATCCTGCAGCAAACCCCTCATCGGAGAGGCGGACAGCAAAACCAAATCCAAACCCGTTCTCGTCAGTAAGAAGGTCATAATTGCCGGGACGGACGTCACCAAGTTGATCTTGCGTCATCTGGGCAACCGTTTCTTCTTTCAGCAAACGCTTACCCTCATAAATACCGCCATTGAGCATCATACTGCTGAAAATTAGATAGTCGTCTGCCGTTGACATCAAGCCACCACCCCCAGAATGGAGGATCGGTACGTTCAGAGGATCAAGTAGTCCCTTAAACTGCGGCTCCACTATTCTAGCCTTCTCCTCCTCATCAACATAAAATGCCGTATCGTTCATACCTAAAGGACCGAGAATTTCTGACTTAAAAAATTGATCCAGCTTTTTCCCTGAAACAACTTCGATAACGCGGCCAAGAACATCCGTTGAATGGCTATACTCCCATGCATCTCCCGGCTGATGTTCCAGGGGAAGAGCAGCCAGCTTACCTACCATTTCGGCAGTTGTTTGACCCGCATCATACAAATCAACCTTTTGGTATTCTGCTCGAACTTCAGTATCGCCAAAGAAACCATAAACAATCCCGGATGTGTGGCGAAGCAGATCGGAAATAGTGATTGGATTGTCCGGCGCATAAAGATCCCCCAACTCCATGACCTTGGTTTCTGCAAAAGCCGGAAGGAATTTAGAGACCGGATCGGTAAGCTGGATTCTCCCCTGCTCCATCAACATCATAATACCAACCGTTGTTATCGGTTTGGACATGGAGTAGATACGGAATATATCATCGGTTTTCAATGGCCCGGGTGCAGCGCCCCTGCCCCGAGTACCAAAAGCTTTTTGATAAACAAGCTTGCCATGCCGCATCACGGCCACCGTGGCCCCCGAGATCGTCCCATTATCAACATCTTCTTGAAGATTTATGTCCATCAATCCAAGTTTCTCAGGTGAAAGTCCAACTGCATCTGGTGGCGTGATGTCTGTGGCGAAACCAGGACTTGTAAACGTAAAAAGCGCTAGAAATGCAACATAAATTCGTATTTTCATAATTCCTCTAATTGATTGCTTGAGGGGGGGCTGGATAGTAATTTACACATTAGCTTACTAGAATAGATTGAACCATACCTCACATAAAATATTATATCCCTGCACATGATGAAACGATAGAATGTGATGACTTAAGGCGGGAAATGGAATTTGAAGGAGAGAGGCATGCGCCTGCAATTGAGAACATGGCCGGAAGTAGAGGATTATCTGAAAAATTCT
Source organism: Sneathiella marina (assembly GCF_023746535.1). Lineage (GTDB taxonomy): Bacteria > Pseudomonadota > Alphaproteobacteria > Sneathiellales > Sneathiellaceae > Sneathiella > Sneathiella marina. The sequence continues at coordinate 1,278,029 of NZ_CP098747.1, read as the reverse complement.
GCAGGTATTATCATTCCCATAGGGTCAACTGAGCAGCATGGGCCTACTGGCTTTATTGGAACTGACGCCCTGTGCCCTGAGCTGGTTGCAACTGAGATTGGACAACGCCAGAATGTCATGGTTGCACCAACCCTGAGTATTGGCATGGCTCAACATCATCTCGGCTTCTCAGGATCAATTACATTGCGTCCGACAACGCTTATCTCAGTTGTGTGTGATGTGGTCAATTCGCTAAGGCGCCATGGATTTAACCGCTTCTTTTTCTTAAATGGACATGGCGGTAACATCGCCACATGCGAAGCCGCATTTTCTGAAATTTATGCCGAAAGCAGTTTGGGTATCGCGGGACAAAACCAGCCATCTGTCCGTTGCCATCTAGAGAACTGGTGGAATAGTGAAGCCATTAAGGAAATTTCAAAAAGGGAGTATGGAGACGCAGAAGGCAGCCATGCCACCCCCTCAGAAGTCTCACTCACCTATTTTGGGTATCCGGAAGACGGCGCAAGGGTAAAGCGCGACGAATTAACCCCGCCTGTTGCTCCGGGCGGGCCAATTTATGATGCAACTGATTTCCGCCGAAGATTTGCTGATGGCCGGATGGGTTCGGATCCAACACTATCTACCCCCGAAGTTGGCCAAGAATTATTTGAAGCCTCTGTTCGTTCAGTCGGACAAGCCTATGAAAACTTCATAACCGCTGAATAAGGCAATCACTCCGTAGTCGATAACCTGCGATCGTAAACTTAAATATTTTCAACCAGCCTGTATTTATTATATGTCCTAGCCGAGCAAAACCACCAATTCATTTATATAGATGTTTTCAAGATCCGCGCCGCAGTCACATCAAATGCTTCTCGGGATCCAAGGGTTGTCGAGACGATCATAGCCCCTTCCAGGGCCGCGACAATTTCAAGTGATGTCAATCTGGCCGGGTTATCCGCACCGTTCCTAAATCGTTTATCAAGCCAGTCAGTGTTCATCTGGAAAAAGGCCTGAACGCGTTCTCGGATACGAGGGGCTAATCCATTAACTTCCGCGCCGAGGATCGCACAAAGACAGACGGAATCACCAAGGACCAGCGCTCGCCCATAAAGTCCGACAAACGCTGTCAGTGCGTCAATCAGGCTCTGAGTGTTGGCGTCAATTTTGTCCAATTCATTTTTGAAATTTTCCGCATACCGATTGACCAACGCTTCCCCAAGATCCTCTTTTTTAAGGAAGTAATAGTGAACACTCGAGCTTTTGACCCCAACATCAGCTGCCAGATCGCGAAAACTAACTGCATTGAATCCGACATGGCGCACCCTCTTTTCCGCCGCCGCCAGTAGCTTCTCCTTGATTGAATCCGTTTTCATCATCCACCTTTAACCTATTAATTCACCCGGCAAATCAAGTGAACTGGCGTTCATTGCTCCAGAATTAGCGTATTTTTGATATTTTGCCTATCTACTGATAGATACTTCTTGACATCCTTTCAGTCAAGAGCTAAGTAGGGTTTGTTTTTAATATCTACCTACTGATAGATAGATCAATAAATGAAATGTCAATTTTGGAGATAAACATGATTAAGGTTTTTGATATCGAAGGATTTCCTAATCCAGCCCGTGTGCGAATTGCTCTTGCAGAGAAGGGCGCGCTTGACCAAGTGGAATTTGTGCCGGTTGATGTAATGGCTGGAGAACACCGCACAGATGCGTTTAAAGCACGAAACCCCGACGCAACTGTTCCCTATATTGAACTTGAAGACGGCTCCTGTATTTCACAATGCACCGCGATAACAGAATATATTGATGGCACATTTGAAGGGCCGAATTTAATTGGAAAGACGCCGAGGGAACGTGCCCGAATCCACATGATGAACCTGAGGGCCGAAGCCGGATTAGTTGACGCGGTTGGCGCTTATTTCCACCATGCCACACCTGGTTTGGGGCCGGATCTTGAAACTTATCAAAATGCGGAATGGGGGGAAAAGGAAAAGGAAGTAGCGTTGAAAACAATGCGCTATCTGGATAGTGTACTAGCAACTGATCCTTATCTGGCCGGCGATGAATTCTCTATGGCGGATATCACTGCTTTTGCCGGCCTCGCCTTTGCCGATTTCGCGAATATTGAAACCCCGGCGAACTTGACGAATCTCAAGGCATGGCGCAAAAAAATGGCGGCACGACCCAGCTTTACCAATTGAGAATTTGAATGAACGAAGGAGAATACAGCTATGGAATTGAACGCTGATTTTAACAAACGTGTTGTGATGCATGCTGACGAGATTGACTGGCTGTCCTCTCCCATACCTGGGGTGGATCGACGGATGCTAGACCGCATCGGTGGCGAAGTAGCACGGGCAACAACGATTGTCCGTTACGCCCCGAATAGTAAATTCTCACCTCATATCCACACAGGCGGGGAAGAGTTTATTGTCCTTGAAGGCGTATTTCAGGATGAGCATGGCGATTTCCCTGCCGGCTCCTATATTCGCAACCCTCCAACCTCGGGCCACACACCGGGCTCAGATAAAGGATGTGTTATCTTTGTAAAACTCTGGCAATTCGATTTGAAAGACAGAACCCCCGTTAAAATTGATATGAACAAAATGGGTTCAATACGTGATGCAGACCGCGCCGGTGTTTCGGTTATGCCCCTGTTTATGGATGAGCGGGAAACCGTAAGGATGGAAACTTGGGATGCAAATGCAGGAATTGGGCTGGATCTGCCTGACGGCGGAGAATTTCTGGTTCTGGACGGCGAATTCACCGAAACAGGTGATCAGCTCCGTAGCCATTCCTGGCTAAGAATCCCAATGGGTGGCCGTCTCGATGCAAAAGTAGGGCATGATGGCGCCAAAGTCTGGGTAAAGAGCCGTCATTTGCGCTTTGCTGATGCGCCGATCTCCTTTTGAGCACGAAGTTCCCCATGACAGAGAAAAGAAACGTAACCGACGTAATCATTATAGGAGCCGGTTTGTCCGGCCTCACGGCAGCATTATTACTGCAAGAGGCCGGCAAAACTGTCACGGTTCTTGAAGCCAGCAATCGACTTGGCGGCCGCATTCGTAGCGTTTTCGACAAAGAAACCGATACTTATATAGCTGACCTTGGCCCAACCTGGATTTGGCCGGATTTTCAGCCCATCATTCATCGCTGGATGAACAAACTCGATCTGGAAGGATTCCCGCAATATGAACTTGGCCTCACAATTTTGGATTACGGGCGGGAGAATAAGCCTGAGCGACAGCTTCTACCTGGCCAGGAAGGGAGTGTCAGGCCGCTTGGCGGGCCGCAGGCTCTAATCGATGCTCTGAGCTCACGCTTGGCTGACAAAACAGTCAAATTTGGGAAACCGGTTCGCTCTGTGACTGTCGAAGACCAACATATCGAGATTAAGCTAACTGATATCAGCGAAGCGCCACTTCATTGCAGCCAGGTCATTATTGCGATCCCTCCCCGGGTAGCTCTCAAGACACTGACCTTTAATCCAGTACTGCCACTGCCCCTACAACAGGCGCTTTCCGCCATGCCAACTTGGATGGCATCTCACGCCAAAGCCATCGTTCTTTATGATACAGCCTTTTGGCGGAAGGCCGGGCTTTCTGGCCGTATTGCAAGCCGTGAAGGCCCCCTTGTTGAAACCCATGATCATAGTGGCCCGGAAGGAAATCCGGCGGCATTATTCGGTTTTGTTGGCTGGCATCATCAATTACGCAAGCAGTTTGCCAGTCAACTACCGAACCATATTACGGCTCAATTGAAAAGATGTTTCGGCGAAGACAGTCCGGCACCCCTAGCCATACATATCGAAGACTGGGCGACGAATACATTAACCGCAGTTCCTGAGGACCTGGCTGCTCCGATGGCCCATCCTGCAGTTGGCCCAAATATCCTTCGTGCGCCCTTTCTCGATGAAAAGATCTTTTTTGCCGGAGCGGAAACCGCTCGCCATGACCCCGGACTGATTGCAGGTGCACTTGACGCGGCGGAGCATGCCGCCTACTCAGTACTAAAATAAGCGATGACTACCGTTAAGTTCAGTCAGGCCAAGACCAAATATGTCGCTTGAATAACCTCAATCCTCAACGCCCACTTTTTTGCCGCGCAATCCTTATGGTTTGTGCTTATTTGGGGTTGAAACTAGAGTTCTTCCAAAATGGAAAACTTAAATCCGTCAGCACGCGCCAGGTATATGGGAAGGTTTTTGGACTTGTTGTTAAGGTAGGTTGCATCCCTTGCGGAGCGGTATGTAATTGCAGAAGAAGTGTTTTTAGATAGTGCATACTGACTGTGGGTTTGTTTTTTCATCAATTCAGCAAGGAACTGGACGCCTTCATAGGACGATTGACCGAGTGAGTTAAGAGCTGGTGCCCTTTCACCATGCTGTCCATAATATTTTTCTTTAAATGAGTTATTGGATGGCGTGTTCAAAGTGGAAAAATACGAAGAGGATGAGTATAGTCTTTTCGAGTTTTCCTCTCCAATAGCCAGCAAACCATTTTCTTCAATGGCGCAGGAAAGCCTGATAATCTGCCTATCCAGCGCAAGTGATCCAAAGGCTCGGTTAAAATCAACAGCATCCTGACCAACGAAAGACAATAGCACGGCTTCCGCACCACTCGCGTTTAGATCATCAATCAACCGTTCGGTGCGGTCCACACCAAATGGCACATAATGCTCATAGGTCACCTTGCCCCCCTGGGATTGAATACACTTCTTGGCAAAATAATTAGATGCTCTGGGCCACACATAATCATTTCCGATCAGAGCCCAATTCTTGATTTTATGCAAAGAGGCAATACTCCGGATTGCCGGAACCAGTTGATCATCCGGTGTTTCGCCAATCGCATAAACACCAGGGCTCTCCTCACCACCTTCGTATAGAGGTGTGTAAATATAGGGTACGCGTCCACGGACCACTTTCGCAAGTTGCTGTCGAACAGCGCTTATGTGCATGCCAACAATGGCGTCAATCTCACCAAACTCAATCATCTCGTGAATTGTATGGTAAAGATCACCGTCTGCTTCAAAGGCAGCATCCACTAAAACCAGTTCAACCTGTTTACCAAGTATGCCGTTTTCCAAGTTAAGCTCAGCAATTGCTACCTGCGCGCTTGCGATGCAAGACGGCCCCCATAGACCCGCCGCGCCACACATCGGAACAAGCAATCCAATCCGGAAGCGATCCTCTTTCAAAGAAACATGCCATTTTTCCGAAGCGAATGTATTAGCGCCGAATGCAGGTATTCCTGCATAAAAACGACGGCTTAGTTCCATGGTCGCCATGCACTTTAACTCTTTCCATTGAGGAAATTCGTCATATAATAAATTAATTTTCCAAATTAAGTATACAGTGGAATAGTAATAATGTAAATCTGGCATAAAATCAGTAGAAGGCGCACACTGAAAATGAGCATTACAAAAGAAAAAATTACGGACAACTTGGCTTATGTGCTGGCACAAGCACATCGGGAAGTACATCTCAAGTTCGAGCAAAGATTGCGGTTGGAAGGCGTCCAGGTTGAGCATTGGCGCATTTTGGATGTCCTCAGCGACGAAAAAGGCCGGTCTATGGGTGATCTGGCCGGAATAGTGCTCATGAACCATCCAGCTTTAACAAAAATGCTCGATAAAATGGTTGCCAATGGCCTGATCCATCGCTCACTGGATCAAAATGATCAACGGAAAGTCCTTGTTTTTATTACAAATTCAGGACTGGAACTGCATCAGAGGCTAAACACACATGCCGTTGAATTCCATAGTCAATTTAATTCCAATATCGGATCTGACAAGGTCGAGCGATTGAAAAGACTGTTGAATGAAATTATTGACGAAGCTCCTCACCTAAATTGAAGTGCGCCTCGCCAGCAATGGATCGAACAGCCTCGCAGCTCACATGAAATTTGTCGGCAGTTAACGTAACCCGAGTTTGCGAACAAGGCGCTCTCGTTTATCGAGCCACCAGCCAAATTCGCTATGCCATTTTGAATATCTTTCGTCAGCGCCAAGTTCCGCAGCAGCATGTAATGGCCAGTTTGGATCATCAAGAAATTCTCTTGCCATTGCGATCATATCGGCACTCCCGGTATCAATAACGGCCTGGCAGGCCTTGGCGTCCCAAAGAAAGCCAACGGCCATGGTGGCGATTCCCGCCTCCTCACGAATACGATCCGCAAACGGTACTTGAAATCCCTGCTCGATTTTCATCCGTTTCGGACGTTCTCTTCCCCCAATTCCTCCGGTGGAACAATCAATCATATCGACGCCTTCGGCGGCAAGTGCTCGGGCAATTTCGACAACATCTTCGATTTCAAGTCCGCCTTCCAGCCAGTCAGTCGCAGACAGGCGAAAGATCAGTGGATACTCTTCTGGCCAATCTGACCGGACCGCTCGCGCAACCTCTATTGCAAAACGACACCGTCGCTGCGCATCCCCACCCCATTTATCTGTTCTTTTGTTGGTAATTGGCGAGAGAAACTGATGTACCAGAAAGCCATGTGCGGCATATATTTCTATAACCCTGAAGCCGGCTTCTGCGGAACGTCTGGCAGCCGACTTAAACGCCTGAAGGGTTTTTTCTATTTGTGCCTCTGACATCTCAATCGGGCTTGGCCATCCATCTGCATAAGGGATTTTTGATGGCGCGATGGCTGTCCAGGGCGCTTCATTCCTTTCCAGAATATCCTGTTCATCTACAGGTGTTTCTCCGTGCCAGGGTCGCCGTTCTGATGCTTTACGCCCCGCATGACCGAGCTGAATTCCCGCAACCGAGCCTTCCGCCGCAATAAATTTGGTCACCGGTTGTAACTGCTCTATCTGTTGGTCTTCCCAAAGCCCCAGATCACCATGTGTTCTACGACCATCAGCTTCTACTGCTGTTGCCTCTGCAAAAACCAGCCCCGCCCCGCCCAGAGCAAAGCGTCCGAGATGAACCAAGTGCCAATCATTGGCATATCCATTTTTGGCTCGATACTGACTCATGGGAGAAACAGCAATCCGGTTTTTCAGGGTAATGCCACGCAGCTGTATGGAATCAAATAATCCAGTCATGGGTATTAAGGTCCATCCTTTTTGCCGGGAAGTCTAAATTTTTTGACAGAAAAGCCGAAAGTATGGATCAACAGATAATCCATACTTTCGGCATTGTAAACTTAGGTGCCGCTGCAATACACACATATGTGCAATGCTTTACCTTAATTCTCTAACGAAGGTTCCGAGCTTTAAAGGAGCGCTCCAAAAACCATTCCTTCGATATTTTCAAGTGTTAGGAAAGCTCCCATTCCGGCAACAGCAGCGCCGGCAATTCGAGCTTCAACAGCCTGTGCCGCAGTCGCTTTCCAAACCTTCACAACTAAATACCCAGAGGCCAGCGCAATGCCATACTGCAGAACACCTAGACCAATCAGATAGCCAAAAAGAACCGGCGCCCCAACACTGGCCTCCTGCGCGGCAATTGAATCGCCAAAGGCGGAGCCGTGAAACAGCCCGAAAATCGCAAACAGTGCAATAGCTGGTGCGACACTGAGGGCTCGGCCCGAGAGTACGACAATGCCAACCGTCAGGAGGGAAAGCCCGATAATAACTTCTTTGAAAGGAAGGCCAATCCCGAAGCTCATCATCAAGCAGCCAACCAACATTGCACCGATATATGCCGCAGGTGCCAATCTGGCATATCCTGTATACAAAGCCGCGACACCGATCGCGATGACAAAGAATAAATGATCAAAACCGAGAAGCGGATGCCCAATGCCGGAAAGAAGACCTTGGGCGAAGGTTTCCATCGGTTGGCCAGCTAAGGGATGATGCGCCAACGCCGGCGTCGCACTGGCGAGTACGCCGAGTGCCGCAAGAAAATATTTTTTCATGTTTTATCCTTTTTTCTTTCTAACAATTTAGATAGCAATCACTCAGCCTGCGCCTTTAATGAGAACAGGTGCTTCCCCGAAGCCACGATGCTCATCCGCCGCCCGCCAATCTTCTTTAACAGCAACCAGATCCTCAACACTTGCCACCTGCTTTTCCGTAACAAGTTTTTCTAACGCATTTAACCAGTGATTATAATAAGTATCCCCCAAATCAGGATCGCCATCCGCCTGCGCCATTTTTATTTCGCTGGACAGAATCTCACACCACTCTGTCCAATCGAACACACCATGGTTGTGCAGGTCAAGTGTCATTGCAAAAGCTTTTGCTTCCCACGGTGCTGCGAAGACAGGACCTCCCTCATCATGAGGCAAATGCGGCGTTCTTTTTAAGTCAGACCCCTTGATATAATCGTTCATGATGCTGCTCGCATATAGTCGTCGAACATATCAATATACAAAAACATGTTGTCGCTATGATCTTCACCCCAGAGCTCCTGGAATGAAAATTTGACAGAATATACATGTTGAGGTGTTTCACCCTTACCGTGAGCACTGGTATCAGGAAAGGCGAATACGCCATGATCCCGGTCGACGGTCCCTTTTTTACCACGCACATAGCGGGGTAAACGGGTGTGATGAACCGGATTAATGTTCCTGATTTCCACGGCATCGCCGGTCGAAAATTTAGGGGCGATATCCTCATCTATACGCGCCGATGCGCCCGTGCCTAATAAGCCTGGAACGATATCTGTTGTAAGTAAGGGCATCAGGCGTCCTCCATCGCGATATGTTTTTTGCGTTCATCAAGTTCATCTTGCGTCACAACACCTTTTTCCGTCAACAAAGTTTCCAAAGATGACAGCCAATGTTCATAGTAACTGCTTTCCAGGTAATGCGCCGGATCCATTCGTTCGATCGCATGGCGAAATTCGTCCACGTTATAATGTCCGCCCGCAAAGCAGGACACAAACATTCCCATCATTCGCTTTTCCCACTCATCATGGAAAACCGGCTCATTTTGCTCAGCTTTCACCGGACCTAAACCATCCATTCCACCAAGATCATGTATTCCATTCATTGTTTTTATCTCCCGTTAGTAAGGCTGGTTTCAAGCAGAGGCAGCTAGACCGGTTCCAATCATGGAATCACGTGTGACAAGCTCTACGAGGTCTTCTTCGCTCATGCCATCGGTACCCTCCGGCCGCCTGGGAAGAACCAGATACCGCAGTTCGGCATTACTGTCCCAAACCCGAATTTCAGTATCTTCGGGAATTGACACGCCGAAATCATCCAAGACACCACGCGGATCTTTTACAACTTTCGCCCGATATGGTGCCGCTTTGTACCACACGGGCGGCAATCCTAATGTTGGCCACGGGTAACAAGAACATAATGTACAAACAACCATATTGTGGATGCTGTCCGTGTTCTCGACCACCAGCATATCCTCTCCCTGAACACCGGAATATCCCAGCTCCTTGATGGCATCAGTCGCATTTTCCAGCAACCGTTTTTTAAAGTCCGGGTCCGTCCAGGCCTTTGCCACGACTTTTGCACCATTTCGCGGGCCAATTTTAGTCTCATATGTTTCGACAATGAGGTCAATTGCTTCGGTATCTATTAATTTTTTCTCCGTTAGCACAGATTCCAGCGCCTTGACGCGCAATTCCACCTCTGAAAGAGGTTTATTATGTGGATGATCATGATCGTGAGCCATTTGTTTCTCCTCTGAAGTTAGATTGTTTTCCAGTCAGCTGATGAGGCAAAAGCATCCGCAGCCTGATAAATTGTTTTCTCGTCATAATGTTTGCCGATCAGCATAGTACTGACAGGCAAGCCATCACGCATGCCGCAGGGAATTGCCATTGCCGGATGTCCCGTTACGTTGAACGGCGCCGTATTCGGCACCATCTCAAATGCCCGTTGCAGGTAAAGCGCCAGCGGTGCATCGGCCTCCGGCAACGGCGTTGCCTTCATCGGCGTTGTCGGCATCAAAAGCAAATCATACTCTTTCAATGCGTCATCATATGCCGCCGTAAGTCGGCGCGCGATATTCATTGATTTAGAGTAATAATGCCCCCGATAATGGCGAATAAAATACTCCCCGACAAACATACTGATTTTCAAGGAGTCCGAAAGCTCATCAGCGCGATCCCGCCAGTTGGCATGTGCATCCAGAAGGCTGGTCGTATGCAGCCCCTTCCAATTCATTCCCATCCCATTACCATGCATCATCTGCCACTGTAGGCCCTCGAGTGTAATAGGTGTCCAAATCGCGGCACCGGCCAAATGCATGGGAATAGAGACATCACTGACTGTCGCCCCTAGCTGTGCAAAACGATCTGCTGCTGCCCTAACGCTATCGTCAACGTCACTTTCACTGCTTTCAAATCCAAAGCCTTCACCAACAACACCTATTTTCAAGCCCTTGACATCCTTGCCAAGCGCGTCCGTATAATCTTCCGATTTTGCGTTATATTGCCGCGGATCCAAGCCGTCTTCACCTGCAATGACTTCCAACATCAAGGCGTTATCCGCAACCGTTCTGGTGATTGGGCCGAGATGATCAATGGTGGCTTCGATTGGCATAGCACCACTATAAGGAACCAGGCCATGCGTTGGTTTCATCCCGTAGGTTCCACTAAAAGATGAGGGCAATCGGACAGAACCGCCCTGATCACCACCAATGGCCATATCAACTTCGCCTAATGCCGTCAGCACCGCACTCCCCGAGGAAGAGCCCCCTGAAGCATACCCCATTTTATGCGGGTTATGGACGGGGCCCGTTGCATTCGTATGGCTTCCGCCTGATAAACAGAAGAATTCACAATGCGCCTTACCTTTAATGACGGCCCCTTCATCCAGCAGCCTGGTCACAACCGTTGCGTCGAGGTCGGGCATATATCCTTCCAGAGTTGAGGCACCGTTCATCATCGGAACACCGGCAACACAAACATTGTCCTTCACGGCAACCGTTTTTCCGACCAATTTCCCTTTCCCGCTTCCCTTGATTTCAGATTTTACATACCAGGCATTATGTGAGTTTTCCTCAGGAGAGGGTCGGTAACCAGGTGTCCTTGGATATTTGACGATGGGTTTCTCATCGGGCAGGGACTCAATCAAGTCATAGGCGGGGAAATTCCCCTCCATGGCCGCAAGAAACTCAGCTACGCGTTCTGAGCTCATAGACATTCCGAGATCAGCAACAATCTCCTCCAATTGGCCTTGTGTCGGGCGTTTTACGGTCATAGCTTAATCACACTCCATTTATCAGTTAAGTTAAATTAATTTCAGTCATGTATTCGAAAGGCGAAACGAAATCTTGCCTTTTACAGATTCCCATAAGGACTTCATTTAGTTTTGAACGCCGCACTTTCTTCTAATTATATTCCACGGAAATCAGTATGTAAGATGACTGAAGGTTAATAGAATATATTTTCCATTTCAAGTAAAATTTACATTTGGGATATATGAAAAACAGCATGACGGTTAAACGAAAGACATTTTCATGGGGATGTCACGTCCCCGTCGATAAGTAGATTTGGTTTGGAAAAATTGCGCGAGAAAGATTAAAAAAGTTTCAGAAAACTATTGAGACTGAAACTGAAAATTTACATTCATCCCGCTCTGTTCGCGATAATTTCCGGCCTCTAAAAGCAGCTTGATTTGCAATTCCAAGCCTTAGTCTCGCGTATCCCTGTTTAATCAGACAATCGCACTTTTATTATTTTAGCCGTTTGATATCAGGGATGCTTTCTGTTCCGAGTATTTTTCAACACGGTTGCGACCGTTTTCCTTGGCCTGATACAGTGCTTCATCGGCAAATTGTATCAAGCTATTGAAATCTTTCCCGAAATTATTGGCAAAATCGATATCTGTAAATCCAATACTGATTGTCGGTCTAATTTCGTCACCATTTTCTTCAATAATAACTTCTTCTACGGCAGTTCTAAAATCATCAAGGACTTGTTTAGCTTGTGCGGCATTTATATCTATACCGACAAAGGCAAATTCTTCGCCGCCGACACGGGCGAGTAGGTCTGATGCTCGGCATCTATTTGAAAGTTTGTCCGCTACAGCTTGTAGGACCTTATCCCCAATATTGTGTCCCCATGTATCGTTGACACTTTTGAAAAAATCAATATCCATCATCGCAACTATGGCGGACATATCCTGACGAACAGCGTTCTCGAAAAGGGTCTCGCCCATGGTAAAAAATGTTCGTCTGTTCGGCAAACCCGTAAGAAAATCATTGGACGCGACATGATGAAGTTCGTTCATATGCTCTACAAGATTGATGTTCTGGTGAATACGACAGAAGAATTCTTCGCGATGGAAATTTTTATTTATGAAATCATTTCCGCCAGATTTCAAAAACCTAGCAGAGATATTTTGCTCAGATCCGGCCGACAAGCCGATAATTGCCAAATTCCAGTTCGGATAATTCTTGCGTATCTGTTTGGTAAGCTCAATGCCATCCATATTTGGCATAATGAAGTCTGTAAGCACTAAACTGATATCAAGATTTTTTTCTAGTATCTCAAGCCCTTCTTTTCCGCTTGATGCCGTAAGCACATTGAAATTATATCGCTTTAGAAGGTTGGATATAAATTGCTGAGCAGTTTTACTATCATCCACGTAAAGTAGTTTTGTCGTGGCATTTTTAAAATAACGTCTCACCATCTTGATCAGACTAGAGATACTGGTTGTGTTGTTTTTGAGTACATAATCAATGACCGGTTTTGAAAACACCTGCTTATGTAACTTTTCTTCCATCAGAGAGGAGAAAACGAAGATTGGAATATTGTGAGAAATTACAAGATCAACTATTTCGCCGTCAGGGGCATCTGGCAGATTTAAATCCAGTAATGCTAACTGAAAATTGTATTTTCCCGATCTTAACAGTTCCATGGCTTCGGACATGGAGGAGGCGATTATAACAATCGTATCGTCAATCTGCTCTTCAATGGATTGTTTTATTTGATTTGCAAAAAGGCGGCTGTCTTCAACTGAAAGAACATATTTCATACGTGTACTCGGCACCATAAATTTACTCCGAGAACATGTTACTCCGTAATCCGTTTCAGATTAGTTAAAAAGGGACCCCTATCAACCGGTCCAGGGATGGTTTCTGAAATCCGGCTATCTATTGCCTCTAGACAGGCGTGAAGATATTCTGTCCGTCCTTGTTGACAACCTGGCCCTGCACACCAAGAAAATCCTGATCCACCATATTTTGCAGAAGCACCGGGTCCTCCGGCGTGTTGGCGATAAATCGGCGACCATCCTGCAATTGGCCAAACAAAATGGCATAAGACGGCCCTTCCCGATCATGCATGACTGTATATGTTTCCACTTGGGCCAAACCGTGAGCAATCTCTGCGACATCAGGGCCTTTATGATCATTGATGGCTTGTTGGTATATAACGGGGTCTTTCGGAGCAAAGGGTTGTGCTGTTGGATCCGTTGAATAAATGCCCACTGATTGCTTGGTCACGTAATTGCCATTGGCGGTGATCATGCCCCGGCTACCGGGCGCTTTTCGAACCTCGTTCATCATTTCGGCAATTGCATGGGTCACGTAATTATTTCCGGGGCCACCAAAATACGGAAGCCCGCCAGTCACAGTCAGCCCGCGCGGATCCTCTTCCTCAATTCCCATTTCCCGGCAGGCAATTTCCACAGAAGACGGGAAGCAACTGTACAAATCAAATTTATCAATGGCCGAGATATCAATATTTGCCATTTCCAGCGCTTCCTGCGCAACCACCCGCATAGCCGGAGAGGAATGGAAATTATGGCGGTCTGAGATATACCAGTGATCATAGGCGTCCGCGCACCCATGCAAGTAAACCCACCGATCCTCCGAGATGCCTAATGCCTTAGCCTTGGCGACAGAGGTCAATATCACGGAGGAAGCCTGGTCAATATATGCATTGGCATTCATCAGTTTCGTATAGGGAAAGCCGATAAAGGGGTTGTCCGCGCTTAGCGTTGATATTTGTCGGGCGCTATACCCTTGCCGCCGATCTGCCAGCGGATTGCGGCTGGCAATGTCCGAAAAACCTGCAAAGAGAGCCCCCATTGCTGTCAAATGCTCAGATATGGACCGACCTTTATGGCCGCGAATAGCGTTTTCAAATAATGGATAGGCAAATATGGCGCCCGCCATGCGGTGCCGCTCCTCATTTTCATTCCAGCCACGGGTCGCAACTCCCCATTGCTCCGGTTCACCCCCCGCATCCTCGTTCCAGTCAAGGTCGACCTTCGCTCTCCTGGCATTTCTTTGGGTGGCGAGCGCTTCACCGCCGCAAATAAGGGCCGCATCCACCTCCCCGGCTGAAATCTTTTCCCCCAATCGATTGATACACCATTGCGGCATGTTCCCACCTGGGTAGGTATAAATATGCCGTTTGGCACCGCTGTTCCCAATCCGGTCGGCAATGGATTTGGGCGGATTTGAAGCCCTTCCAAAGGGGCTCGCGAACCGCCAACTGGTATCAGAGAAAGAGCGGATCACAACAATGGTATCCAAAGACGATAGAAGGGCATTGCCACCGCCCGCATCTTCCGCAGCTTGCCGCGCGGCCGCTGCGGTCAGGTCAAGGGGGCCAAGGGCCAAATTTGGATCAGGTTCGCGTTGTGTGACTTGCCCGCAACCGATTAGGATGGGAATCCGGTTATAGTCCATAGGCTTTTCTCTTTTTATTATTATCAAGTGCCAAAGGGTGCCTGTGATTATGTGAGCTACTGCTAATTACTGTCAATGGGGTGTTATCATATTAACTCCCCGGCGAATAAATAATGATGATCCAAAAATACCAGGCAGCGCGCCAGGCTATAAATTTATCGGCCCCGACCCCGGCTGCCGGACAGGACTGCATCTTCTTTGGAAGAGAAAATCCCAGCGTCCGAGAAAACCTTCTTGACGATAGGGTGGCAGGTGTTTCAAGCTTTACGTCCAGGACGAATAAAGGTGAGATAAAACCAGGTCAAAGTTTCATAAACAGGCTTTGTCAGCAACTGGCAATTCAATGTCAGGTCAAAAACAATCGGAGAGAGAATAATGTTGAGCAAAGAACCGGAAATAGAAGTGACGCCCGTAGCGGGTGCCTTGGGTGCTGAAATCTCCGGCATTGATTTAAGCCACGATCTTGACGACAATACGGTTGCACAAATTCGTCAAGCACTGCTGGAATATTTGGTCATATTCTTCCGTGATCAGGACATTACGCCTGAACAGCATCTTGCTTTCGCCGAACGTTTCGGTACCCCCGTTGCGTATCCTCTTGTCAAAGGACTGGAGGGTTTTCCCGAAATTATTCCTGTATTGAAGCTGGAACATGAAACGGTGAATTTTGGCGGCCTTTGGCATTCGGATACGACTTATAAGGAGTGCCCACCTTTAGGGTCCATTTTGCTGGCGCGGGAATTGCCCCCTTACGGCGGGGATACTCTTTTCGCCAATATGTACAAGGCCTATGAAGGTTTATCTGACGGCATGAAAGAGGTGCTCTCCGGCCTCAAGGCAATCAATTCATCAGAAAACCCCGTTGCTAAATCCACCCGTCAAGCGCGATTGGACGACAGTGGCAAAATGCCTGCGGAAACTGTTCTTGAAGCCATACACCCCGTTGTCAGAACACATCCTGAGACGGGCCGCAAAGCCCTGTTCATTAACCCCGGCCACACCGTAAGGTTCGAGGGCATGACGGAAGCTGAAAGTACCCCTATTCTCGATTTTCTCTATCAGGAACAGATTAAGCCTGAATATACCTGCCGATTTGTTTGGCGCCCAGGATCCATTGCCTTCTGGGATAACCGTTCAAGTCAGCACAATCCAATAAATGACTATCACGGATACAAGCGCTTGCTCCATCGCATCACTCTGGAGGGGGACCGCCCATTTTGAAAATGACGCGTTTCCAAACCTGCTAGAGAGTTTTCCTGCATTTGAAATCCTGCTTTAATCATTTTCCCCGAGAGAACGAGAAATGTTCATGTTTCAAGACCCAAAGACATAGCCGTAATTTCCTCTTAAACTCCAATCTTCGACTACATATTTACGGCTGGTTCAAAAGCTCCATCATCTGATCACGCATAACAAATTTCTGAGGTTTTCCTGTAACCGTCATCGGTAATTCAGAAACTATGCGAACATGTTTTGGGACTTTATAGTGGGCGATCTGGTTCTTACAATAGCTTTTGACATCACCTTCGTTAAGCTTTGCACCGCTTTGTGGCACAATCCAGCAGCAAACCTCCTCCCCGAACTTTTCGTGAGGAATGCCAAATATCTGCACATCCTGGATATCCGGGTGGGTGAATAGAAACTCCTCTACTTCCCGGGGGTAGATATTTTCACCCCCGCGAATGATCATATCCTTGAGGCGGCCAACGATTGCACAATATCCTTCTTCATCCAGAATGGCCAAATCACCGGTTTTCATCCAACCGCCATCGACTATGACTTCTTTTGTTTTTTCTGCATCATCCCAGTAACCCTGCATAACAGAGTAACCTCTTGTCCAAAGCTCACCTTTTGTACCGACTTGTGTAATTTCGCCCCCTTCATCCATAATTTTTACTTCGATATTCGGGTGGATACGGCCGACAGTGGCCACACGTTTTTCTATGGGATCATCTACATTGCTTTGAAATGAAACAGGTGATGTTTCCGTCATGCCATACGCTATCGTTACCTCCGACATATTCAGTTGCGCGACAACCTGTTTCATCACTTCGATCGGGCATGGCGCGCCTGCCATTATCCCCGTCCTTAAGGTCGATAAGTCAAAATCATCAAGATGTGGATGATCCAGCAACGCAACAAACATGGTTGGCACGCCATAGAGAGCCGTACATTGTGTCTCTGATACAGCCTTCAGAGTTTCTTCGGGTTCAAATGCCTCACCGGGGAACACCATGCATGCCCCTTGCGTCACACAGCCGAGCGAGCCCATCACCATACCAAAGCAATGATAAAGCGGAACAGGAATACAGAGCCTGTCTGTTTCGGAAAAATTCATGCGGCCGACAACATTCGCCGCGTTATTGATAATGTTGGAATGCGTCAATGTCGCGCCTTTCGGCGCACCCGTGGTGCCAGACGTAAACTGAATATTAATTGGGTCGTCCGGTGATAGTGATTTAGTGATTTCCTCCAGCCGCAATTGTTGCGCAGGACCCCCCAGTTTCATGATATCTGTGAACGCCAGTATTCCGGCACCCGGATCTTCATGAATGCCAATGACAAATTTTAAATTCGGCAGAGCTTTTGATTCCAATTGAACCTGCTCGGATAGGGCCAGTTCCGGCACCAGTGTCCGGATCATCTCAAAATAATGAGAGCTTTTGAATTTCTCGGCAGTAATCAGAGCCGTGCAGCCTGACTTTTTTAAGGCATATTCAAGTTCCGATAACCGATAGGCCGGGTTAATATTGACAAGGATCAACCCGATACGGGCCGTCGCATATTGTGACAATATCCATTCCAGATTATTCGGGGACCAAATACCGATACGATCGCCTTTTTCAAGGCCAAGTGCCAGTAATCCAGACGCCAACAAATCAATTTCCCGGTCGAGATCGTAATATGACAGGGCCACATCCTGAGCCGGAACTATTATTGCATCTCTGGGGCCAAATTTTGCAACTGTTTCGCGAAATACTTCAGGAATAGTCTTTTTTATCAACGGTTTTGACCTGTCCCCTGCAACATATGACAGTCCATTCTTCGGGAAAATATCACCCTTCTCCTGTAGCGCCCCTGCCATGCTGTCTCTAAGACTGTCCATCGTTCCTCCCTCCTCTCAGAAACCTAAACATTTTCCGATATTTCCTGTTCATCTTCACCGTCAAGGCCCACTGTGGCACGTGTGGATCGCGCCGCACCAAATCCAAGAAACCGGTCGACTTTTTCCCTGTCTGAAAGCTCGCTTCGGGAAAGTGATCCTGTAATCTCTCCCCGCTCCAGAACAAGCACGCGATCCGATAAATCCGCAATAAAATCGAAATTCTGCTCGACCAGTAAAATGCCAAACCCGCGTCGGTTTCGTTGATCAATGAGGGTATCGGCCATTTCCTCGATTATCGAAGGCTGAATACCTTCCGTCGGCTCGTCAAGTAACAGAAAATCCGGCGCCTGCATTAAACACCGTGCCAAAGCCAGCAACTGTTGTTCGCCTCCTGAAAGGGCGCCCCCCTCACGATCGAGCAATCGTTCAAGACGCGGGAAATCCGATAAAATCTGGGCGATCAAATCAGCTTCACTTCCCTGGCCCATATTGCGATAGGCAAATCTAAGATTTTCCTGCACTGTGAGCTGGGGGAATATTCCCCGTCCCTGCGGCACATAGCCAATCCCCAAGCGGGCCCGGGCATTTGTCGGGTATCTTGTTACATCCGTGTTCGCATATTCGATGGTTCCCGATTTCGTCGGTAAAAACCCCATGACCGCTTTTAATAAAGTGGTTTTTCCCATGCCATTATGGCCCAGAATGCCGACGATTTCATTTTCATAAACATCTAGATCAATCCCGTGTAACACCGGTACTTTGCCGTATCCGCTTGCAACATCCTTCAGTCGAAGCAACAGTTTTTTTTGCATGACGGTTATGCCTTTTTCCCAAGATACACATTACGGACGGTCTCATTTGACATGACGGCATCCACATGATCGTCCATAAGGACGCGCCCTTGATGAAAAACCGTCACATTTGTCGCAATTGTGCGGATAAACTGCATATCGTGCTCGACGATAACGATTGCTGCTGTTTGTTTCATTTCATGGATAATCTCGATCATCTGATCAACATCATGCGACGTCATTCCAGCCGCCGGCTCATCCAGCAGGACCAGCCAGGGGTCGCCCGCCGCGACGATGCCCAGTTCAACCCGCTGCCGTTCACCATGTGCAAGGCGGCCAACTTCCGTATTGGCGACATCCTCCAGCGACAGCCTCTCAATCACTTCTGTGGCTTTGTCGTTCGCCCTGTTTGTCGAAACAAAACGGCGGGCTGCCAGCCAGATATTTTCACGGACTGAAATGCCATCCATAACGCTCGGTACTTGGGTTTTTATGCCAACGCCAAAGGAGGTAATGGAATGGGTATCCCAGTTAGTAGTCTCTTCGTTCTTCATCGTAACAGTGCCAAGAGAGGGCCGCAGGAGGCCTGTCAGACATTTAAAAAAAGTACTCTTACCAGCCCCATTCGGACCGATCAGGCATCTGAGTTCTTGAGATTTCAGTTCAAAATCAACATTATCACAGGCTGTTACGCCGCCAAATTTCATCGTGAGACCGATTGTTTCCAGCACTGTTTCAGTCATTTGACGATGCCTCCGCCTTATTCGGATAGATCTTCGCGCGACCATTAAACCTGGTTACAAAATACTGTCCGATACTGTCCATTGCGGGGACCAACCCCTTTGGCAGGAACAAAACAAAAAGAACCAGTATCAGGCCCATTATGATGGCGTTATCAATGAGCATCTGCTGACCCAGTATAAATTTTAAATAGGCTAGCCCGGCCGCACCGAGAAGAGGCCCGAGACGTGTTCCCAATCCGCCAACTATGCACCAGATAATAATCTCAGCTGTTTGTCCGAGGCTAAACAGGCTTGGCGTGACAATTTCTGCCCAGTTGGCGAAAAGCGCACCCGACAATCCGGCAATCGCACCGCCCGCGGCAAATAGGATCGTTTTACGTGCCCGGACGTCATAACCCATAAGGGACACGCGCTGTTCATTCTCACGGATAGCAACAGCAACACGCCCAAACGGGCTTGCCAGCAACCAGTTGACGAGCCAATAGGTAATGAAAAGCAAGCCGAAGGTTACATAGTATAAATTATCGCCGAAGACATATTTGTCAGGATAGCCTGGTACATTCAGAGTCTGATATCCAGGTATACCGTTAAACCCGCCCAGGCGAGCGTCACCAATAATATATTCAGGGCCAGCCGTGGAATTCATAAACTTGAAAAATATCAAGGTGACGACAAGTGTGATTATCCCAAGATAGACATCTCCCAGACGCCCGTAAAACATCATGGCTCCCAGGATCAACGCAAATATGGCTGGCAGCAAAACAGCTATCAACATTGGCAACGTACTCTCGCCAAAATTTATGGCGGAAACAGCATAGGCATATGCTCCCAGCCCGAAAAATGCCGCCTGCCCGAAACACAATATACCGCCGAAACCCCAAATCAGCCCAAGGCTCATTCCAAGCATTCCATAAATAAGGAGCAACGTTAAAGTGAAGGTACTAATGACCATCGGCAAGAGCAACATAACCGCACCCGCGACAGCAATCGAGAGGGCAAACCTGCGGACCGTAATCTCTCTCATTACAATTTTCCTCGAAAAAACCTACCTGTGACGCCCTGAGGAAGTAATCTCAACAAGATCACGGCGGCCACGAGAAGCGCTACATCACCGAAAACAGGAGAGATTGAGAACGTGAACGCCTGATTAACCAGGCCAAAAATGGATCCACTACTAACCAAGCCCGTGATAATAGAGGGTCCACCTGCAATAACCGTAATAAATGCCTTGGCGATATAAGCACCGCCGGATGAGGGAACAAGTCCGACAAGGGGCGCCAGCACAGCGCCGGCAAGCCCTGACAAAGCAGAGCCAACAAAGAACGTCGCCATATAAATTTTGTCCGGGCTATAGCCCATGGCAGACGCCATCTCCGGGCTTTGCATTGTGCCGCGTGCAATCAGCCCGATCCGCGTGTATTTCAAAACGGCGTAAATGAGCACTACGAGAAGTAACGCAACAATGATGATGAAGAAATTATATCCGTTTATCTGGTAATCTCCGAAGGTCATACCTGGTATCGGTGTGGAAATACCCGTCGTAGTGTTCCCGAAAATCATCGTCACAAGGCCAACGAACAAAAGGCTCAACCCCCATGTCGCCAACATGGTATCAACCAAGCGCCCATATAAATGCCGGATGACCAGGCGTTCAACGATCAGGCCAATAATGCCGACGATCAGCGGGGCGATAACAAGCATGGCAACATAGATATTAATACCCCAGTTCACCGCAGTAATGGTCGCATAGCCTCCCATCATCATAAATTCACCATGCGCAAGATTAATGACCTTCATCATCCCAAATACTATGGCAAGGCCAGCGCTTATGAGAACCAGGCTAGCAATAGTATAGATTGTCTCGACGGCGATAACCGCAGCAAGATCCATAGGTCCATCCTTTAACATTAAAAAAGACCCGCTCTTCTTCCAAGATATTAGAAGAGCGGGAAGTTGGGAGGTTTATGTTTTGCATTAAACAGGAAGGTATCCTCAGAACTTCAATTCATGCTGTTTGTTATCATTGGGGTTTGCTTCAAGGTCGCAGACGGCCTGGGTGTCAATGGGCTGGCGCTGTTGTGAAGTTTCAAGCACTTTCATTTTTTGCCCATCAAGCTCCATGATGTGAACATCCAGAACGGCATGATGGGTCTTGGGGTCTATTGTTACCCGGCCGCCGGGCCCGTCTATTGACAAACCTGTTTCAAGAGCCTCTATGACATCATCCCGATCAGTTGAGCCTGCTTTGCGAACTGCCTCCGCCCAAGCCAGTACGCCTTGATAATTTGAAACGGCCAATTCATGTATTCCGTCGGCATCGCCATAAGCTTCTTCCCATTTTTTCTTGAAAGCAGCGTTTTCCGGCGTTTCCAGCTCCTGAGAATAATTGTATGCCACCATGATCCCATCCCCTTCCTCAGCGGTCAGGACCTTATGCTCATTACCCGCGCCCAAAGTGGTTGACGCCATGGGAATTTTTTTATTCATTCCGGCGGCGGCCCATTGCCGGAAGAAAGACATATGCGCCCCACCTACAAGCGAGGCAACAACGAGATCAGGCTTGGCTGCCTGGATTTTCGCAATGGTCGACCCGAAGTCAGAAACATCGAGAGGGAAAAAATCGACAGCAATTGTCTCGCCGCCATTTTCCGCCACATATTTCTTGATCCATTCCGCGGTGATTTGCCCATAATTATAGTCCGCAGCAAGAACATAAACCTTCTTGCCGGATTTATTCATGGCGTAGGGAATAAGGGCCTCTACCTGCTGTGCAGGTGTCACACCGGTGATGAAGATATTTCGATCGCATACACCGCCTTCATATAAAACATTGTAGAAATAAAGCGTATCTGATTTTCTCATTGTCTGGCGGATCGCTTCCCGGGAGGCAGATAAAATACCGCCATGCACCACGTCAACTTCGTCCTGCTGCGTCAGTTGTCTTCCGTATTGCGTATAGAGTGCCATATCTGACTGCGTGTCATATGCCGTAATATCTATCGGGGCGCCATTTAGTCCACCACTTGCATTTATTTCGTCTATGGCCAGCTTCATAGCCATATCCATGGGTTTTCCGTACGCATCAAAGATGCCGGACGTATCCAGTATCGAGCCGAATTTGATGGTATCTTCGGCCCGCAAGGAAAAGGGGAGCATACTGGCACCGGCCAACGCGGCAGATGCGGATAAAAAATGTCTTCTGGTAACGGTCATATGAGCCTCCAAGCTGATTACTCGAACATCTATTTGTTAGACTTAAGTCGATTTGAGTAATCTGCAGCTCGCGCCAAAAGCACGGAATGTCGCTGACATCTGTCAGTTCAGACATTTAATAACAACCAAAACATCACCTATCATTTATCCCTGTCACTATTATAGGTGATGTGACTTACAATGGTTGTTTCGCTAGGCGCCCCAGTCGTTATCGCTAACCTATCTATTCAAATCTCCCTTACCGACCGGCAATTCCTTAATGCCAACCGATATGGAGAATTATAGGGTATTTTGCTTTCCATTTCAAGCTTTTTGTTTTCCAATTCAAACAAAATTCGCACATAACGCCCGGAAATATACATTGTCAGGGCTTAAGACTGTCAAGGTTTACATTGTAATTGATTATATCTTCAGGCAGGTCCGCAAGGGAGCTTTTTCGTTCGGGCAAGGGCAGGTTTTGATGCCGGAAGAAGGGCTGCGAGGAATATCAGCGCCCTAGGCAAAATAATCCGACATTGCCTAAATATGGGCAGCTTGTCTTGACCTATTGAGGCGGAACGAGCCGTTGATATTGGCCTTTTTCATGATTGAAGCTCAGTAATTCTCCGGTTTCAATGTGGAAATACCATGCATGTAAATCCAGATTGCCTTTTTCCAACGCCCGGCGGACATAGGGATAGCCTGTCAGATTAGCGAGGGATACCAACGCCCCCTCCATTTCGCAAACCTGACATTGTTCTTCGAAATCTCGATCGCCCATCGTCGATTTCACCGCGTCCCGCGCCTCACTGATAACGTTAACCCAACCTTGTATATAATCATCTTTCGGCCTCACGTTCTCATCCTCATCGCCAGAAGACATGAGCGCACGAACGCCACCACAACCACTATGGGCCATGACAATGATATGCTCGACTTCTAGATGTGTGACAGCGAACTGCACAGCGGCGCCGATGGAAAGATGCGCATGCTGTCCAGTTTCGTAAGGCGGGACGATATTGGCGACATTATTGGCGGCGAAGATGTCGCCGAGACCTGCATGGGTCAGAATAGCGGGGTTAACCCGGCTGTCGCTACAGCCGATGACCATAACTTTCGGGTTTTGTGTTGTTGCGGCCCAGCTTCTATAGTTATCGAAATCCTGCTGGAGATATTTATGCCGAAATGCTTTATAACCCTCGATTAATTCCTGATAACGATCCATGCGTGATCCCTCCTCTACATTACAGAGAGCCCGCCAAGTCAAATCCGGCAATGCGGGCGGTTTCTGCAAGATGCAAAATATAGGACCTGACGCCTTCGCGGATGCTCCGGGTATGGAGATAGTCGCGAATTTTTTCCTCGACCGCCTCAAAAGGCAATATGGCGCCGCCGGCGTCCGAGACGCGAAATCGCTGGCTATTCTGCTCATAATATGTACGGCAAGCATCAAGTCCGGCCGCAGGGGTGACCACCTCTTTTTCCACCAATTGCATGAGCACCTTATCCAGCGCCTCCTCGGTATCATCGCGGTCGCTCAATCCCTGCCGAGACGCTTCCTGACGCAGAAGTTCGCGTATGGTCAGCGCCTGTGCTGCAGCATCGCGAGCCTGTTCCATGGACGGTGCCGAATGATATTGCATCTCTGAAAAGACGGCATTGTCATCAATTTCAGTATCATTGATAAAAATTGGCATAATTCACCCCCTCTTCCGGACAATCTGATATCCCGGCCGTAAGATATATTTCACCGGCGCGCTGAACACATGCACCAGGCGGGTGAAAGGGAAAATCAGGAAAATTGTCAGGCCAAGAAAGATATGGGCCTTGAAAATGAACGCCTCTTCCATCACAAAATCAGCAGCACCGCCTTGAAATGTCACGATATGCTGCGCCCAATTGGCGAGCGCGATCATGCTGCTACCGTCCGGATGCTGAGCGGACGCGGGAATGGTTGCAAGCCCGAGGATGAGCTGCAAATACAAAACTACCAGGATCAGGATATCGGCGAATTTACTGGTCGCGCGAATTCGGGGATCCGTCAATCGCCGCCAAAGCAGAATCGTCAGGCCAATAAAACACATGCTTCCGAATATGCCGCCTGCGATCATTGCCAGCTTTTGCTTGACGGCAGCCGTCATCACGAAGTGATAGAGTACCTCAGGTGTCAACAAGCCGACGAGATGACCGAAAAACAGCAGGATAATACCAATATGGAAAAGATTGCTGCCCCAGCGCATCCCCTTGCTTCTGAGTAACTGGGAGCTATCGGCTTTCCAGCTATAAGGGTTCTGATCATAACGGAAAATACAACCAAGGATCATGACAAGGACTGCAATATAGGGATAAATACCAAACAGAAATTCGTTTAAGTAACCGCTCATGGAATCCTCCTATTTAACCGAGTTGAGATCAGGATGGGCGGCGCTAAAATCCACCGGCATCGCAGCCGGACAAGTCGCGCAGTCTGCATCGCCGACGCCGTCGAACGCTGGGGTTTCTTCCCATTCCTTATCGAGTGCTTCGAGGCTGTCATCCCGTGCGGCCTCTTCCGTTAGTGCCCTTCGGACGAATTCCTCATCAATCTTGGCATCCGTCAATTTGGCCAGGGCGAGGAAAACCGAGCTGTAAGCGGAGCCGCGCTTCTTAAGCTTAGCGCCGATAGCAGCAACAATATGCACAACCTCACCCAGGTTTTCCTGAGCTTCTTCCGCAGGGCAGATCGAAAGATATTCCAAAAACAGGGGAAGAAAATCAGGAAGCTCACGCGCATTTACCGCGAGCCCCTTTTCCTTGTAATGATCAATCAGGTCAACCATCGCCTGGCCGCGATCTCGCGACTCGCCGTGAATATGCTCAAACAGGTAAAGCGAATGCCCGCGTCCACGATCAAACAACGAGACATACTCTTCCTGGGCCTTTAAAAGGTTTCTAGAACCCAGCCGATCCATAAACCTGACCACGGCTTTTTCAAGCTTGCCGGGCACCATTTTTTCCTGCTGCAAAACACGGGTCAATTCACCCATGTTCTCCTGAAGCTCAGGTGTCGGATAAGTAAGCAGCAAACCGAGTATTTTGAAGGTTTTCATTTGTCTCTCCTGATTTGGCCGTTCATCGTGTTTTTATGGGTTCGCCCGCCAAACAGGCTTGGCTTAGATGTTCCGCCCGAACACCCATCGCCAAAGCTGAATCCGCATTCAGAACGTGACGCGAAGGCAATTTCATTGTCGAAAGGCGTTTTGCCGGCATATTCACGATGATTTGTCGGGATGACATACCGGTCTTCGTAATTGGCGATCGCCATGATCTGGTACATGTCCTCCACCATCGCCGTCTCCAGTCCGACATGATCAAGGATGCTCTCATCGGGCGCACCCTCGACATGTTTGGTCCGCATATAGGCGCGCATCGCCAGCATCCGCTCCAACGCATGGGTGACAGGCTGTTCCTTGCCAGCTGTCAGCAAATTGGCAAGATATTTGACCGGGATGCGTAGCTTGCTGACATCGGGGATAACGCCATCGGTTTCAAGTTGGCCCTCATCCCACCGGCTCTGGATTGGGGACAACGGCGGGATATACCAGACCATCGGCAAGGTTCGGTATTCCGGATGCAAGGGAAAGGCGACTTTCCAATCCATGGCCATTTTATAGACCGGTGATTTCTTTGCCGCCGCGAGCCAGCTATCCGGAACCCCATCGCGTTTTGCCGCCGCAATGACCTCAGGGTCCGACGGATCAAGGAAAATATCGGTTTGCGCTTCATAAAGATCCTTCTCATCCGCAACGCTCGCCGCTTCCTCTATACGGTCCGCATCATAGAGCATCACCCCAAGATAGCGGATACGGCCGACGCATGTCTCGCTGCATACCGTGGGCTCCCCATTTTCGATCCGCGGGAAGCAGAAGGTGCATTTCTCTGATTTTCCGGACTGCCAGTTAAAATAAATTTTCTTGTAGGGGCAGCCTGAAACGCACATCCGCCAGCCCCG